>CAZOSN010000112.1:0-15417 GCA_964582405.1 uncultured Oligoflexales bacterium | reverse complement strand
TGTTGGCTGCGGTGGGTCAGAGCAGGCGAGCACACCTCAGATAGTCAATGGCATCACTGTATCAAGCGATTCCCTGCCCGAAGTTGTCAATCTAACGATGCGAACCTCCTACGGGGCAACCGGGAGCTGCAGTGGTACCTTTGTTAACGACTCGCAGGTGCTCACCGCAGCTCATTGTGTCGAAGACTTGAGATCGATGTCGGTTGTTCCTGCCGGAGCTTCCAAAGCCGTGTACGCCGTATCCTATTCGCGGGAGCCCGAATACGCCTCAACCGGCGAGTCCAAGTATGATTTGGCGGTGATTAATTTTCCAGCCAACAGCTCCAAAGTGCAGCGCAAGATTGCAGCTTTTTCCCCACAGGTTGGTGACGACATTGCTATCGTGGGATTTGGCAATACCTCGGTTCAGCCCTATATCGATTACGAATACCAACCCAGCACGGGTGCGGTCCGCTCATCGGGGCTCGTTACGACGGGCTATGACGGCAAGAAGCGCTACGGCTTTAACAAGCTAGACCGCAAAGAAGACGGTGTGCTGGTTTTTGTCGGCAAAATGAAGGCCAACGGAACCGCAGGTGATGATGCGGCCGCCGCCCAGGGCGACTCGGGAGGCCCGATGTTGGCCCTCAGCGCGGATGGCAAGTGGGAACTAATTGGCGTGACCTCAGCAGGTTCGGCCAAGGAAACTCCGGACGACTATGATGTTTACCACTCTTCACGCGGGACTGTGGTCAAACGCCAGAACCTTGCTCATGTTGACAATATCTATGTCGATCTAAGCACAAGCCTATCTCAGGCTTTTCTAGCGAGAGTCTTAAAACCAGGTACCCTTTAAGGGGACGGCGTGTTGACCTCGCGATTTCTTCGACCTCCTGGGTTTCAGGCTACCCCATCAAACGGGGAGCCAGAAACCCAGGACATTTGGAGTCGATTCTCCCAAAATTTTCATTAGGGTAGGCACCAATCGTCAACGCACCCGGGCGAATTCTCATATAATCATCTTTTATTCCAATAACTTAAATCTTTAGTCTCATGACCCACCTCTGGCCTACTTGACAATTTCTGTTTGCGGATTAATTTCTGCGGGCGAGGAAATTCGTTTTTCCTTAATTTTGTTTCATATCCCCGCAGCGACAATAGGAGAATATCGAATTGCGATTCGCTATATCCGGACCACGAACACTAACATCCATTAACAGGGAAACCTAACATGGCAACAACACTTCGGCGTTTGATTCAAGCATCATTTCTGACCGCTGCACTGGCAGTGGGCACTGCGCAGGCGTATCAATTTCCTGCCAACCGAAACACGGATCAGACCGATCCAGAGATCAACGAGCTTAAAAAGATATCGAGTGGGGTTGCAAAGATTGCGCAGCGCGCCGGCGGTGCTCTGGTTTTTATTTCTGTTTCCAAGACGATCAAAGGAATGGAGATGATCGACCCGTTTGAATTCTTCTTTGGCGGCCGTGGGCAGCGGAGAGGGATGCCCCAAGAGGCGCCCAAGCAAAAAGGTTTGGGATCGGGCTTTCTCGTCGATATGGAAAAAGGCTACATTGTCACAAACAACCATGTGATTGAAGGTGCCGATGAGATCACGCTCAAACTCGCCAACGGAAAAACCTATGACGGCGAAGTTTTGGGACGCGACGCGAATACTGATATTGCCGTGGTTAGGATCAAAGACAAAAATTTTGAGAAAAAAGACCTGTCGGTTCTGTCGTTTGCCTCGAGCCAGCTTCGGGTTGGAGATTTTGTGGTGGCCCTTGGAGCGCCATACGGGCTCGAAGCGAGTATCTCGTTTGGCGTTGTTTCCGCCGTAGGGCGCGGCAACTTGGGAATCACTAGGCTCGGCAATTTCATCCAGACCGATGCGGCGATCAACCCCGGAAACAGCGGCGGGCCGCTGCTTAATATCGAGGGGGATGTCGTCGGCGTGAACTCCGCGATTTTCTCTCAGTCGGGCGGTTATGCGGGGATCGGCTTTGCAGTACCGGCATCGCTTGTCAAGACGGTCGGAGAACGATTGGTTTCGGATGGCAAGGTGACCCGAGGCTATATCGGTATCAATATGCAAAATGTCGAAGGTGGCTTGCGCGAGCATATCGAATTTCCAGAAAATGCAACGGGTGTGATGGTCACCAATGTGGTGAAAGGAGGACCTGCGGACGATGCTGGGTTGCAAGCGAGCGACGTGATTATGTCAATCAATAATGATCCTATCAAGGACGAGTCTGATTTGGCCAATAAGATTGGTCTTTTGAGTCCTGGCACAAGCGTTACCGCGAAAGTGTTCCGCGATAAAAAAATCCGAGAGGTTTCGATAAAAATCGGTAAATTCCCAAGCAATGAAGTTGCGGCTCAAGGAGGCAAAGAGGGCGGCGAATCTTTTGATAGCTGGGGTTTTGATCTGGCAAATATGAATCCAAGTCTGCGCGAAAAATTTGAGCTTGAGAGCCCGTACGGGATTGTGGTCGTCGGCGTATCACCCGGCTCGGTAGCTGATCGTTCGGGCCTCAGAGTAGGCGATCTCATTCTTACCGTCAACGGGCACAAAGTCGTGGATGCTGCTCGCTTCAATAAAGACGTTTCTGGTCAGAAAAAATTACTGCTTAGGATTGAACGCGGCGGCAATTACTTCTATGTGAGCCTGCGCAAATAACGGCGCTGCAATTTTTTTCGTCACGACGAGGTCATAGACTGGCTCTGGCCACCTGAAGCTTCAGGCGGCAGAGCCCAATCCTGACCGTGTCGGTTTCATTTACCCGGTGAAGACCCGAAATTTTTCGATCGTTCAAAAAAGTGCCATTGGTCGAACCTTGATCCTCAACAAAAATTTCACCGGATTCGTTGACTTTGATCAAGAGATGTTTGCGAGACATTTCGGGATCTCGATCAAATCGACCAAAGCTTGATGCCCGGCCGATCATGACCGATTTTTCGGGCAGAGTGAGCGTCTCGTGTGCTTTGTTGCCATAGGTTACATCGATGACTAAAACCAAGCCTGGCGAGTTGAGCTCGCGGTCGATCAGGGTCTCAACGATGCTTGATGCCGTGTTGGCGACGGTTTTACTGGATTGGTAAAGCGATGGGATATTACGCACGGATTCTTCGGCAACGAGAGAGAATCTGAACAGGGTCGAACCTGCCCGAAGTTCGTCGCCGTCCCTCAACTGGGCTTTGACGATTCTTTGCCCATTCAAAAAGGTCCCGTTGCTGCTATTCATATCGAAGACATGGTAGTTGTCATCGATCCTTTGGATTTGAAAATGAATCGACGAGACTTCCTGGTCGGAAATCACCAAGTCGGCTTGCTCGCGGCCAAATATCATACCATCCGGTCGGATCTTGATGCGCTCGTTGCTTTGAGAGCCCGATAAATAAACGAGAACCCCGCGCTGCTGAGTGCTCTTTTTGGTCATGATTGATCCGCAAAGTTGATGGTGTTAGAGGTTAAGAGCCTGATTACAAGGATCGGGCTTTGATTTTCTATACGTCAACCCCGAACTCCAATGCGCCAACGAACCCGGTTAACCTGCGCTTCGGCACTCGGGGCGCTCTGATCAAACCAAAAACTGACCCTTGTTAATCTGGCTCTAAGGTACAAGACCCTGATTTTTCTGAAAAGCAGTTTTCGCTCTTTTTGTCAAATTGACGTACTAGTACCCCTTCAGCATTGATTTTGGGGATCGGTGGTTTAGATGTTGTCCAGGTTGGTCGAAAATCGATTCAGGGAAGCCGAAGGAATAGCAGCGCTATTTCGAGGTTTCCCTGAATCGATTTTCGGCCAAGATGGGCGGCGGCTGAGCCGCTGATCCCCAAAAGCAACGCTGAAGGGGTACTAGCTTGCCCTTCAACTTGATGAGAATTATGATAAGATTTCATTTCAATGGCCGCTGGTTTTGGGGTCGGCTTACGTCCACAGATTTAACGAGGAGTTCTAGCATGCGTTGGCATTCACAAATTGGACTTATCGCGTTGGTGAGTGGTATGCCTCTTGCGGCCCAGGCAAAGGAGCTTGATTTTGATAATGTGCGGGGCGGAGCTCGCCTCTCGAGCATCGACATCGATGCTGCGACATTCGATGATACGGTCGGTGTTGGTGCCTTTGTTGAGGCGCCATTCGATGAGCGGACCAAGTTTGGGATTGAAATGGATATCTGGAACACCGAGGGTCGAGAGGACACGAGCAACTCGTTGTCCGATTTCGCTTTTTCAGGTTACGGAAAATACCGGCTGATCGCGAGCGACGAGGATGAAATTTCTGGTTATGCTCTGGCGGGGCTCGGACTTCATTTTATCCAGGTGAATACAGCGGACAGATCAAGATCGGAGGCAAATGGCAGTTTTGACCTCGGTCTTGGCTTTGAGGCGAAGTTGACCAAATTTATCGCTCTCAATGGCGAGATGAAATTTCGCAACGTGAATAATCATGATTACAACGATTATGGCGTCGGTGTGATCGCTAAATTTTAAGAGGTTACTGCAATGAAACTAGCTATCGTGCTTTGTGCCGCTGCTGCGTTAAATACCAGCTGCGTTACCCGGGGCCAAAATTTTTCGTCTGATACAAAGTGGCTCGATGATACCAAGCCATCGCAGACTCAGGTGCAGAGCATCATGGGGAATCCTTACAAAGTTGGATCAAGCGATGGCATAGCTACTTGGACCTATGGTTTTTACAAACATCGTCTATTCGGCGAAAGCCAGATCAAAGAGCTTAAGATCTATTGGGATAACGAGAAGAAAGTGAAATCCTACTCGTTCTCGTCGAGTTTTCCATCAGATATTCAGTTAGGAAAAGCCGCTCCGCCTGAGGCCTATGAGTGATACGGGCGTGTTTGAAGGTACCCTCGCTGTCAAAATTTAGCGGAGGGTACCTGCCGGTATCAAGGAGCCCACTTCAAGACTACCATTGATTTTTCCAGCGAGCTAAACACATACACATATTCGCCGTAGGCAAGCAAGGTGTAGGGAATTTCAGCGCCGGTAATATGCCTAAGTGTCGAGACTAAGTAAGGAGCCCTGGGGTTGCGCACATTAACAACGGCAATTCCGTCCAAGGGTGCACCCCGTAGGAGCGAACCGAAAATGGGGGATGGTTTGGACTCAAGCGGTAGAAAAGCGTAGTCACCCTCGAGCTTAACACGATTGGCTTTCGGAGCCTTTGAGCTTAGAACCCGCGAGACTTCAAACGCATGATCGGGATCTGTAATGTCAAAAATCGCGAGACCTCCTGGTGATCCCCAAAGCGCTGAATAAAGGTAATAGCGGCAGGCCCCGGAGCGCGCGCGCGAACAATCCTCGCGGCCTTCGCTTACCATTTCTGAGTATGCGGAGTCGGTGAGCCTTTGCGTTACACGCATATGCGAAGGGTCGGAGATATTCACTACCATTAGGGTGTTGCTCGAAAACCCCCCGACATAGGCGCGTTCGCCGCGGATGAATACACTTTCAAGACCCATGAGACCGGTATAAAAATGCGAAACCACGAAGGGATGATTTACGTCCGTAATATCCACCGCGGCAAGATCCATCCCCTTGGTGTTTGCCACAAAAGCATAAAGGCGTCCGCGGATGGAGGCAATCTTGGTATGCAGCGCCATGATATTGGGGCCAAAAACTGTATTGTCTGTGATATTGCGGGATCTTAGAATATCGATTTTACCTTTGACTTTAGGAACAGTGCCCGAAACATCCAGAGTATATAAATAGCCGAGGCGTGCGATGACAACCATTGTGTTGCCCATGCGATCTTGGCCCTCGACATCGGTATTGGTCATATAATGACCCAAGATCTGAGGTTTGCTGGGATCACTAAGATCAAAAATTGCCAATCCGCCGCCGCGCATGGTCACGTACATCAAATTCGGCGCTTCGGGGTATACATTGGATTTTACTGCAAGATCCACTGCTTCGCCGGTTATGGTACCGACCCGGCTAAATTCAAAGGCCGAAGCTGAAAGCGGACTTAACGCAGCAAAAAGCAAGATTAAAAATAGCTTCATGCCAAACTCCTTCACATAGGTCGATATTAGTCACGTGAGAGTTTAAAGCAATTTTTACGCCAAATCTCTCAGCTCAGCTTCGCCCAAGCTTTTTCATTTTTGTGGTGAGTTCTTCGAGGGCCGCACAGGATTCAAGCCAAAGGTTTTCAGAAACTACTTTGGCCTGGACCGTCTCGGCTATGGCCTGATTGATTTTTTGATACTCTAGGTAGTCGTCTGGTTTTAGTCTGAGCGTTTTCCGTTCGAGCTCAGCCAGTTTATTGTCTGCTGCAGATTGCTCGGTCTCGAGTTTTTGCAGCAGTTTTTCGAGACGAGCTCGTTCGGCTTTCATTTCCTTAAAATTTTTTTCTCCCCGATCCGCTGAGCTAACCGCAACCTCGGCCTTTGGTGCAGTTTTAGGCGTATCGGTTTCTTGAAGCACATTCGGGAACCCGCGCGACTCGGCGGCGCGTTGGTAATCGGTGAGATCGCCCAAAAACAGCTCGGACCGCCCATCGTCGAGCATGACAAAAACATGAGTTGCTAATGCATTGATAAAGTTGCGGTTGTGCGACACGAACAGGATCGTTCCTTCGTACTGACTCAAAGCCGCTATCAGTGCCTCGACACTCATCATATCCAGGTGGTTAGTCGGTTCATCAAGGATTAGTAGGTTGGCGCGTTTTGCAAGAAGGCATGCCATGCCAAGCTTATTTTTCTCGCCGCCCGAAAGGACGGTGGCTTTTTTATAGACATCGTCGTTGCGGAACATAAGCGCTCCGAGCAAACTGCGCGCAAGCTGCGGCGTCGCTTGGGGAGCTGACGACAAGACATTGGTCATTAGATCATCGTCAAGACTGAGAACCTCGCTTTGCTCCTGTGCAAAATAAGCAGGTTCTACGCGCTGAAAAAAAATTGCTTCGCCGTTTAGTTTTGGGATGAGGTTTACGAGTGTCTTTAAAAATGTTGATTTGCCGATACCATTGGCGCCGATTACGGCAATGCGCTGACCCTTTTCGATCTCAAGGTTGATCGAGCGCGCGAGCGGCCGATTGGGATCGTAGCCAATGGTTAAGCCCTTGACGGAGACCATGATTTTCGGGCCTTTGGGTGGCTCAGGTAATTTGTATGCTACCACTTGATCAGGTTCGTCAGATTCAAGTCCTTCCTCGATTGATTTCAGGCGCGCAATCATTTTGATGCGCGACTGGGCCTGGCTCGCTTTGGTGGCCTTTGCCCCGAATCGTTCCACAAACCGCTCCAGATCCTCCCTTCGACGCGCCAGATTCTTGCGTTCGGCATCGATCTGCTGCTCTTTTTGTTCTTTTTGGACGAGGAAGTCCGAAAAGTTGCCGCGATAGAGATCGATCCTGCCCGCATGGACATACATGGTGTAGGTTGCGAGACGATTTAAGAGGTCCTGGTCATGGGAAACGAACAGCACTGTGCCAGGAAACTGCATAAGCCATTTCTCTACCCAGACAAGACTGGGAAGATCGAGATGGTTGGTGGGTTCATCCAGAATCAAGAAATCAGGACGGTTGAGAAAAATCTTGGCAAGTTCAAGTCGCATTCGCCAGCCGCCTGAAAGCTCGCGTGGGTCCATACCGAGCATTGAATCTTTGAATCCAAGGCCAATAAGTATTTGGGTTGCAGCTGCATGGAGGCTATAACCAGAAAGCGATTTGAAGAGCGTTTCGACCTCTTCGTATTCGGTCAATAAAGCATCTGTATGGTCAGATTCAAGCCGTTCAACGATCAAGTCCAGGCGATGCTTAAGCTGGCTTACGCGAAATGCACCTGCTTCACATTCAGCCAGCACGGTGGTTTTGGGTGAGGGGTTTGGTTCCTGCGGCAAGTACCCGAGGGTCGCATTTTTGCCAAGCATGACACGACCCGAATCAGACTCCGTTAGTCCGCAGATAATATTGAGAAGTGTGGTTTTTCCGGCGCCGTTCTGGCCGATGACGGCGATTTTTTCGCCGTCAGGTATCTTGAGGTCGATGCGCGAGAAAAGCGTTTTCGCTCCATAGCTTTTTGATAGCTGTTCAATCTGCATACAACGCCAATTTGGTTATGGTGAATCCGTACACTCATATTCTTGCTTGTATCGGGGATTGACTATGACATATATGTTCCCCTCAATCGATAGGGAAGGAGATCATTGCCTATGACAGCCCGAAAATTTTTTTGGCTTATTCCTAGTGCCCTTGCTATTCACTCAACCGCCTATAGCGTCAATATGGATGCGGTAGAATACCACGGCTACGTCCGAGCGGGCGCGGGAACGAATGATAAGGGTGGAGATCAGGTTTGTTTCACGAATCCGGGGGCGGGTTCCAACGAATTCCGGCTTGGCAACGAATGCGACACCTACGGGGAACTTGCGCTGAAGGCCAACCATTTGGTGGACGAAAAGGGCTCGGGATTTTTTTACTCGCAGGCGCGCTTGGCGTTTCAGCAGCCTGGTGAATCAAATTGGGAAGACAAGAATCCCGTTCATATTCGGGAAATCTTTGCGGAAGGTGGGGGTTTTAGCGGAAGCTCGTTGACCTACTGGGCGGGCAAGCGGTTTTATCGCGAAAATGACGTGTACATGAACGACTGGTACTATTTTGCAGATATGTCGTCCAACGGTGGCGGTGTGGGCAATATCCCGCTCGGTATTGGTAAATTGCACCTGGCATTGTTGCGCGAAGTAAAATCCGACCACAAGACCGATATCGGTAAACCCGGGGTTACGGTCTACGATGCTCGGTTTAAGGATATTAAGCTCTCGACTTCAGATTCGTTGATGGGCTGGCTTGCATTGGGTCGTTCGCCCGGATCTACTGATGCCGAAAACGGAACAAAGTACAAAGCCATGGACGGAAACGCGGCGGGTGTTTTGTGGAGTCATGACATCAGGGGAGGCTTCAATCACCTGGCTTTGATGCTGGGTCACGGTCTTCTTGATGAGTACAATATCTACGGCAATGTCTACGTGACTAGCGAGGATTCGAGCGCGGAGAAATCCTCGCAGCGCGTCCGCATCGTGGAACATCTTACAACAGAGTTCGGGCGCAGCTTGGAAACGCATGCGGTGCTTTATTCTGAAATGCGCGACAGCGGCAAAAGCGAAAAATCCCGCGAAAACTGGTACGGATTAGGCGTTCATCCAGTCTATAAGTTGACAGATCACTATCAGATCGCGAGCGAACTCGGTTCCTCCATCGTTGCGAAGCAGGGATCTGCTCAGCGCCAACTTACGCGCGTTACCGTTGCTCCGCAGGTGGCCATGGGGCGCAGCATTTGGGCAAGGCCTGTGGTGCGGGCGTTTTATAGCTACACGACCTGGAACCACGCAAATAAAGGCAAGGTCGATGCTGATGGACCCTATGCCAACCGCACAAGTGGCGCCAATTTTGGAGTCCAGTCGGAATTCTGGTTCTGACCACTGTTCTCTTAAATAGGTTCGGAGAGCCGGTTTAAGAGAAGGTTTATTCGCCCATAATTGTGCATCGGAAGCGCAGGGTCATCGCAGACAAAATCAAATAATGACCCTTTTTAAACAGGCTCTGAGATTTGGAGTAGGGTGATGGGATATCTACAGTGGCAGGGCGTGTCCAAAAGTTTTGGTCAAACCTCTGTGATCCAGGATTTCAATCTCGAAATAGACCAGGGTAGTTTTGTGGTACTTGTCGGCCCATCAGGCTGCGGCAAATCCACATTGCTCAGGATGCTAGCCGGACTGGAGCCGCTTTCGGCTGGCACGATCCTGCTCAAGGACAAACCTATTCATGAGCTGACGCCTCAGAATCGCCCCGTGGCCATGGTGTTCCAAGACTATGCCCTTTACCCGCACATGACGGTTTTCGATAATATGGCCTTTGGTCTCAAGATTCAAAAAATGTCTCGTTCCGAGATCAATAGTCGCGTCGAGAAAACCGCGGAACTTTTGGATCTTGTACCTTATCTGAAGCGCAAACCGGCCGCGCTTTCGGGAGGTCAGCGCCAGCGCGTGGCCATGGGGCGCGCCTTGGTAAAAAATCGCGAGATTTGCTTGTTTGACGAACCTCTTTCCAATCTGGATGCCAAACTCAGGTCGAGGATGCGGGCTGAGATCAAACGGTTCCATCAGACGCGTGGCATCACAAGCATCTACGTGACTCATGATCAGCTCGAAGCCATGACATTAGCGGATCAATTGATCGTTGTGAATCGCGGCCGAATCGAGCAGAAAGGCACGCCCCTCGAGGTTTTTGATGCTCCTAATTCCAGATTTGTCGCGGAATTTATTGGCAGCCCCGCTATGAATTTCTTCGATTGCAGGTTTAAGCTTGTGTTGGGTAAGCCTTACGTTACGCAAAAGTATTCGGGGACAACTCCAGGTTTTGTTTTTGAACTTCCCGAGAGTAAGAGGCATCTTTTTTTGGAGGATCGGGATGTCACGCTAGGCATCAGGCCGAGCGATATCTACCTCTATGATCCGCAAGATCCCAACGCCCCGCATTGGCGAGATAGCGCCGAGATTCAGATTGTGGAACTTGTGGGACGCAACGCCTATGTCACCATGAAGTCACACGGTTGCGAGTTCACTGGAGAAATCATGGGGCGTCACATACCTACGGTTGGCGAAAAGCGCGAGTTCGTGTTCAATTTGAAGCATGCGCATTTCTTTGAACCCTCGACGGGAAAAAATCTGCTGGAGCGGGTAAGCAAACGCTAATTGGTTAAATCGACGATGGCTGCTTTTCTTGCGAGGAACAAATCCTTATTTGCCCAAGCGTGAACGGCGGTTATTCCCTTCTGCACGCCTTGCACTCCCTGCACTCCCTGACTTAACAAAGTATTTCTAACGTCAGGGGCTTTTCCGGGGCTTTAAAGTGGCCTTCATGCTCTGCGGGGGTGGTTAAACACTCCCACACGGCAGGGCTAGGCTTTCTTCGAACCGACTCGGCACCCAGTTCTCACGGAGGCATCGATCTCTTCGCGGGCAATCAGCTCCGTAGGCAAGGATGCCCGGCGAAGGTTTGCCCTATAGAGGATCGCACCCCGCAGCTTAGAATAGTCCAGGTCAGCGTCTTCAAGATTGGCGCTCGTAAAATCTGCGCCTTCAAGATTGGCATTCCACAGTGAGGTTCCGCGCAGGTCCGCGCTGCGGAAATTGGCATCTTTGAGGTTGGCGTAAGAAAAATTGGCTTCGCGAAGATCGCAGCCCGAAAAATCGATCTTGACCAAATTTGCTTTACGCACATCGAAGCCACGCAAGTCTTTTGTCTGGGCAAGGGCCTCCAAGACTTCCTTTCTGGTCAAGGTGATAAGGCCGTCCGCGCCTTTACTCATGAATATTTCCCACTAAAAGTAGGTTATTGGGGAGAGAGCGGTGCAATATAGCTGCCCCCATTGCAAATATAATACATACAGTGAACAAAAACCCGCCCGCAGAGGGCGGCGACTGTACACCAAAGGGGCTTGTTTGGTCAAGCCCCTTGCCCAGGGTCAATTAACCATCAACCGGGCTACGTCTAGCATGCGATTGGAAAAGCCGGACTCATTGTCGTACCAACTTAGAACTTTGACAAGCCTACCGCCGGAAACGCTGGTGCAAAGACTGTCAACGTAGCTGGAATAACGGCATCCATTGTAATCAATCGACACCAGAGGTTCTTCTGAGAAACCGAGAATGCCCTTGAGTGGGCCTTCGGAGGCAGCCTTTAACACGCGATTGACATCCTTGGCCGTGCAATCCTTGTTGACCTCGGCCGTGAGATCGACAAGGGAGACATTAGGTGTTGGAACTCGCACTGCAATGCCCTGAAATTTACCCTCTAACTCAGGGATAACCAATGAAATCGCGGTTGCAGCGCCTGTCGAGGTCGGAATCATGCTAAGTGCACCTGCGCGCGCGCGGCGCGGATCGCTGTGCGGCAGATCAAGGATGCGCTGGTCATTGGTGTAGGAGTGCACTGTAGTCATTTGGGCCGATTTAATCCCAAATTCTTCGTGCAAGACCTTCGCAAGTGGCGCCAGGCAGTTGGTGGTGCAGCTGCCGTTCGAAATAACGGTATGGCTCGGTTTGATCATATGGTGATTAACGCCGTAAACGACGGTTAGATCTTCGCCCTTAGCTGGGGCTGAAATCAATACTTTGGGGGCACCGGCTTTGAGGTGAAGGTTGGCATCTTCGCGCTTGGTGTAGATCCCAGTCGACTCAAAAACGATATCGACTTTTTTGTCTTTCCAAGGTAGTTCCGCGGGGTTGCGAATCGCGCTCACCGAGGTCCTGCGGCCGCCTACTTCGAGGTACTCGCCATCGACTTTGACATCATGATCGAGTTTGCCATGCACGGAATCATATTTCAGCAAGTGACCTAGCGTCTTGGTGTCTGTCAGATCGTTGATATGAACGATCTCGATATCTTTTTGATTTAATGCCGCGCGAAATACGACGCGTCCGATACGACCGAAGCCATTAATACCGACACGGATTGTCATGTGTATCCTCCCTAACTCCGTATAGCCGATTCCATAGAATCGTACGTTTATACTTCACGATTAGGGAAAATACCAGAAATCCTTGAGAGCCCGTTTAAAAAGGATCATTTTTTGATTTTCTCCGCGTTGACCCTGTGCTTCCGATGCTCATTTATGTGCAAATAAACGCTTCGGTCTCGGGTCACCTAGATAAAATCAAAAACTAACGCTTTGTAAACAGGCTCTGAGGCGAGGGGAATTTTGCGGTCCCGGCTTAGTACTCGTTCAGTCCAAGCTTTTTCTTTGCCTCAGCCATCGTCATTTTCGGCTCGTCGGAACGCGATTTTCCTGTGGTCCCGTGAAATTTATAACGGTCCTCCTTAAACAGAATGTTGAATGTCGTGAGGCTGCCGTAAGCCTTGGTGATATAGCTGTGAAAGGTAGCCTTATCTTCGGTTGATAGGCCGTCGTGGGAGTTGAGCTTTTGTTCGAGTACCCGCAGCGAATCGCGCACCGAAAGTAGTTTCTTGAAAAAAACGTCAAGAGGGACTTCTTTTTCCTGGCTGTCGTTACCAGGTCGGAGAATCAGCATGCCATCATGCCACCTAGGCGCAATTTCTACCGGTTTGGGACCAAACTCCTGCTCAATGACTTCAATCAGAAATTTTTTCAAGTCTGCAGTATCCATAGAACCCTCGATGCAAATTGTGTTTGTGGCCGCCTCAAACCTTCGGCCGTGAACAGATCACGCCAAGCAGCATAACAAACAAGTATTGCCATTCCAACTCACTGCGATTAATAATCGTCAGCGTCATGCCCCGGAGGTTCGTGAGTTGAGTGTCTTTTTTCAATTGACCGAAAACAAAATTATCGTCTCTGGTAAGACTTATGTGCACCGCGAGGTTATTAAGTCGTTGGGTGCCCAGTTTGATGGGCAGGACAAGACTTGGATCTTGAGCAACACTCCTGAGGTGCTTAGTCAGGTCAAGAAGCTTTGCGCGGAGACCGGTGGCGGCGGCTTAGGTGACCTTTTGGTGAAAAGTTCGGATCTTCCTATCGGGCAGAGTAAATCCGTTTTTGGTAAACTCGCCGAGGATTTGGCCTCGCCGACAGAGGCGATTAAGACCAGGGCTCAAGGTGCGATGGCTTCTTTGTTTGGAGAAGACGAACCAGTCGGCACTTTGGTTAAACAGCCCCGCATGGCCGAATCAAAGTCCCTTCTGCCGGAGGCAGAGTCGCCGGGATTTACGATAGCTGAGCTTGTCGATCGCGCGCGCATCGCCATCCAATCTGCTTTCCCTCAAACGGTCTGGGTGATAGGAGAGATTCAGAGCCTAAATCGTAGAAAAGGGGCCGTGTTTTTTAATTTGGCCGAGGCCAAAGCCAACGGGTCGCAGACCTCGACCATGACGATTAATGCCACGATGTGGCAGGGAGCCTTGTCGCATATAGCCAAGCAACATGGTCCAGAAACCCTGAACGATATGCTGGCTGAAGGCCTGGAAGGGCGGTTTTTGTGCCAGGTGACGCTGTACCGCGATCGAGGGACGCTGTCGCTCAATATCGTTGATGTTGATCCAAAATTTACCAAGGGCGCTTTGGCATTGGCGCGCGAGAAGCTACTCAAGGAGCTTAGGCAAGAAGGACTTGATCAGGTCAATAAACGGCTGCCATTTGCGGCTTTTCCTTTGGTGATCGGACTCATTTCTGCGGACGACTCTCGCGCAAAGAGTGATTTTTTGCATCAACTTTGGGCGTATCAATACCCAGGGCGCGTGATTTTTTATCAGGCGCAGATGCAGGGTGAACAGGTAGCATCGGGTGTGGTGCGCGGGATTTCAGACCTTGCGGGGCATTGCGATGCGATTGTGATCACGCGCGGCGGCGGTAGCGCGGCGGATTTGCGCTGGTTTGATTCCAAGGAGATCGCGCTTGCGATAGCCCATGCCAAAGTCCCTATTATTTGTGCGATTGGCCACCAAGACGATGTTTGCGTGGCTGAGGAGGTTGCCTTTCGCAGGGAAAAAACGCCGACCGCTGCTGCAGACTTCATCGTCCATAAGCTGAGCGAAGTGCGTGAGTTTTTGACTCAGGCAGGGTATCAGCTCAATGAGCGGTTGGCCTCCCGCATCAAGCTTGCGGAGACTCAGCAGAGTGCTCTGCGTGAACGCCTGACCCGGGCTTTTGAAGCTCAGCTGAGCCTGAAACAGGACAGGTTGCGGAGCTTGGTCATTCAAATCGATCAATCGACCACCCGACTTTTGCATCAACACCAGAGCCAGCTGCTTGTCATGGCTAAGGCTATTCCGGCAAATGCCATGCAAAGCATCCATAATCTTGAAAAAATCTGGCAAACCTTGCATCATCGGCTTGCCATGGTCGCATCTGACAAACTCAGCGCTGCTAGCAATGGGCTTTATCAGATCGCTATGAGTTTCCGCTTTGCCCAGCAGAATTTTGTGACTCAGTCCACGCAAAAAATCGAACTCCTTCGATCAAGCCTCGAAGCAAAAGATCCAACTTCATGGATTGAAAAGGGCTGGACTCGCCTTTATCAAGGTGATCGATCGATTATGAGTGCCGCGGATGTGGATCCCGATGCCGAGATCAGAACCCGCCTTCGCGATGGCCAACTTATTCTTACCCTGAAACGTATTGAAAAAAGGACAAGCCCATGACGACAACTGAGTCGAAGACCTATCAAGATATGCTAAGCGAAGTTGAGTTAATCGTGCGCGAAGTAGGATCGCCACAGATTGATCTGGATAAAATGGTTGACAAAGTTGAGCGTGGTTATGCCTTGATTCAGGCGATGCAGACGAGACTCAATAACACCAAAGCACGAATCGAAGAGCTGAGTAGCAAATTTGGCTCTGAGGATTCTTCCACCAGCTCATGATCATCGCGGACTTCCCGTCATCGGCGGTGGTCAAATATTGACCATGGTCCATATTTGACCAAATCGGCCGCAAAA
>CAZOSN010000111.1:0-15630 GCA_964582405.1 uncultured Oligoflexales bacterium | reverse complement strand
ACCGCGTTTTTCGCTGAAGGTGGGGTAAGGCCAGCGGTGCCACTACCGATACGGCTGGTCAATTAAGTTTATAACGTAAAATCAGCTGCGGTCAAACCATTGGGATAATTTTGATGGTTAACCCGGGTACCTTATGGTATTCATTTTGATAAGTCAGGCATCACTGTTCAAAAAAGAAGGAAACATTGGATGAGATCAATCTTGCTATTTATCTGCCTCCTATCCTTTGCAACACGTTCACTCAGTCAAACGGCTCCAATCAGTTCAAAACCAAGCTATTTCGGTCCCGTCAAAGGGGGTTGGCTTGTGGCCGCAGAGTCGATTAGCCGTGAGGATTTTAACACTCTGGTTCGAACTAAGGAAAAGCTTGTGGTTACGGCCTTGCCCAAGATTCAAGATCAGGATTTTGCCAATAGCCACCTGCAAATGCTTCATTTAGTCGCAATGCCACAGCTTACGGATGCTAGCTTGAAGCACCTTGATGCACTAACATTCCTCTACATCGAAGATTGCCCACAAATTTCCGGTGCAGCCCTGCGACACTTGAAAAGCCTAAAGCAACTTTATCTCTGGAATATGCCTCACATCACTGATCATGATTTGGCGCTACTCAGGAGCCATGGCGTTGCGTTGATTGATGCTCGCAACCGCAAATACAAGAACTATACCAAAAAGCAGTAATCTACTCAATTGCATTTCGAGGGCTCTGCACTCGAGCTCCCGGGGTTTAACGCATGGCGCCCAGAAAGCGTCTTTGACGCCTAAGCCACCACTTGGTCAACCATACAAACTTCTTTATCTCTGACGCTTCCCAGGCACTCACCGGCGCTCGGGTTGTTCCCCAACAGAGCCCTGTCTTCCGGCGAGATACCTATATTATAGCTAGTCTCCTGAGTGTTCTCAACGGCTGGGGTCGGCTTCTTCTCCATGTTCTCCATGTCGTGTGACTTTTGGCTTTGCCGACTCAGCCTGCGCCTTTCGCGTGCAGCCTCAAGCTTTTGGTCACGCGCAGCATGGATGCTGGGAGCACGGCCTTCAAGCTGATCGAGTGGAGCAATGTAGCCGATGGCGCTATGTAACCTAACCGTATTGTAGTAATCGATCCACTCGCCAGTCATGCTGCGGGCTCCCTCTAGGGATTGTGGCCGCCTCGGTCGGACCACTGTCTCCTTGTACTCGCGGTGGAATCGCTCGATTTTGCCATTACTTTGTGGATAAAACGGCGACGTGCGCACATGTGTCATGCCACAAATTCGAACAAATTCCTTGAAGTCCTTGGCAATAAACTGTGGCCCATTGTCTGAGATGATGCGAGGCCTTGCTTCCGGAAATTTTTCTCGTGCGCGCTGCACAATGAGTTCGATATCCGCTTCCTTCATAGACTCCCTTATTTCCCAGTGAACGATGTACCGACTAAAACCATCAAGGATGGCGCAGAGATAGTAAAACGTGCCAGCGATGTTGATGTAGGACACGTCTATGTGCCAGTGATCATGAGCTGCCAACGGCTGCGCAAAGCCTGTGCCTTTCTTCGATGGCTTGCCTTTCTTGTTCGCTATTAGCCCTGCAGCCTTCAGGACGCGGTATACACTCGCCGGGCTTGCTGCGACAATACCTTCATCAAGGAGCATGAAGGCTAAGCGCCGGTAACCATCCAGGGGGTGCTCATAGTGAAACCGGATAATCGCCTGCTTCTCCCAATCTTCCAGCCAGTGATCGCGAGGAATCCAGCCATTGTGCTCGTTAACCTTACCGTAGCGCTCACGCCAGCGGTAAAACTTGCTAGTAAAGATGCCCAGCCATCCCAGGATGAGAATCAGTTTTAGCCCTGATTTTGTAGCCCAGTAATTCACGTAGTCCACTATCTCATCGCGGACGTCATGGGGGACCCACTGGGCCTTCAAGTCTCCCCATCGGCCTTTTTTAGCTTGATGTTTTCCTGCAGGAGTTCGGCAATGACTTCGTTTTTCTGTGCTAGCTTAGCTTCCAAGGCGGCAATGGTCTGCTCGGCCTTGCTCTTCTCTTTTTTTTCACTGCGGCGGGATTCGAACACGGCTTCACCCTTGTCAAAAAGCTCTTTCTGCCATTGGTAGAAGCTGGCAGGCTTCACTTTGCCACCTTCGCACACTTCGGAGATTGGCTTTTTCCCAAGAAAGTGCAATTTTAACAGGCGAATTTTTTCTTTGCCAGGAAAATGCTTCCTCACTTCTCGACTCATAGAAGGCTCCTTGCATATATTCATTATTATATAGGCAAGAACTTCCTATTTCAGCTGAACCGCAACAGTGATGCGCTCTAGGTAGTTTGGGAATAGTGTTGTTCAGTTTTATCTGGAATTTATGTCAGGTGCATATTGCCCCAATATCCCTCGGCAGAATCAGTAAATGACGTGATTTCTCGAATATATGCGTTGTACTTCGCATGGGTATCATTGGGGTTAAGGATCGCAATCTCATGATAGAGCGCTTCCTCGGGGAATGATAATAACCCTAAATCTGAATTGACGTCGATCCCGATTCCTAATAACCGAGGTTTTGCGACGAGAATGAGCAGAGCGGCAATGGTCTTTTTATTTTGGCTAAGGTCCGTCAATCCTTGAACAACTAGTTCACCTCCAGGCAACGCTCTGAACTCTTCAAGCCTTTTATCCATGGGACGAAGCCCACCTATCGACCATTGTTTTCAATTGTGCAGCACTTCTTTGCGGGTAGCGAGCAAACTCGTCAAGAGATAGCTGGTTTACTAGTTCTTTAAGTTTAACAGGTTCGACCAAACCAAGTTTGATCATCTGGGTAAGATCATGCAGGTCTCTTTGATGAGAACGCGATATCTTAGCAAATGCTTGGCTATAGGGATCATAATGGTAGAAGTCTACAAGATTCATCCGTTTGATAAATGGACTACGCGATTGCCAACCTGGTAACGGCGGGACGAAGTCAGCTGGAGAGGCAAGTTCGATATTAATTTGGTATTTTCGCTTGATAGCTTCAATAGACGCAAATATCCCCTTGGGCTCTGGTGCGAACGCCAAGTCTATATCAATAGTGGAATCTCGCATATCAAAGAGGACCGCGGTACCGCCTCCTACGATATAAATACTCCCGGGCCCCGTTGCAGCCTGTCCGAGCTCGTCAATTATCTCAAGCATCATTTTTCGATCAATTTTTTTGATGATCAAAACCCCCAAATCGTTAACAGTCTATGAGTGTAGTAGGTTTCATGTCAGCCTTAAAAATAACATAAAGTAGCTGTTATAACCAGTCGCCGGCGCTAATAGCGCCGGCGACGTGCCCGGTGGGGTGAAACGACGATGGATATGGTCGGGACACCCAAATGATTTAAGTAGGTTACTAACACAGATACCAGCCAACCAAGCATTTGAGGACATGGTATGCGCTCCTGGGTGAAGGTTCTGATCTGAGTCTTGCCTGCGACTTGCCGCGAACGAGCGAAGGAGGGGTCTTTGTCGGCGGGATATTTGGCGGGCTTTCGCAATAATATTCCACTCCGGCAAAGTCCAGATGCTCCGATACGGTGCCTAGGGATTAAATCAACTCCGCTTAGTCGTGAGTCTTAGGATGTGAACCAGGCCAAACGGTCTCGAAGCCATGGCTCTAGCGAGCCACAGGAGGAGGAGTCGGGTTCTCGGCTTTTTCGATGAACCGATTCAATTCGGGCTGTTGGGGATTGAGAGCCAAAGATTCTTTCCAGGCGGTTTTGGCTTCGTCAAGCCGACCGAGATAATATAGTAGTGAGCCCTTCATCGATTTCATCTGAGCGCTGTCTGGGAAACTGACCTCGCCGAGGTTCAAGAGCTCTAAGGCTTGATTGACTTTACCGGCCTTATAGAGAGCTTTGGCGCGGGCAATCATGAGTCCATGATTTGGTTGTGTGTTTTTAGCGGGTTCACGTTTTTTGCTGTCAGAGCCTTTGGCTTGCTCAGCATCGGGATGATTGGTCTCATCGATCTGCAACGTGAAATCTTTATTGCCCTTAAGTTCTGTCGGTAAATAGAAGCGCTTGGCCTCACCTTGACGAACTATGACCAAATAGTCGCCTTCTATGAAAGCATCCGGCGGTATTTCACCTGCCGCGATACCCGGCGTGGCCAATATCATAAGTAGAGGCACAAGTATTGCGAGGTTTCTCATAAGTCGGGCCCCCTTAGCCAAAATCCAAGCCAAAGCCAATCATCAAAGTGTTCGGCAGACTAAGCTGTTTGTTATCTTTTGTGGGATTGTTTCTATTATCTTTGTCGTCTTCACTGGTCTTCTTATTGATGGCAAAGCCGTGTAAACCTTCGAGTGAGAAGTGATACCTGCTGCCCACTAAAATTTTCGTGCCGAGGCCTACGGAGATATCGCGATTGTCTTTGGAGTAGCGACCATAGTTGATACGTCCTGTAATCAAGAGCGAACCAAAACTCCAGTAGTGACCCGAAATTTCGTTATAGTTGAAGCCGATCAAGGGGCCGATTCCCATATAGGTGCCTTGATTGCCATCCGCTTCCGCGAACATCGCAGCAATACCGAATTCACCAATGCCGTACATGCGCTCGGACAAGGCTGCGGATATGCCATTAGGTGTGCCTTCCCCAGAAATAAATTGTCCGAGTGTTATCGAAAATATGCGACCATACTTCCCCGAGCCCAAGACCCCTGTTTCGAAGTGCTTCGACCAGTGATCCTTGTGATTATCGACATTTTCGGAGTTTACATCAAGAATAGCCCGGGTCCCGGTGTAGGCCAGATTGATTTCAGCGCTCGTACCGCTGCCTAATTCTGCTCCGTATTTCTTAAGCGCCTCGGTATCTACGATGCCTTTGCTCACGATGATTTGATTACCCGCGGTCTTTGCACGAATGGCGGTGCATTCATCACAAGGAAGAAAGCGAAACGATCCAAAATCTGCCGAAGCCAATTGCATCCTAAGGTAACGCTCGACGTCCTTGTCGAGATTTTCGCTTACCGTGAGCTTGGAGATAAAAGCCCGCTCGTTGGTTGGTGGCGACTCTTGAATGGCCTCCTTGAGGCGGGCAATCAGAAGATCGACGGCCTTGTAAATAGGACCATCGGTACTGGCCTGAGCCGTGGCACATGACAACAGAAGAATGAGAGTCAGAAGAATTTGGGACATATGAATTCCTATAAGAAGATGGACCATGCATCTACAACGCACCAAGGAGCAAAACTGTATCATCCGGAGCAATTTTTATTTCTTGCTCAGACTACACTGAAATTTTTTTCTGAATGAGTCAATTTTTGCGTCTCGGGTGTTTCTAGGGATGACAACCAACCTGGAGGACGTGACATGGCATTTCGGCGATGGGACTTGCAGCATTTAAGAATGAGTTTTGGTCGAAATCATAATAATGTTATGGGCCGTTTGGTTATTCTCTTTTGTCATTTGGTAATGATGCTGGGTTTGTTGGCTTGCAATCTCCAGGAGCCAAAACATCCAGCCTCGAGCAAGGATCAAATGGCGACGGTTGGCGAGGATCCATCAGATGATCCGCAGTCGCCAGATGGCCTGCAGTCGCCCGACGGCCCGCAGGAGCCAGACGGCCCGCAGGAGCCAGATCTCAGTTCTACAGACTCACCTTTAGGGCCAAATTCGACTACCATGAGTCAGCCAGCTGTATTTCATGCAAGTCCGATCGACTCCGAAACCCTGAGGGACTGGTTAGCCGAGAGACAGAGTCTAGGCAACGTGCACATCTTAACTTGGAAGAGTTTTCACCCGGCCTTGAGCGATCTTAGATTCGATCGGGACAGTTTGCCCATTCTATCGAAAATTCCCACGGGACAAGATTCTGTCATCCGCCTCAGAGTGCGCTATACGATAACCATGCATAATGGCAGCTCACGAACATCGGAGGAGGATCTGCTTCTCGCGAATGATCCCAATCTTCTCGACGTCTATCATTGGTTTGCCATCAAAATCGAACCCGAGAAGACGGCTCAAGTATGCATCGCGGGGGCTTTGGAGCAAATTCAAACAACGTTCCTCCGTGTTTTAGGCTCGGGGCCAATCATTTACTGGCAAAATCCTCAAAAGGGCGCGGAGGCTCGGTTGCCCGTAGTCTTTGTTACGGAAGCGCCGTTTAAGGCTTTTCAAGTACCCGAAGCTCCGAATATCATAAATTTTTCTGCATCGCAGACGCAGCTTTACGAAATTGATTTTGGAAAAGATGCTATATTTACTGTCCGGAAGTCGTACGAGCCAAAGGTAGGACTGCCTTTACCATTGGAGGATGACTGCCTGCCCTTGGCTATTTTCGTTCTTTGAACCGTTTAAACAGATCTGATCAATCGGGTGATCAAATATGACGACGGCATCTTCGAAAGACCAGCAATTTGAGACTCTCTACCGCAAATTTGCACCGATCATCTATCGGCGCAGCCTCAAAATATTGGGAAATGAGATTCAAGCGCAAGACATATTGCAAGAGGTATCGCTAGCGATGTTTCATCATCTTAAAAAATTCTTAGCTCATGACAATCAAACCGCGTGGATCTATCGGGTCACAACTAATGCTTGTCTCAATGTTCTAAGGCAAGAAAAGCGTGCTCAAGTCTATCGCGACGAACAGATCCAGATTTTCGCTCACGCATCTTCATGGGAAACATCGCCGATATCGAGTCATGATTTGAAGAAGGTGCTTGTTAATTTTTCGGTTTGGCATCAGGAGGTTATCATCTATCACTATATGTTGGGCATGAATCAGTTTGAAATTGCAGAGGTTACTGGTAAAGCGCGGATTACGGTCAGTAGGGCGCTCGCCACGGTCAAGCAAAAATGTCTCGAACTCCAGGAAAAATCGGGAGGCGTCTATGGCCAATCCATCATTGAGCGACTATCAACTAGACAAGTTTTGGGCGGGTGAAGTTAGACTTGAAGACCTAGATCCTACGCAGGCGCTGCTTGTGAGATCTTATGTCGCAGAAAATCAAAACCTGAGTCAGGTCCTGGAACGCTTGAGACCAAATCACGCGATGTTGGCAAGTGCAGGCCGCGGCGCGTTTAGATTCATGGGGCTCACATCTTATCATCTCATGGGACTTGGTCTTATGGCTGCAGCGGCTGGACCGATGGCCTATTACGGCCTGAACTGCAAGACGACATCAACCCTGGTTGCGCATCTTCACATGAAAACCAGACTTGCCAAGGTTGTCGAGCCATCGCAATCAGATAAAGTGGCAATAACAGGTAAGATAACTAGCCAATTTAAGGCTACGATCACCCAGGGCGCAGACAAATTTATCGTAGCGCGTGACTTTACCGGACTCAAAGTGGGCGATAGAATTGGTTTTCAGGTCGAGATCAAAAAGCCTGATCGAAAGTTTGTCTGGATTTTACAAAAAAATGGTGCGGCTTATCGAACCATATTTCCTTTAGAAGGCAGTGCCGAAGCTAATGAGATCATCATGACACCAGAATGGCAAGTCCCATTCTCTTTTTTGGTGACTACGAGCGAGCCTCACGAATTTATCGCCATCATTGCGCCTCAAAAAGCGCCCGATGCCATTTTTCAAAATTTGTTAAAACTGTCTTGGGGCAATGAAAACCATGATCTACACATCGAGCAATCCGACGAAGGCAGAACTCAAGGTTATGATATTCATCGCATCAGCCTCGCACCAAAATCGGGACAAATCCGTAAGATCTAAGCTAATCAAAGACTAAAGGAGGTTACAACTTGCGCATCAAAATATTACTGGTATTCGCATGGTTTTCTGGCACTTTTACCTATGATTTGCGGGCAGATGATGTGACAGCTACGCAAAAAAAGCTCGAACTCGAAAACATGGTGAACACGCAGATCAGCAATGAGTTGGGCGAGATACTACCCAAAAAGACTTATGCTGTGATTACAAGTGTCGAACTCACAGCTCATCGCGTTCAGGAGATTAATGCGGGCGAAACGGCCGAAAAGACCTTCGCTACTAAGCAGGAAATGCCGGTATTGCCTGGATTTGATGACCCACAAGATGCTCATCTGGAACCTGTCAAAGAAACCCGCGTTAGCTACCATATGGTAAGTCAGTACCAATTGTCGCAAGTCGCATTGCAGGTTGTGTTCGATCAGGGTTTGCCTAAGATCAATGTCGACTCGGCCAAAGGTATCATCATCAGAAGAGTCCGGGCAAGTTTCGGCGATAAAGCGACCGTGTCGTTCTCAGAAGCGCGCTTTGTGCCACAAATAACGGTCTGGGACCAGGTCTTGGGAGCTGTGCTGAAACTCAAAGAACATTTTTTGGAAATTCTTGCAGGTATTTTCTTATTGTCGTTGATTGCCTTCGTATTCCAGCGTTTGAATGCCCTGAAACATAAGAAAACTGGGATGAATCATCCCCTTATGAATGCAGAGATGCTCTATAATCATGGACCGCAGCACAAGGCACTCCCCAATAACCCCGTCATTGACGCACTACCCGGTGAGGCACCAAAGCAGCTGGCGGCGAAGAGTGCAGTTCTGGAGTTGGGGGAACCTGATTCTGTCGATCATAGATTTGATCAGATCATGGATAGTCTCCTGCGCGAAATCGCCGTTGATCCCCTCATTTCACGTGCGTTTTTGCTCAATTTATCGGAAGACCGCGCGAGGGCGCTCCTCTCAAGTCTACAGGATTCGCCATTTCGGGCACGCTTCGTGCGCCTTATCGGTAGAAACTCCGGCGTCGATAACCAACTGACCCAACTTGACAAAGAGCAGGCCACGCAGACGATGACGGCCATCCATGCTGACTTTCTCAGGTTTCGTAAATTGATGGCGCTCGAATGCCAACAGCGCCTCGGCATACTCAACCTCTTGACCGCCGAGGATCTTGTGCAGTTTGTGCAGGGCAAATCGATTCAGACCATGACGGTAGTTTGCCAGTACCTCAATCCTGATCTCTTGAAGAAAGTGTTCGCGTCCCTCTCCAAGTCGGTCACCAAGGAATTATTCATCCAAATTTCAGAGAATCGCATAATCGACGACCACGCGATGGACGAAATCGAGGCACAAGTGAACCATTTTGTGGCGAGGATTTCTCGTCAAGCATTTCTTTCGACACAGAACGCGGTTCGTTTGGCCGAAGCACTGTGTGAACATGCCTCGAACGATCCTACGCTCATCAAAGAAATGGTCGGCACCACCCCTGAGTTTCGGAAGAAATTTGGTCAATACCTTATGACTTTTGACGATATTCTTGCGCAAGACGAACAGACTTTGATGCCATTCTTAACCGATCTCGACAACCAGGAGCTAACTTATCTCTTGGCATGCATGCCTGAGCAAAAAAGAATCCGCCTCATGGGCTATCTAACCCCCGAGCATCAAAAAATTATCACGGCTCTGATGTTATCGAAGCATGGTAACGGTCATGATTCGACCCATGTCAAACTCCAATCGACTCTACTTGCATCGTTTCGCAAGAATCATCTCAAATCTAACTTGGGAGAAATCAATATATGAACGGCACGCGTATCATCAATTTTCTCATGAGATTCTTGGGGATTGTCGCAATCGTGGGGGCCTTGATTTACAATCAATCGGGCGCGGGCCATGGTGCCAGTCATGGTTTGCTGCATCTTCCGTCGTTGATCTTTATAGGTCTCATGGCGCTGGGCTTTGGGCTTCTCGCGTTTCAATACGATCTGATTCTTGGAATTATCAAGGATCTCACATTGACCTCGGCTTCGGCTGTTACGGTTCAGAAGCAGCGGGCTGCGCACGTGATGGGGTCTTTGGCCCGCGACTATTATCAAGGTGGGGCGGGTGAGCTCACTCCTAAGGTCGCCTTTGCAAACCTTCATCCTATTTGGCCAAAGCTTGTGAAGCAACTCCATTGCAAGATTCCATGCTCGGATATTATCCTGCTCACAGCGCAAGAGATGCGCGAATCCGAGGCCCGTTTTCAGGAAAAGATACAAGTATTAAAGACGATGGCCGGCGTCAGCCCCTCTGTGGGTCTCATGAGCACCGTGTTGGGACTCACAAGTCTTCTCAATAATTTACAGGACCCCGAGAACCTCGGCCCGCATATGGCGCTCGCGCTACTCTCAACTTTTTATGGTATCGTCTTGTCTATCTTGGTATTCAAACCCATGGGGCAGCAGTGCGCGGCGCTTGCGAGCGCTCATCAGGTTTGCTTCGAACAGGCCATTAAATGGCTGCAAGTTATCGAAGCCAAGGACCCCTATTTTTATCTTGAACCTAAATTTTTCGATAGTACCGACAAGCGCGCTCAAGTTTCCCCGATGACCGCACATGCCGCACATGCCGCACATGCCGCACATGCCGCAAGGAGTATGGCATGAAATCCCTGAATAGCCTTTTGCCGTCAGAATATAAAGTTACACGTCACGCTGATGGTGATGCGGATGATCTTGATTGGACGATCAGCTTCAGCGATGTTTTGGTCTTGTTGCTCATTTTTTTTGTCATGCTGATCTCGGTTTCCAGGGTTAATTCAGAGGTCTACGAAAAGATTCAGAAATCTTTTGCAGGTGAAGTCGCGCCAAAATCTTCGCTCGAATTTGCCATGTTGGATATCCAGACGACCTTGCAAAAACATGGCCTAGCTGATCAAGTTGTCATGACGAAGGCTGATGATGGCATTAAAATGATCATTCGCGATTCCCTGCTTTTTGCCTCGGGCAATGCGACGATCAGTGCAGAATCGAACGCAAAATTGGCCCCGATTCTTCTAGCTTTCAGGGAGTTGCCCGAATTTTATCAATTTACGATCGAAGGCCATACCGACGATACACCGATTAATAGTAGGGCTTTTGATTCTAACTGGTCTCTTGCTTCAGCTCGGGCCATAGCTGTACTAAATCTGTTTCTTGCGGAAAGATTTCACCCGAATCGCATCTCGATTCGAGCTTTTGCGGATACCCAGCCTGTGGCTCCCAACCGAGATAAGGATGGCAATCCTATTGAAGAAAATCAGACGAAGAATCGTCGGGTTGTGATTCGCATCCGCTAAGGCCTTTTAGGCATGGCTCGGCTATGCCGCAGGCGGAGCTTGAGGTGCGGCAGGAAGTCTGCTCACTTAGCTCTTGTATCAGGCCCTCCAGACCAAGATCCACTCGCGGATCCACTGCCACTTATTCTTGAACCAATAGACGAATAGAGCCGACCAATCGTTAAAATAATAATGGAGCTTCACTGTTCCCTCTGGGGGCAAGTGATCATATTGTATCCGGTGTCGCGGAAGTAATCGTCATCCTTCGTTGGAAGATCCTTGGCAAAGGGCACAAAGTACGGCGGGGGCCCGAAGGCATCTACTGCGATCGAGTGTCTGCCTCAAGTTGCGCATTTTAGAGCCGCCTGGATCATCAAATGGAAAAAAATTGGTGAGGTTTAAATTGCTCGGCACGGAGTAGCCATAGGTTTCATTCGCAAGCAGCATCATTCGGGCAATCGGTTCGCGTCCGAAATAGCGTAGCTTCTGGCCTTCGCTCAAACCTGGATTCATAGCCTCGAACATGGCAAGCAGGATTCTGCGGAACTGTTGATCGGACTTTGCATAGAACTCCTCATGCTTCGACTCCGGCCCCCAGAAGGGCAGGTAGGCCGCACGACTCTCAAACGGCAAGAAATTCAGCTCCGTATCGACCTTGGTCGGATCTTGTAAGAAAGCGAGCATATCGTTTTTGGCCCGGTTTAGGCCAAAGGTATGGCAGGCGATACAGCCGATGCCGTTTTGCAACATGGCATGAACATCATACGCTGCAAGCAAGGGATCTGCGACAACCCCGGCCGAGGCCATGCTCCGGCGCATGCCGCTATTAAAGTCGAGCATATAACCCTGTAGGCCATTGGGTAGCGTAAAAATAGTCTCCCCAGCTAACGGGTCTTCACGGGTATCAAAGCCTGGGTAAAGTTCGTGGCGAGGGTTGAGCAAGGCATTCTCCCGCCATTTGACCTCAGGATTGATATAAAGCCCATAGGGCGTCTGGTTTGCCAAATCGCTTTCAGTGGTGCGGCAAAAATAGAGAAAGGGTCTTGGTCCCGCGCCAAAGTCGAGATTCTTGGCGAAGGTGGTTTCCCAGTTCAGTTCCTTGCAATAGCCAAGGCGGTCTGAAAACGTGATGGCATGCCTGGATTCGGTATAGAAGATTAAATCGAGATTCTTGGCTTTGGCACCGATATAGTCTGCAAAGGAAAACGAGTATTGAGTTTGCAGATTCTGAATATACTGAGGAGTTTCCTGCAAATAGTGATACATCGGTGGCCTGGTCAATGCATGAATAAACTGCGAACACTCGCTATATGTCGCGGTCTTATCGGGGCTCGTGACGATGCCGACCTTTTCATTGAGAAGGTTCATGTCCTTATAATAAGTGAATGAGGTTTGGCTAAAATGCATACGCTGCTCATTGGCACTCGCGAGGCTTGTTAAGATCATCGTTCGGACATCCTTAGCACGCTGTGGGTCTGCTGTAATAGTCCAGGTCGGTGGAAATCCTTGGCCGGTTTTCTTGATGGTCGCTGGCCAATATTGGCTGAGATCAACTTTGAACACGAGGTTGCATGAATCGATCGGCGTGGGGTGGATGATGCGCGGCACGACCCTGGTAGTCGAATTGAGCACCTTCGAGAGGCCGTAGCGGCAGAGCAGAAGGTCGGAGGCCCTCGCTTCCTTATCCCGCGGTGCGGCCGTTAGCATGCGGTTAAAAATCTTATGCGCGCTAACATAGACTGTCGTAGAGGGATCTGATCGCCCACTGTCGGCTTTGATGAGATCGAAAACCTTAGACTCTTCGACTCTGTTCGAGCAATCTGGCGCTTTAGCTAATACATTGGGATCGAGCGCCGTACCGCGGACGGGATAGAACAGGGCTGCCGAGATCGCCTTGATGTCGTCAGCGGTCATACTGGCAATATCCGGCACGCTTTTCATCGGTGGAATCGTAGCGATGGCCCGCGCAATTTTCTGCGGGCAGCTGCCGAGTTTGGTGGAGGCCTCGATAAAGCCATGGCAACGCGAACAGTTGCGGCTATAGAGGTTTTTACCGAGATCGACTGTTGCTATGGGTGCATCTTCTTGGGCCTTGCAGGTTGTATCTTGAATGATTGTTTGGCCATGTGCCCCGCAAACCTGGTCTCGCAGTCGACTGCAAAGACGAGCACGCCATCGACCTCAGAGATCACCCTGATATTCAGGCTATTATGAATCGCCACGACTATGGAGCTTCCCATCGCTTTATCGAGAATCATCCCTGTGATTCAATTCTCTATCCAAGCGCCAGGATGCAAAATGGCCAATGCGTTGCAGTATTCAATATAGATCGCCTGGATCGCGCTCCCAAACATCAAACGCAGTTCCGCTTCCGCTATAGCCAGGAAAGAGATCTTTGCGAAATCTATGAAGCCACTGGCGAATTGAGGTTTACGATCACCTGGAGTGTCGTTGCAGAGGCTCTATCCTGGCCTTAAGGCTCAATAGTTTGCCCAATATTACGGTCACAACTCGTACTGGAGCTACTGTTGATAAGGTTGCAGGAAAACCCATCTATAGCAATGGTTTCTTAACGACCGTAGGAACTCGTGTTTATTTGTAACTGAATGCTCCTACCTCCAAAATCTTTTGTAGGGGGCGCTGGATTGGGTAGCTTTCCTGAATCCGCAGGATTCAGGGCCATCATCGCTGTCTGAAAATTAGTCACCTCGGCGCTTTATTGATCAATCTATCGAGATTTCTCCTGCGTGGCAGTGAATTTACTCCATGATTTTAGTCACTTCCTGCGGACGAAATCGGGCATCGGAATTGCAGTTTTTTGATTAAGTGATGCAGGTTTTTAAATATGTAAAAAGGTTTTTTGGGTATAAGAATGAGCAAAAAAATTACGAATTTATTTTTAGTAGTAAATTTATTGGGTCATGCGGGTTGCAAGACAGATGATACGCAAAGAAAGTCTGACGAAAAAGCCCAGCAGTCATCTGCTGATTCTGACCTCGACCAGACCTTAGACCTTTCAAACGAGGAAATCGCTGCAATAGAAGCCGTTGAATGGCAAGAAATTAAGAGTCTCATGCCGGTTCTGCAGATTTCTCCTGATGGAGAAACAGCTAATTTGGTAATACGCAGTATTTCTAAACCAAGCGAAGTAAGTCTTTTGGGGAGACGTTCCTCCACGACCCACACAAATAACAATAACAATAACAATAATTCTAATTATTCCAACCAGAATGGCCCGAACAGCAATCAGCACAATCAAAGCGATAGGAGACAACCCCCGGATCGCATTGTATCGACTAACGTGCGTGAAACTATTGATCAGGCTACACGTAAGTCCTCATGGGTATCTAGTTCAATGAAAGACTCAGAGGGAAGTCGATATAAGACTACTACCGAACTTACTAACGAATATAGTAACCTGCAAAAAGATAGCGATGTAATCTCTCTGGTACACTTATCTGGCAGGCCAGAAGCGCTGCAAAATCATTTAGAGGCCATCAAATCGAGTTACACGAATAGCGGCAGGCTACTCGAAAGTCTAATTTTGGGTGATCTTACTAACGACCCGAAAACAAAAAAAGCACTCTATTCTCTCATGAACTCTGAAATGGCGCCTTCAAACGTCTATCTAAGCGATTTAGGTAAAAGCATTGCCAGCCAAGTCGCTCTTATTGAGCTGATGAATTCAGCTCCGATGCTCGAAACGCTCGTGATCGAAAAAGGCTTGACCATGAGCACTCCAGAGATCGCTTCTCATTTCATGGACGCAGTCGAGCATGCGTCGAATTTAAAGTTCCTAGGACTATATAAAGCAGGCGTCGAATACATGAGCGCTGAGAATTTAAGTAGACTAACTTCCATTATTAATTCGAAGTCAGGTTTAGTAGTAAGTTTGGAGGGTATATACGTTCCCGCCAGCATAAAACAAGACCTACAAAACAATTCATTACTCAGTCGGAAGACTGCAGGACTAGCCAGTTTGCTTAAGTTACCCCTCGTTACCATCGGCGGAATTCTTTCGGCAGGCGCGACACTCAGTGGTATTCCACTTCTGTTTTCTTTTGCGGGAGCCCCCATAGGCATGGCGGTAATGACCGTAGGTGCAAAAGGTACAGTTGTGTCCCTCCGCTCGATTGCACGCAATATTCGTAAAATAAGGACAGCGACTCAAAACTGGCCAGCGGCAAAGCGCGAGGCATTTATTTCATTGATGACAGCATTAAACCATCAGTAACTTTCTCGAGGTTTTTCTGGTCTCGACGGCTCGCGTCCGGGTAATCGCGTGCCGGTTTCAGGCGCGGATCTGCGCATGGCTCTGGATCTCCTTCTGGCCGATAAGCCTCTTCCTTCAAAGCAGATCCCGAGTGTGGGCTGCAATATCAAATGGAAGTAGTATTTGCCGGCCTGCGGCGCGGTGCGTTTTAGGCGCCACGCTTGATATTGCCCGCCGCAGGCGGTGGCTGACTGCATAGCAATTCGTGCGAGTTCTCCCAAGTTCTAAATCTGAACTGTAAACTCCCTCTTAACAAAATCCAGCATTTTTAAAGAAGTTATCGAAAACATCTCGGCTAGGATTTGTTCTATTTATCCGAAATGCCCATGGTTTAGACAGTTGACTTTGGGAGCGACAGAAAACCTGCATTGTCAGCGCTAGCGGTCAATCCGGAAATGAATC
>CAZOSN010000110.1:0-15934 GCA_964582405.1 uncultured Oligoflexales bacterium | reverse complement strand
CTTCCACGTTATTAAAGCTCCCGATATAAATGAAGTGGATCTAACCGCCAATGGAATGACTACTTATGCCTATTAAGGGTTCAATCTGCAAGAATTTTCTCCAGATTGAGCCACAGACATCTCATAATAGGATCGGTTTGGGGGCAACTCACGTTACGCTTGCCTCGCTCGCCTTTTTTCGACGGTGAGCGATAAACCATCGCACCGCGAAAACGAGGGCAATCGCTGCGATGACGGATATGATGCCATAGTTGGCGCGTTGGATGGTAAGGATCACGCGCTCGAGGTCATGCCCAAAATAATAAACAGAGTAGACTATTGCGGGTACGCTCACCAAAGCGGCCATACCGTCATAGAATAAGAAGATTCGAAAAGGTATGCCAAGTGTGCCGGCCGAAAAAAACAGCGGGGACCGTAAGCCTGGCATAAATCGGGCCGCAAAAAGGATTTTGATCCCGCGCTTGTGCAGGACCTCCCGCACCTGGTCGAGTCTATCGGCAGGCATGAGGCGGGCGATAAATTTGTGGCTCGTGATTGTCGATCCAAATCGGCGGCCGAGCCAAAACATCGAGCTATCGCCAATCAAGACGCCCAAGAGACCGACCACAATCATGATGTAAACGTTGGTTGTTCCATAGTAGGACAATACCCCCCCGGCGATCAGGGTGATGTCCTCCGGAATTGGAACGCCGAATCCACACGCTAAAAGGATTAGAAAAACAAGAAAATAACAGGTCGGTCCGTTGAATCCAAGAAGAAAGTCAACAATTTCAGGCATATATCCACTCCGTCTGCCGGTGGCCTGAGTCTCTCTTACAAACTGCGCAGGTCGTTTCTTATCAGCATTAGCCCTTGTAGCTTTTGAATCACGCTAAAGCAAGCCATTGCTCGGCCCCTTCGGGTTTAGGTTCCGTCTGCGAACTTGCTGGTCGGCCTCTGTCTGCGGCGACAGCCCACTAGCGAGTTCTCAGACGGAACCGAGATCATCAAGGCGTTTTATGAGATGCTGATAGCATTGCTTTAGCCTGAGGAATTTCTCTTCGGATCCACCCTGGACATCAGGATGGTAAGCAAGAGCAAGATCTCGGTAGCGCTTCTTAAGCATCGACCGATCGGGCAATTCCGCAAAACTCATGAATTGCAGGGCCCGGTAGTCCTGCATCGCATAAACGGGCTTCTCCTTGATTGGTGGGCGTTTGCGGCGTTTTTCTGCGCGAGCCGTCGCACCTTGGATGGTACGCCTCTGCTCCCGCCAAAAAGCTTCGCAGGCCTCCCAGAGTTTTTTGTACGCGTCGTCGAGTTCGGCTTTGGTTTGGTTAAACACCGCATTGACCTTACCTAGAAAAGCGTGAAGCGCAGGGGATTGCAGCTCGGCAGGCAGGCCGCCCGGCATTCGCGATAAATAAAGTTTTTCAAACGGCGCGGGCAGCCGATCGATCGTGTGCCAATCCTGATTGAGCGTCAGAAGCGTAAGCCATAGGCAAGCATCATACGCGTTAAACGGAATCGCGACGATTCTGCCCGAAAGAAAAGACTCCCTTAGCGCAGCCCGAATATCGTCGAGTCGGTTGATATCGTAGGGCGCCAACACTGGTTCGGAAAGGATCTGGGTGCCAAAAGGTGATTTAGCTTGGTTCATATTTTCTCGAAACCAGGCACCTGGGCGCGTTGGTGCAAGCATCCCAAGTCGAAACTGCAAGGTCGCCTGAAATTTCTTCACCTTGGCATTGAGTTCTGAGACCCGATCCGCCCGATCGGATTTCGCCGCGCAGAGCGACGTAAGAAGAGCCTGGGTGAATCCAAGCTTGTGACTAAGCTCAGCCTGAACAGCCTGAAACGAATCGAACACGCTGCCTGCCGCGGTGATTGCGGGCAAAAACCAGTCGCCGGCCTGGGCGACTACATGCGACGGACTGGAACTCATGCCTTACCCTGTTAGTTTGGAGGAATGTTTGGAGGATGTCTGTTTTTTTTGCAAAACTTCGGCAAGCTCGTTGAGATCATCGGCGACTTCGGTAAACGCATCGTTCTTGCGGAGGTTGACACGGCTCTCCATATTGCCATCGATCAAAGATCGAATATGCCTTCGAAATGCGATCGTGGGCCCTACGAGGCGATGGGTGTAGTAAATCGACAGATAGACGCTGGCGGCGAGGTAAAGGGTGACCAAACCGAAAATGGCCCAAGCCAGGCTTTGAATATAGTCGCCAAGAATCTTGGAAACTTCCTGCTCGAGCCCAGTTAGGTCTAAGACGAGGTTGTAGAAATGTTGAAGGTTGGTAAAAATTAATCCTAGGATGAGCACGCAAAAAGTTACGGCAACGAGAATGGAAACCAGACCAATCCTCATTTGAAGCGTTGGCTGAAGCAGGAGGTTCCTGATATTGCGTTTGTATGGGTCTTGGGACACGGTTTGTCTCCTTGGCAAGATTGTGCAGAGGGCTGGATGCTCGATGGCGATCGACCAGATTATAGATCAGCCCCGGTCATCTCCTATTTTAACCCGCGCCGACGCAAAAGTCATAGCGTCTCGGAGGATCGATGATAGACTTGAAGCGCGTGCCCGATTGAACTCATTTCCCGTCAGTGTGAAGGAGCCAGCGCGGTGGTTGAAAAAATGCAAGCCCTAAAGCTGGCCCCCATTTCTGGGGTGAATGGGTGTATTAGACTGCCAGGTTCAAAGTCTCTTTCTAACCGCGTGCTCCTGCTTTCCGCGTTAGCAAAGGGCGAGACCTTGATATCGAACCTGCTCGAAAGCGATGACACCGCTGTTTTAATCCAGGCATTGACCCAGCTTGGCATCGCGACCGAAAAGCGAGGTTCGCTTGAACTAGCGGTGCGCGGTGACAAGTCAGCCTTTCAAGGCCATGCGCTGCGTGCGCCGCTCTATTTGGGCAATGCGGGCACGGCGATGCGGCCTATGACCGCAATCCTAGCCTTTTGCGCGCAGCGGCTTATTGAACTGACAGGCGATCAGCGCATGCAAGAGCGCCCGATAGGCTCGCTTGTGGCAAGCCTCAATCAGCTTGGCTGTCATGTCGCTGATGGGCCGAACCCCGGTTGCCCTCCGCTCTTTATCAGCCCCATGTCGCCAAGCGACTTTAGACCAAGGAGTACGATCCTCGACGCCTCACAATCCAGCCAGTTTGTTAGCGCGATGCTCATGGCTGCCCCCACCGCTCCCATGCCAATCCATCTGCACCTTGCGCCCGGCGTGGTGTCTTGGCCTTATATTGAAATGACCACAAAACTCATGGCCCGGTTTGGAGTTGCGGTTGAATGTGCGGGCGGCGGGAGTTTTTCGCTCAGCCCTCAGACCTATCAATCGCCGGGTCAAATTCTGGTCGAAGGCGACGCCTCGGGAGCATCGTATTTTTGGGCCGCGGCAGCAATCAAAGGACTTGCCCCCGTTAGGGTTTATGGTATCACGCGCCATTCGCTGCAAGGGGATGTGCGGTTTGCCGATGTGTTGGCCATGATGGGAGCCAAGGTCAGCTATGGACCCGACTACACGGAGGTCCAGAGGGGTGCATCGCTTCGCGGGGTTGATCTTGACCTCAATGACATTCCCGACGCTGCGATGACGCTTGCGACGACGGCATTGTTTGCCGAAGGTCGGACGCGGATTCGCAACATTGCCAATTGGAGGATTAAAGAAACCGATCGGCTTAAAGCCATGGCCTCCGAGCTGCGCAAAGTCGGTGCCGAAGTGGAGGAAGGGGCAGACTATATTGCGATCGATCCGCCACGCGTTTGGCGTCATGCAGAGATAGAAACCTACCATGATCATAGGATGGCGATGTGCTTTGCTCTGTGCGCCTTGGGCCCATCGGGTGTAACGATTCTCGACCCGGGCTGCACGTCGAAGACTTATCCTAAGTACTTCGACGATTTTGCCCGGATTTCGGTCGGCCCGTAGGCCTCTCTTGCGGAAAGCCTCTCTTGCGGAAAGCCTCTACAGCGTCTTGGACAGCTGGGTTTCGAGTCTGGCAAGAAAATCATTGGTCGATAGGTAGCTTGATTCCGGTGCGCTCGCGCCATGAATACAGATCGCGAGATCCTTGGTCATCGAGCCAGCTTCGATGGTTTCGACGCAAACTCTTTCTAGCGTTTTGGCAAACCGGATCACATCGGGCGTCTCATCGAGCTTGCCACGGTGAGCAAGGCCCTGAGTCCAGGCAAAGATGCTGGCCACGGGATTCGTGCTGGTGGTCTTGCCTTGCTGGTGTTGCCGAAAGTGCCGAGTGACGGTTCCGTGCGCAGCCTCGGTCTCGATCGTGCGACCATTGGGACACATGAGCACGGAGGTCATAAGTCCCAAAGAGCCAAAGCCTTGGGCCACCGTGTCCGACTGTACATCGCCATCATAGTTCTTGCACGCCCAAACGATGCCACCTTCAAGCTTTAAGACCTGAGCTACCATGTCGTCAATCAGGCGATGCTCGTAGGTTAGGTTTTTAGCCTTGAAGGCCGCCTTAAATTCCTTTTCAAAAATGCTTTGAAAAATATCCTTGAAGCGTCCGTCATAGGTCTTGAGAATCGTGTTTTTTGTGGAAAGATAAACCGGATATTCCGTGCTCAGACCATAGTTGAAACAGGAGCGCGCAAATCCTTCGATCGACTCGTCGGTATTGAACATCCCCATCCCGATGCCAGGGCCGCTAAAATCATTGATCGTCCAGGATTCCGGGGCCGAGCCATCCTTGGGCTCAAACGTAAGTTTCAGCGAACCCGGGCCTTTGATCGCCACGTCCTGGCATTTGTATTGATCCGCATGCGCATGACGGCCGACGACGATTGGCTTTTTCCAATTGGGGACAAGCCTCGGAATATTCCGGCAAATAATCGGGGAGCGAAATACCGTGCCTCCCAGGTAGTTGCGGATCGTGCCGTTGGGGCTCTTGTACATTTTCTTGAGTGAAAACTCTTTGACGCGTTCTTCGTCCGGTGTGATGGTCGCGCACTTTATACCGACATCATGCTCGGCGATGGCCTTGGCCGCCGCCATCGTAACTTCGTCATTAGTCACGTTGCGGTGCTCGATCCCAAGATCAAAGTATTTGAGGTCGATGTCGAGGTAAGGCAAAATAAGCTTGTCTTTGATATTCTTCCAAATGACGCGGGTCATCTCGTCTCCATCGAGTTCGACAACCGGGCGTTTGACCTTTATTTTGGCCATGGTGTATTGTCTCCTATGCAGTTGCAAGTAGGCGACCTTAACATCAATGGCGGGCCGACGCTAGCCATTCTTGAGTACATCAGCCCGCGCGGAGTGCGGCCCTGGACGAATCGAAACTAAAGTAGTGAACAGAACGGGGCATTTGGACAAAATCTCGCAGCTGTTCAGTGAGATCAATGATGGCTATGACTTCCGTCATGCGGCCGGGTTGGACATTGCAGACCAAGCTGTGACAGCTGTACAAGATTTTAAAAAATCCCAAACCTGCACCGCCCGCTTTGGTATCGATAAAATCCTCGGAATCTTTGCGCTTCACGATTTTTTGAACATACTGATGCAGCTTGACTCGAGACAGGGCGCCGAAGGGGTCTTTGCTGCTTAATGCGAATATACGACCATCAAAGCCGTAGTTGAGTTCCCCGAATTCATCGGGCGACAGCAGGACCGGAGCATGGCGATCGGCATTTTGGTGGCGCTCGATGCCAGCTGCCTGGGGCGCGTCGTGAATCGTGTTCATCAATAGCTCTTCGGTAATCCCAAAAGCCATCTTCGCCATGTGTTGGCCGAGCTTGCAATCGAGCGCAAACTGTAACACCTCTTGGTTGAGTTTCTCGCGATCCTTTGAACCGGTAATCGGGGCCGATAGAATGGGGGTGCCTGAGGCAAGATACTTGGCGATTCCAAAAATATCATCGGGAGCTCGCAGCTTGGCAAGGGTTACCCTAAGTTCCTGAATGACCCAAAAGCTGCTGGGCCGGTTAGCGATGACATGATCGGCCAGTTGCGAATCTTCGCCATTGAGAGACTTGCTGAAAATATGCATCGGAAGGTCTGTGATCAGCACAGTTTTTTCGACCGAGTTCTCGGCATGGCAGCGCGAAAGTAGTTCGTAATGCGGGGCATTCACTACCAAATAGGAAAAATTTTGGTTTTTTAATGCAGCAAGCGCTGCATCGACACTGGTCACGACGGCAAAATCATCGCCATCCCAGAGGCTTGCCAATGCCTGATGTGACGGTAAAGCCATAAAACCTGGAAGTTCAACTAAGAGGATTTTCGCCATGCTGCGGGTCTTCTTAAAGGATTCTTCATTATTATACGGTGCCACAAATCAGACTTGCGAAAAAAAATTTCTGCGCTTTCCTCCTTCCGCTATTCCGTGGTGCTCCGACGCATATTTAACGACAGAAGCGCGGAAGGACGCAAACTCAGATCTTACACAACGGAGCAATTTTTTCGCAAAGCTGATCTGATACACTACACTATACCATAAAGTTTGTGCAATCTGGCAACTACCTAGCCCAGCCAGCCCAATAGGGAGCCGTTCCCTTGCCACGACGGGGCTTGGAAATGCCTCCAAGGCCTTTCTGCCTACCTCGGTAAGTTGACAGGTCCGAAGAGCAGTACGTAAAATAATATAGAGGTGTAATGCGATTTCTATTGTAGCCCAAAGCTAATTCATACGACGGGAGCCCGGGAAATGGAAGCGATCACTAGGTATTTTCAGCAAGGTGGTATCGAGGTTATGTCGGCCATCCTATTGTGTCTCGTTGTGTCGATCATAATCGTGCTTGAACGGGCGTACCGCTATTGGTTGGTCTATGATCTAGTCAATAGCAGTGGATTCATGGCCATGATTCAAAAGATGGTCATGAACAACTCGATCGAAAACGCCATCCGCTTGTGCAAGAAGGCCAGGCCAAAACTCCTAGCCTCGGTTCTAGCGGAAGGGTTGAAACGTTCCAACGACACGCCTCAGGAAATCGAAAACGCAGTCGACTATGCAATTCTTTCGGCGATGCCAAAACTCAACAAGATGACTGGTTTCTTGGCCACCACAGCAAACGTTGCTACCTTGCTCGGGCTATTAGGAACGATTTTCGGCCTTATGCACTCCTTTGCGGAATTGGCTCGCGCCACTGGAACTCAAAAGCAGACTTTGCTTGCGAAGGGGATTTCGGAAGCGCTTAATGCTACCTCATTTGGACTATCGACCGCGCTGATATGTCTGTTCTGCTATGGGATTCTTACCGCAAAACAAACAGCCATAGTCGATGATATCAATAAAAACGCCGCGAAGTTGGTCGATCTGCTCTACACGAGAAAAATCAAACTCTCATCAACGCGAAGTGCGAAGTAAAGGATTGCGGGGCTTAATACCAGGCAGGGGAGACTTCTTTGAGAAGGCAGAAAAAGCGAAGGTCAAGACCCAAACAGATAAGCGGCGAACTCAATATCATGCCGTTCATCGATATTTTTTCGATTCTCAATACTTTTTTGCTGGTATCGGCGGCATTCATCAACTTAGGCTTGATCGAGGTGCAGCTGCCATTTTTAACCAACGCGCCTCCGCCCAAGGACAAGCCCGAGCGCTCGCTTGACATTCATGTCGCGGTAGAACGGGACAAGGTGTTCCTCGAGACGCGCTGGACTGCGGCCCCAATCGATGAGAAAAAAATAGAATACAAAATGATCGATGCTGAGCTGTCCAAGCTGCATGCGGATTTGGTTGAGCTTAGAACCAAAAATCCTGACTCCGACAAGGTCAATGTTCGTGCGGAAGATGATGTCAAATACCAGACTCTGGTCAAAGTTTTGGATCGCATCATGGTACGCAAGCAAAATGATCCGGTGTTTCAGGAAGCTGACAAGTCTGGTGCAAAGCATGACTCAGATTTTGTCTATCGAAAAGTCGTGATGGCTGGCGTCATTCTCAGATAAGGCAGGAGGGTAAAATGGCAAGTGTTGAAGGCTCCTCCGATGCGCTGTCGCTCAATTTAACGCCGATGTTGGATATCTTCAGTATCCTTGTTTGCTTCCTTTTAATGAGTTATTCAACCGATCCCGTAAATCACGATGTCGATAAAAATATCGAATTGCCCAGTTCGGTTACAATGGTCAACTTGGATGAGGTACCGACCATCGCGGTGACAAAAGATGCAATCCTAGTTAACGAGCAAAAAATTGCCGATGTCATCGGCGGTGACGTGGCCGAAAAAGACCGAGATCAGGGAGCTATCCGACCTCTCTACGAAGTTCTAAAAAAAATGGCGAGTCAAAACAAAAAAGTCCAGGCTCGGCTCGGCAAGGAGGAAAAAGAATCCAAGCCGGCGCTGTCGCTAGAAATGCACCAAGACCACAATTTCAAGCTTATCAAGCGTATCATGCTGTCAGCGGAGCAAGCAGACTATATAAAATTTAAACTTTTGGTGGCCAAGAATGAAGCAGGCTAGGCCACTAGTCTCTGTCTGCTTGATGCTCTTGCTTCCCGTGATGGGGAGCAGACCAAGTGAGGCAGCGGCGCCAACCACAAGCGAGGTCGAACGGTTCAAAGCCACCGAGATTCGAGTTATTCGCCCACGCTACTTTAATAAACGTCGCTCATTTGAGCTTGGCCTGCAGTTGACCAGCGTGATGAATGAGGCTTTCATTTATACTTTTCTAGGCAAAGCGTTAGCGACGTATCACTTCACGGAGATCTTCGCGCTCGAATTCGACTATGCTTATGGCGCCAACACGGATAAAGAGAACAAAAGGATACTTTTCGATGAATTCGAAATCAACACCTTGATTTTTCGCACTCAGTACGCCGGATCAGCGAATTTAGTGGTGACGCCAATTTACGGCAAATGGCAGCTCAGCGATGGTGATCTCCTTTATTTTGACACGTTCTTTGATGTTGGCTTTGGCCAGACGGCTCTTGAATGGCGATTTTCAGAATTCTGCGAAACTCCCACCCAACCCGGCGCCGAACCGGTCCCATCAAATCGCACGGTTGGCTATCCAACTATTTTCTATGGTGTGGGGCAGCGTTACTTTATCTCGAAAAGTTCGTCGATACGCTGGGATGTCAAGGGACAATCGCTCCGGTATGATACCCTTGATACCAAATGTGTGGCGGAGGGGGCCGAAAGCAAGACAGAAACTCATACCAATATCACCTTTTCGATCGGTATGAGTAGGTTTTTGTGACCAAGGGAATTCTCATGCGTCATGGTTTGCGCAAATCGCTACCGCTATTTCTCGCCTTGATCATGGCGAGCGAATCCGCATTGGCAGATTACGCGTCTGCTCAGAAAAAGTTCAAGTCGAAGGATTACTACGAAGCCGCCCCAGCGTTCTATTCCGTGTACACGGCCCCACGAAGCAAAGCCGAGCGCCTCAAAGCTGAGTGGGGGCTTGCCCAAAGTTTGCACAAACTCGGACTGTTCTATTCTGCGTCCAAGTACTATTCAATTACGGTGCGACGCGGCAACGATGGATCGAATCCATTCTTTCGAAAAGCTATGGACGAGCTGGGCAAGATCAACCGAGAGGTAAGTCTCGGCAAAGGTCATATTCTCAAACTATTTAAGGCCAACGTCAACGCCAGCGATGTTCCACCGCTCGCTCGCGGGTTTTATTTCTACTACAAGGGCACCGAGGCTTTTGAGGCCAGAGAACTTGAGAATGCTCGGGAATTTTTTTCACAGGTCCCCGCAAGCAGCACCTACTATCTTGGAGCCATATTTCACCTCGGTGTGATTTACAATCTTTCGGGCAACCATTCGCGGTCGGTTCAGCGGTTTGAGGATGTAGTGAAGGCTACAGCGGGCGATCCGTCGCAGCGCGAACTCTATGAGTCCGCGATTCTCAACATGGCTCGTGTCTATTATGAGACCAAACGGTATACCGAGGCCATTAGCTTTTACGGTCGGATACCGCGTGAATCTGAATACTGGCTTGATGCCATCTGGGAGACCGCCTGGGCATTCTTTTTTCTTCAGAAATTTAATAACACGCTTGGTCAGATACACACCATTCACTCACCGTTTTTCAATAACCGATTCTATCCAGAAAGTTATATCTTGCAGGCTATAACTTTTCTGAGAATTTGCCGCTACGACCAGGTTAAGGAATCCATGCGCCTTTTTAAAATGCGGTATAAGGATGTCTTTGTTGCCATGAAGGGGATTCTGGGTCGTTACAAGGAAGACCCGCGTGGCTTGTTTCAGTTTGTTCAACGCTATTCTCTTACCGGAGAAATGACCAAATACGGCGAGGCTGAGGAAATCGTAAAGAAACTGACGATGGTTGATAGCTTCAAGGGCGCTCGCGACACGTTGCGATTCTCATCGCGCGAAATCGATACCCTGCACGGCTACGGCGGTTCGTGGCAGGCGACAGGTTTGCAAAGTTCGCTCACTGATTTCTTGAAGCAGAAGAAAAGCACAGCTGTGCAAACCGCAGGGCATGATATGTATCGCTTGGGAACTTCTTACTATGCTCAGCTTCTGGAACTCTCCAATCAAACCAAACTAATTGTGGCTGAAATGCAATTGGGTACCCTGGCTGAATTGCGCGAAAAAATTTCGGCCTACAAGCAAAAAAGTCAGATTCAGTTCATAGGTGGGATGCAGCAGCTCAACATCAATCAGAGTTTGGAATATTGGCCGTTCGAGCAGGAGTATTGGGAAGATGAGTTGGGATTTTATGTCTACAACATGAATAGCCGGTGTGTGAAATCTAAAAGTTGAGGGTAGGCTTTGCGGGGTTTTCACTATTTGACATTGCTTTTTGCGCTCGGAATCCTGGGCGCCCCGCGCTTTGCCGCTGCTGAAAAGCAGCGCATTCAGCTGGATGTGAAAGAACGGGTTCGTGAGAAGAAATCAAAAACCGAAAAACCACGTCTTAGGCATTCGGTCGTTTATACGATGCAGATTGAATCCAAGCTTATTGATGGTATCAACAAAACCACGGCCTACCTTGAGAAAACAGCCAAGTCCTTGCCTCCAAAATCTGCTCAGCGCCTTCAGGTCATGGAAAAAGTCTTGAATCTCTATATGGAAAACGCGAGCTATGTTCGCAACAAAGAAGAGCATGACTATGATGCCAAATGGCGGGCATGGGATGCGGGTGGTCGCAAGGGTGTGGAGCCTAAAGTCGATTCGGGCGGCTCTACCAACCTGTGGAAGCTTGTGATTTCGCAAGCCACTGAGATAAATAATGAATTTCCGCAGAATAAGTCCGCTGATTTGGTGTTGTTTAACAAAGCGATCGGTCTCAACTATATCGAGCGCGAGAAAGATGCCGCACGAATACTAAGCGAGCTTGTGACCAAGTACAAGGGTTCAAATATTGCGGGCGAAGCGTATGCATCATTGGGTGACTATTACTTTGACCGAAGCGACTTCCGCAACGCGATGAATAATTATCGGAACGCCATGCAGTTTCCTCGGTCGCAGCGTTACCTTTGGTCGATTTTCAAGCTAGGCTGGTGTTTTTTCAACCTGGGTCAATTCAAAGAGGCCATGGCGGAATGGAAGGACGTTGTTTCTAAATCCGCCACGGCAGGAAAACAAGGAGCTCAGGTGCGCGATGAGGCGCTGCGCGACTTGGTCTATGCGTTTGCTGAATTAAGGATGATAGAGGAGGCGATCGCTTACTATAAAGCTAACAACGGCACGCAGTATGTCGGCACATTCCTCATGCTGCTTGGCGAAATCCTGGCAGATCAGGGTCAATACGATCAGGCTATCAAGGTCTACAAGAAATTTGAGTCTGTCGTCCCATTTGATCCCGATGGACCAAAGGCACAAAAAGAAGTGGTTAGCTTGTTTTATGTGACCAACCGCATGAAGAATGTCTGGGGCGAGCTAGAGACCTTTTTTAGCCACTATGGTCGGTCATCAGCCTGGGCAAAGCATAACAAAAAAGAAGATGTTGTGGAGACCGAGGAGTTAATTAAAGATCAGATCATGTACTATGCCTCGATCACCCATCAGAAGGCAATCAAGGATGGAAATAAAGGTCTCAATATCGAGGCGCGCTTTGGCTATCTTCTGTTCTTGAGATGTTTTCCCGACAGCAAGGAAATCCCTGGCGTAAAATACATGCTTGCCGATATCGAATACTATCTCAAGAACTACCAGAAAGCAGGGCAGTACTATTACGAGATCGCGGCTCTTGGTAAAGACAAAGCGCAAAGATTCAATCCGGTTACCAAAAAATTTATCAACATCCATAACGAAGTAGCCATCGAGATGGTCGGGTCATATGTACTTGATTTTGCACCAGAATTTAAAATTCTAAAGCAGAAAACACCAAACTTTAAAAAACCGGACAAGCTTTCCGAGAAAGCCGTCAATTATATCAAGGCCTGCGGTCATTTCATGAAGTGGTATCCTCAGGACAAGGAGAGAAGCAAATCGTGCATCACGGGTATTGCCACAATTTATTATCGAAGCGGCATCGAGGACAACGCCGTCAAGTATCTGCGCGATGTTGCTTTGAAATATCCAGGAGATCTCGAGGGTGAGGCGTCGGTCAAGCTTGTCATGCCGCTGGTCAAAGACGACAACAAGAAACTATTCGCTTTGACAGAAGAGTTTCTCAAAGTTCCGCAGTATAGCAAAAGCAAGCTCGGCGATCAGCTTAGATCTTTGCGCCGAGGTGCCGAAAATGATGCGATCGTGGCCGAAAAGGATACGATGCTGCGCGCCCGCAAATTCGAGGAGCAGGCGAAGAAATACCCCAACGATCCAGAAGTCGATAAACTCTGGTTCAATGCGGCGGTTGACTACATGAAAGCCGGCGCTTTTTCTGATGCCGTGCGCGCGCATACGGTCATTATCACCAAATTTCCCAACAAGCCACAGGCGAAAGATTCGCTATTGACGATTGCGCGTATCAACGAAAAGCAATTTGACTTTGATAGTGCCAGCGCGGCTTACCTTTCTTTTGCAAAGGCTTATCCAAAAGAGCAAGCCGCATTGGGGGCTTTGTCAAAGTCATGCGGATTATTGGTTGCGATAGAATCGGACAAGGCTGTTGGAGTTTGCTTGGCATTTGCGCAGAAAAAGCCGGATTATGCCGTGTTTCATATCGAGTCGATGATTCAGGGTCAGGCGCTGAATGGGCATGCAAGCAGCGTCGTGAATCTTGTCACGAAGGTTTACCTCCCCAATTTCCCTCTTAATGCCAATCAGAAAATCGTTGCCTGGAAGAGGGTATACGAGGCTGCTGGTGGCAAGGGGGCTCTCGCGGGTCAGGCCCTGGGTCAGATGCTTGCGATCTACAAAAGCGCGCCCAACCAAATCGAGGGCGAAGCCTTGCGCGGAATCGGCGATATTGTCCTTGGCCAAACTCTACCTTTGGTGGCCAAATATCATAGCCTCAAATTAACTGGTGGTACCGTCGATGCACTGGCTGCGTCCATCCAGAATAGGGGGGTAGGGCTTCAGCAGCTTGAGGGAGCATTTCAGCAGGTTCTTTCCATTAAGGATGCCTATTCCGGTGTCGCGGCTTATGTACAAATGGGTATCGCCAACGAAACATTTGCCGAAGAGCTTTCGAATCCCCCAGAGATCAAAGGTGCCTCACGGGCCGATGTTTTGAAGGAACTAATGCCGCAAATCAACGAGCGAAAAAAGGCCGCGATCAATTGGTTCCAAGCGGCAGTCCAGACTGTCAGCCAGTTTGCGGTTTATAGCCCTTATTCGCTTAAGGCGATCGATGGCCTTGCCAGAGTTAGCGGCAGCAAATTCTCTTTTGATGACTATGTCGTAAACCCAGATTTTGTCGGCAACGAAATTGCGAGCAATTGGACGAAATCGCTGAGAAAGAATTGATCTATGACCTTGGAGTCTCTCAGAAATCTGATAAATTTGCTTTTGAGTGGCGCGCTCCTTTGGTCCTGTCAGACGTCTGGGTCAAAACCAACCGCCGATACGCCGAGCGATACCAGCAAACAACAATCCAAGCTCAAGGCCGACCCACCACCCCAGCAGGTGGCCTTGGAGCAAAGTGCCGACAATGTCACGGTTTCAAACTCGCTGGAGACGTTTACTTATAGCCTGTCTAGCAATTCGTTAACCTCGTCCGCGCTCAACAAGGGCTTGGCCAAAGGGTATGCAACCGATCTTAGCGGCAGGACCAAGAACCCGAAGGCCAAGGATGTGCCAAACTTACGAGCGATTGTGGCAGCTAAGGTTCTGGCCGGTGAGGATTTCAAGGATGTTCTGAGCGCAACCAAAAGGCTTATGCATGTCGAGATGCAATCCAATGCCGCAACGGAATTTGACGACCAGGTAAGGCTTGAACTCGCGATTGCGGCCCTCCAAAACGATAAATTTACTATGGCCCAGTTTATGATCTCCGAGATTTCGGATGCCAAAAACCCGAAAATCAAAGCTGCGGCTTTTAATCTTACGGGTCTTTTGGCTTTGCGGCAAAAAAGATTTCCCGAGGCAGCCGTTGCCTGGCGGCATGCCCTGAGCATCGTGCCGGGTTATAAGCCGGCAATCCTCAATCTCGGTTTTCTCGCCCTTAAATACGGCGATTTTGCTACGGCCAAGAAATATCTGAGTGTTTTCGAGGGTGATTGGTTTGCTCAGTACGGCGTTTTAGTGGCGGAGCGCATTGCCGGCAATGGTCCGCGCGTCGATGGACTTTGCGAAATGGTGCTAGGACGCAAACCCGATTACAAGCCGGCCTTGCTAAGCTGCGGTCTGCACAAGTACCAGAGCAAAGGTCAGCTTGCTCAAGCCAAGGAAATGCTTGAGAAGGCCATGAAGGGATCGGGACCTCATAGCATCGACGAAGCTGCCCAGCGTGCGCTCCACGAAATAGAACGCGCGAGCAAGAAATCCGCTCCCCCGTCATCGGTTGCCGGTAATCCCAAGGCTGCAGGTGGCGTTATGAAAACCAGCACGCCAAAGAAATAAACGATCGACCTGCCGAGCTTTGGGCAGGTCTCATGAGTCCTTGATTGAATCAGATTCGGTATCCCGCCTTGCGGGGCGAGGTGCTTCCGATCACTTGATCGCTTTGGCGATGAAGGCGATGCGAGTGGCAAAGAACTTTTTAATTTTCTTGGCTTCGCGATCAATATCGTAGCTGTAGTTCGTGGCGGCTACGTTTTCTGCCTCGGAACGAGTATTAAATTTTTTAAAGTCATACGGTGCCCAATTAGCGGTATTGGACCAGCGCTCGTTGTGACGCGTCATGGCGGGCCTGACGAGGTTGATCTGGCTATCGATGAGGGCCTCGATACTGGCCTGCTCAAGCCATTTCTGTCGCAGAAGATTGCGCAAATGCGCTCGGTAGGACTTCATATAATAGGACTCGTCGATAATGTAACCGAGCATATGATATTTAGTCGCTTTGCTCGGAAAGAGTTCGAGTTCGGTATCCGCCATTCCCTCGTTGATGTCCCAGGGAATAAGCCAGAGCTTGCGGAGCGATGAGTCAGCCTGAGAATTGTAGTAATACAGCATTTCATTCTTGAGAATGACGTTGCCTTCTCTACGATCTAGCGATCCCCTATAACCATAGCCATAGACATCGGTAATACTCATGATATTCATCAAGGCGGCAGCTTTGAGGAATTGATCAATATTAAGGATTTTTTCAGCAGTTTCCAGAAACGCTGATCGCGTTGGTTGTTCGTAAGCGTCGAAAAGCGTAAACAGCGGACCAAAATTGGGCGGATCACCTGATTTGTCGTCGTACTGAAGAAGCTCTTCCCAATACGGCGACTTGCCATTTTCATTGACCAGGATTCTTTCGAGCTTATACATAAGGTCGTTTGTCACTTGGTCCGCAGCCCTATTATGAAAGGCATGCTGTAGAAAAGTCTCGCTATCGGCTTCTTCTTGTTCCATGAACAGGCCGCGGTAGTCACCGTTGATATAAAGTTCGGCCCAGCGCACTTCAGGTGCGGGCATGTCGGCATAATTAAAAAATAACATCGGCAGGATGCTGCGTAAAACGCCG
>CAZOSN010000109.1:4194-16037 GCA_964582405.1 uncultured Oligoflexales bacterium | reverse complement strand
TGAGCCGTCCTAGCGGAGATTCGGTTTTTACCTCCCATGCCGCAACGTATCAGGGAATCGTTGATACCGGCAAAGCCCCGTGGTTTGAACAGATAGGTCTTGTGCGCGCATTTTCTTTCTTAGGAGATAAGGGTATCTCTGTGGAGCACCCGCCCCTGATTGCCGTTATGGATAGCGGGGTAGATTATGAGCATCCCGCGCTGAAGAACAATATCTGGACCAACGAATTTCCAAATCTTGCTGGTTGCATCGAGGACCTGCATGGTTGCAATACAACTCAATCGTACAAAGGTGTGCTTGGCGATGGCAGTGTGCATCCTGCTGCGTTAGATGGTCCGAACAGCTCATGCCCGCCAAACGATGAGAAATTAACTGGGGTTTGTGTTCATGGAACTCATGTTTCCGGCATTATCGCAGCAGCACCTCAAAAAGAAAGTTTTGGTGGGATTTGCCCGGTTTGCCAGCTTGTGGCGGTAAAAATTGTTGGGACGACCTTCTTGGACGCGGGCGATGTTGATATGATTGCGGATAGCTCGATCGTGGCTGGTCTCACCTATATCTCACGTTTTCAATTTACAGATAGTCAAAACGCGATCCGCGTTATAAATGCCTCCTTTGGCAAATTTCAGCGATCACGCACAGTCGAGCATTTGATCAGGTTATTGAGCAGCAAAGGCAATGGTATTCTTATTGTGGCGGCGGCGGGCAACGAAGATACCTCAAAGCGGGCCTACCCTGCAGCGTTTTCCGATGTCCTCGCTGTAACTAATGTAGACAGCAAGACAAAGGTAAAATCTCCCTCATCTAACTTTGGGGATTGGACGGATATCGCATCTCCTGGCGATGGAGCATGTCAGGATGGATTTCAAAGCCAAGCAGGGATTTTGTCCAGCATCCCTGGAGGGGCTTCGCTTTGCCTGGTAGGGACTTCGATGGCCACTCCGGTGGTGGCAGGCATTGCCGGCTTGCTTCTGGCGCTTGATCCCAATTTGACGATGTCCGACCTCCGGAGCCGCTTGGTAGATACGGCAGATGCAACTTTGTATAATTTAGGAGGTAATAGAAATTATTTCCCAGAGGTTATCGGCGAACCAAATCTTGTACCACTTCTAGGAACAGGGATCGTTAACGCTGAGAACGCTGTTAGAAACCAGCCACCAGAAGGTAGTCGGCCTCAGACAGTCACGCCTAGGATTACGGATTCATGCGGTTTAATCGATGCTGACGGCAAGCAAAAGCTTTCCATATTCAGCGTTATTTTGTATTTTATCATTCCATTGATAGGCGTAATTGCTACAGGGAGATTCGGTCATGGTCGAATCAAGTGAATTGCAGGATCGGATCGGGGAAGAGCGCGCTCGGATAACAGAGCTTCTCAATATGATGAAGAAGCGTCTAGTTGGTCAGGATCATGTCGCGACTCGTCTGATTATGGGTTTGATAGTAGAAGGTCATGTGCTTCTTGAAGGTCTGCCGGGATTGGCTAAAACAACGGCAGTCAAGGCTTTAGGCGAAGCTTCGGATTTGTCGGTATCGCGGATACAATTTACACCTGATCTCTTGCCAGCTGATGTTGTGGGAACGCAGATCTACGATCCCAAGACCGGCGAATTCAAGGTTAAGCGAGGTCCGATCTTTGCCAACCTGGTCATTGCCGATGAGATCAATCGTGCTCCGGCAAAAGTGCAGTCGGCTCTGCTCGAGGCCATGCAGGAGCGGCAGGTTACCCTGGGCGATGAAACCTTTCAGTTGGAAAAGCCGTTCCTCGTTATGGCGACGCAGAACCCTATCGAGCAGGAAGGCACTTATAATTTGCCCGAGGCGCAGACTGATCGATTTCTCTTTAAAGTCAAAGTCGGATATCTAGAGCCGAGCGGCGAGCGGGAGATGATGAGCCTGCATGCCAAGCAGGATGAGACCAAACTTGCTAGAGTAATGTCCGCGCATGATGTTTTAAGAATTCGTGGCCTGATCAGCAAGGTTATCGTTTCGGACAAGATCCGTGACTATATCGTGAATATCGTTTTTGCCACAAGGTTTCCTGAGAAATACCGACTGAGTGAATTGAAGCCTTTAATAAACTTTGGTGCTAGCCCAAGGGCATCGCTTAACCTCGAAAAAGCAGCACGCGTTTCGGCTTTGATGCAGGGACGGACCTTTGTTGGGCCGCAAGATGTCAAGGATTTGGCCCATGATATTCTGCGTCATAGAATTTTGCTGACGTACGAAGCTGAGGCCGAAAACATTTCTGCCGATGCCATCATCGAAAAAATCATTTCGAGCATCGACGTACCGTAGGAGATACTCATGGCTCAGATGCCTGGTGCTGGGCCCATAACACCGCCGCACGATATTGTGGGTTTGACTCCCTATAAGCTCCCTTGGTCGTATATTGCGCTGAGCATCCTTGGTTTGGCAGTGCTTTTTGGTGTGGGCTTTTGGCTGATAAAAAAAATTCGAAGAGAGAAGCAGATCGAGGCTGCGCGGCCTGTTGACCCGGAACAGGTTCTACTTGATCGCTTGTATCGACTGAAGCCTTCAGAGCCTTTTACCACCGCAGCGCGCGAGGACTTTTTCTTTGAGCTTAGTATGATTCTTAGGGAGTTCGTCGAGATCAAAACTGGAATTGCCGTCACCGATATGACCACGCCGGAAATTATGGGACGCCTGACTCCTTGGGTGGGTAAACCGGGTTTTAATCTCAACTCAGAGGAACTCACGCGGTTAGGTTTGTTTTTGGAAAAAGCTGATAGCATCAAATTTGCCCATGCTGAGAGCGGGATTGTCGAGGCCGAACAGGCCCGCGATAGGGTATTTGATCTTGTAAGAACTCTCTTAGGGAGGATGCTTGAGTGAGGTGGCTTGTTGCTATACTCCTTGAGATGGTCTCTTTCGGTGCTTATGCGGGTTCCGTTAAAGGCGGCTATGATGCGTTCGAGGCAAAGGATTTTTCTAAAGCTGAGGCGTTATTTAAGAACGAGACCGAATCCAACCCCCTTGATTATGATGCTTGGTTTAACCTCGGCGTGAGTGAATACCGCCAAGATAAATTTGCGGAGGCTAAAGCTCACTTTGGTCATGCAGCAGAATTGGCCAAAGGCAAGGCAAAGAGCCAGGCTCTATTTAATCAGGGGAACGCTGCCGCGAGGCTAGGTGATTATAAAGGAGCTGAAAAATCCTTCCAGGACGCGTTGGCTTTTGATTTGGACAACCGTGATGCCAAGGACAACTTAGACTGGGTCAAAAAAGTTATCGAGCAGCAAAAAAGTCAGAACGAACAGCAGGCTCAGAATGATGAGAAAAAATCCGAGCCTTCATCGGACAAAGATAAAAAGGACCAAGAGGGTAAAGATCAGAATCAGCAAAACAAGCAAGCCGACCAGGGCAAGGACCAGCAAAACAAGCAAGCTGACCAGGGCAAGGACCAGCAAAATAAACAGGGCGAGCAGAGTAAGGATCAGCATCAAGGCAAAGATCAGCAGGGTAAAGACCAGGAGCAGAATAAGCAGGCGGAGCAGGGCAATCAGAAAAATGCCCAAGATCAAAAGCAGGAAGGTAAGGAGTCAGATAAGCAAAAGCAAGATGAAAAAACAGCGAGTGCAAATCAAGAACAAAAAAGTAAAAATGACAAAGATGACAAAGATGACAAAGATGACAAAGATGACAAAGCCAAGTCAGCAAGCGAAGCCCAGGGCAAGGACGATAAGTCCGATAAGAAAGACGTTCCCTTGGCTGGCGATGACCAGGGAAAACCTGATCAGCCAAAGGGCGAACAGGTTATCACAAGTGACAATTCTAAACCCAGCAGCCAAGGGCATCAGGAAATCTCTGAAGTGCTTCTCAACAAACAGGATGCCGAAAGAGTCGTCCGATCAGTGGACGACAAAATTGGCAAATACATGTTTCGTCCGACTAAAGAACAATTGAAGGAAAAACCGCAAAATGGCAACGATTGGTAGAAGGTGCTTCCTGTTAATCCTTTGTAGCTTGTGCGGGCCAGCTTGGGCGGGTTCTTTGACGGCGAGCTTGGACAAGAATCAGGGAAGCACTTCGGATCAGTTTGTGTATACGTTGACTGCGGATGGCGAAGATATCGGCGAGGCCCCGCCCTTTCCAAAGATTGACGGACTCACGGTCCAGGAAGCAGGAACCTCTCACAACTATTCGATCATTAATGGCGTTTCGACCTCGCAGTGGCAGGGCAATTACATCATAGAAGCGAGCCGCGAAGGCGTGTTTGAAATCCCGTCGTTGACGATGAAACTTGATGGCAAAAACGAATCGACCTTGCCTCTTCGGATCGTTGTGACTAAGGCGGCAGAAGGAGCAGGGACCGATGCCTTGGTGTTTGTCGAAAGGATCCCTGATATCAAGACTGCCTATGTCGGTCAGCCGATTACGTTAACCACGAAGATCTACACCCGTGTTCAATTGAGTCAGCCTCGCGCAACGGTCGATCAGCAGGATGCTTTTAGCAAAATAGAAATTAAAGGAGAAAAAAATTTCCGACAGGTTCGCGGTTCTTTTGAGTACGATGTCATCGAATTGGCTGAAATCATCATACCAAATAAGGCTGGGACTTTTGATGTACCAGTATTTCACCTGAATACAGTTATTCCAGACCCCAATGAACGAGCGCCCCGGGATCCTTTCGGTATGTTTGGCCCTCGTGGTATCCGAAAAAACTTTGCGTCGAAGCATGAGTCGTTGACCGTTATGGAGTTGCCAAAGCTTGGAAGGCCCATCGATTTTTCAGGTCTCGTGGGGCAATTTCAGATGACGAGCCAACTTTCGACGCAAACTCTGCAGCAGGGCGATACCGCAACCTTGACGATCAAAGTGGAAGGCAAGGGGCGTGTCAACGGGATGGCTGATCCGGCAATGAAATTGCCACCTGAGATCAAAGTATACCCCGATAAGCCAGAGGAAACCGAAGTGCCCGATCGTGCCAGCGGCTTAAGAGGGCGAAGGGTCTTTAAATACGCTCTTGTTCCAAATAGGGCGGGAACTATTATTTTGGGAAAAGTAAATGTTTGGTTCTTTAATACGGCGTCGAGACAATACGAGTCGATGACAAATGACTTAGGCGAGTTGAGGGTTTCGGTCAATCCCAACGCGCCGTCGTCTCAAAACCAGACCTCTGCGGCAAATGATGCTCACAAAGAAGATGTGAAAGTGGTCGGTGAGGATATTATAGGCCTGCATCGCAGTGAAGCATCTTTGAATCCGCTCCGCACGTCAGCCTTGGATAGGCAGCTGCAATGCGGTCTTTTAGGTGGCTCAGCTTTTTTCTGCGCTGCCGGATTTGTCGTTTCCCGCCGGCGGTCGAGCAAAGAAGTCAGAACAAAACTTAGGAGGACAACTAAGGCTTACAAGACCTACGCTAGTAATACCAAGGTCCTGCGCGGAGGAAGTCCCGGTGTTGATGTGACGCGCGCGGCCCAGGCGTTGGAAATTGGTTTTAAAAATTTTTTGGGTGACAAGCTTACCATCGAAAGCAACGCGCTAACGACCGCGGATATGACCAAAAAGCTCTTAGATCTGGGGTTGCCTGAATCCATAGTCGGTCAGGCTCAAGAAGTTTTGAACGATTTTGACCGCCTAAACTATGGTGGTGGGGGGGCGGATGCGACAAGCCTCGGCAATTGGTTGGCCAAGCTGGACACAGTGGTTGATGAGGTGGAAAAACGATGCTGAACTCTTTAATTCTAATTTTTGCGAGCTGTTTTTTATCCCAAGGAGCGTGGGCTTTAAGCGACACCGAGTGGCAAAAAGCGATCGTTCTCTATGATAGTAGCCAGTATGAAGCGGCTGCTCAAGCTTTTGAATCAATTGCTGCCACGGAACCTGGCTTGGGTCATGCGCTCTACAATTTGGGTAATGCCTATTACAAGGCGGGTTTCAAGGGTAAGGCGCTTGCTGCATACTACGGAGCGAGAGTCTACCTGCCACGGGATCCTGATCTAAGCGCGAATATTAAATATGTCCAAAAATTTACTGAGGATCGGTTAGCCGACACGGTAGATGCTCCCTTATGGACGCGGCTGTTCTTCTGGGTACCCCACTTAAGTGCTCGAGAAGGCGGCTATTTAGCCACGAGTTTAGCAGTTCTTTCGCTCCTGCTGGCTGGATTCGGCTTCTTTATTTTGAAACAGCGATTTCCCAGGTCAGTCTTGTATACTGCTGTTTTGTTTGGTTTTATGGCGATTTATTGTGGATTTGGCGAATGGTTGGTTAGGAATCTGGACCAACCTCTTGGGGCTGTGACCGCTCCTGAAGTCAGCATCTACTCTGATCGAAACGAGAATGCGGCGCTTGTTTTTAAATTGCATGAGGGAGCGCCCGTTCGCATCTTGGATCATCGTGAGGGTTGGGTGAAGCTCCGCATCAGCGATGGCAAAATGGGATGGGCTGCTGCCCCGGAAATTGCATACTTTCTGTAGTATGAAGTCGGGAGGTGATTTAGATTTTTTTGTCATAGGTCCCCAAAATTATTTTGTGATACCATGAGCAGACCGCGCTGAACATTTTGCAAAAAATGACGATAGGCAAGAAGGTATACTTCAGGCCAGATCATCTAAATAGGGATAACCATGAAGCAGGCTTATCTTCTTGGGGCGATTGTTTTGGTTTCCTTGAGCGCTAACGATTGCCTGGCGACTCCCCCGCCAGAGACGTATCAGCTCATCCCAGCAAAAGGCCAGACACAGATCGATCCAGCTCTCGATGCATGGTTCAATTCCTACGTGTATGCGCCACAGTATGTAAACCTTGATGCAAAGGCCTATCAGGAGGCCGTAAAAGCATTGGGGCCATTGGACACTAAATTGATCGATATTATGCGGTTGTCCAAGAAAGACCGTAAGCCTTTGGTGGAGCTAGCGCTCAAGGAACTACCGACGCTTGATGCATCGATAAGGGCTGATCCGCTTTACCCATATTTGCTACAGGAATACCTCGAAGCGTCTGGGCTTGACTCAAAACAAAATGAGTTGATCAAAGACGAAATCAGAAAGTATGCTGGCCAAAGCTGCGTGCAAAAAGATCTCCTGATAGACGATGTGGCCCTAGTTAAGAACGCCAGCAGCGCGGCACAGCCCAGGTCTATTTTGCAGCGCATCGCCAAATTTCAAAACGACACTTTCCGCCGTAACGCTCTCCATGATTTTTTGCGAGCCTTACCGCGTAGCAGGGAGCAGGAGCTGCGCGATGATCTGCTTCCGTTGGTGGCACCTTTTCCGAGCTTAAAGCGCGACTTCGCATGGTTGCAAAGCGATCTCGACAAGGAGCTCAAGCTTCCTGGAGGTAGTACAACGATTTTTGATGCGGGCGAAACACTTGCCAAACGCGGACAGTGCGATGCGGCGAAAAACATTCTGCTGCAGGGTATGAGGCAAGATTCGAAGGGACGCGGGTTTAACGACGCAAAGTCCGCGGCCGAGGTGATCGACCGGTGTTATAAATCGCATAATGCCCAGGCTCGAATGAATTTCTATAAACATATCGAACCCGAATTTGAAAAGGCCTATGGCTATAAAGGCAAGGCCTTTACTGAAGCGCGTCGAGGCTCACTGCTCTGGGGACGCGACAATTTCAAAGATGCTAAAGAAATCTATGCAAAAATCCTGATGCAAGCTAAGGAAAAGAAATCCCCAGAATCCGAGGCTCTTGCGCTCTATACGCTCGGCCGCATTCTCGAAAATGAAGGCGATTTTGAAAAGGGCTTGTCCTACTATGAGAATTTTGCTCAAAAGTTTCCTAGTCATCCAGATTTTCCGAACGCGCTGAAATCAATCGTTTTGCTTGCGGAAAAGCTGGGAAAGCGTGAGCTCGCCCAAAAATACGACAGGCAGCTCATTGATCTCGAGTCGCTTAAAGATGTTGACGAGCGTGAATCGTCGGCGCTTGCTTTTGGATTGTTCTGGGGTGGACGTTTGGCGTTCGAAGAAGGAAAACGAGAACAGGCAGAAGAGCTCTGGCAGCGCGGAGCCACCGAATTCTACTCGACATTCTACGGCGCGCTCTCGCACTATCTTCTCGAAAAATTGCGCGGCGAGTCGTATATGCTTCTGCCGGTCCGTAGCCCAAACTTGAGCTTTGAAACGTTAACAGCAGGTTTGACTGTGGACGAGCAGATTACCGTTAAGCGCGTCCTTGATCTATTGAGGCTCGGTTTGCGTGACGATGCATCGTGCGAGATTGGAGAAATCACGAAGCTTGAGCCTGATTCGTCTGATATCAATGCGCGCAGGAAGACTCTTCTTTATGCATTATTGCGCCATGCATCGGGGGATTGGCTTGAGTCGATCAAGAAATATAGCAATTTGCCAAGATCGTTCCGCCATACCTTGGCCAATGGGTTTGAACGACTACTGTTTCCTAAAAACTACGGCAAGTACATCACCGAGTATTCTGAAAAGCTTCGCGTTGATCCGGAGCTTGTGTACGCGATCATTCGCCAAGAGTCGGTCTTTAATCCGAATGCCGTTTCGCCTGTAGGAGCCCGCGGGCTCATGCAGCTTATGCCGGCAACTGCTCAACTTGAAGTCAAGCGACTTAAAAGCAACTATATTACCAGCGCTCAGCGGTCAGAACTGATTGCGAAGACGCGTGATCAAAAGCGGCTGCTTGATGCTGAAACTAATGTTACGATTGGTATTCATCACGTTCAGAGTCTTCTGGCGCAATTTAAGAATCCGATCTTTGTCCTCACTTCCTACAATGCCTCACCCAGAGCGACGCAGCGCTGGATGAAGAATTTTGCAGGCGCCGACAATCTTGAATTCATTGAACGGATTCCCTATAGCGAAACAAACTCTTATGTGAAATTGGTGTTGCGCAACTATTTTTACTACAAGCGATGGTATGGCACCGTCAAAGATAGTTTTCCTCAGTTGGAAGCGATATTACCAAAGAGTCTAAAAACGCTGGGGGCATCGACCGCCCAGTTCAAAGAACCTGAGTCCAAAATAGCGGCAGATGGTACGTAGCCAACCTTCAGAAATATAGCCTGTGGGGGCTGTTGGGCTGTTTAGGAAATGGCGGCTCGCATATTAGGGCTGTGCTCCTGGTTGGTTGTGGGGCGCGGCCTGATCGCATTCTGGTAGCAAGAGGCATCGGCTTGCGATAGCGTTTGTGATTGGAAAAAGGGTCATATCAACGCCAAAGCGCAAGGCATTGTAGACCTGCGGTACCAAACAAAGGTCTGCTAACGTCAGCTGCCCACCAAAGCAATAAGTCCCCGCAGTACCGACAACTTTCTTTTCGAATACAGCGAGGCCTTCTTTGATCCAATACTGGGCGAATCTGGTTCGTTCAGTCATATCATGGGAGACAAACTGAAGAACCTTGAGATTTTGAATCGGCTGAATATTGATTGCCGTTGAATAGGCTAGTTCGCGGACTTTCGCTCGGTCTAGAGGATCTTGCGGAAGGAGGGGAACCGCAGGGTATTTTTCATCAAGCCACTCAATGATGGCGAGCGATTCACGCAATGCCACGCCATTTACAACTAAGGTCGGAACCTGCGCGGCAGGATTTAATTTCAAATACTGAGGGTCTTTGTGCTCATTTTTGAGAAGGTTGACTGGTGTCGATGTATACGGAACTTTTTTAAGGGCTAGAGCCCATCGCACGCGCCACGAGCAGGAGGATCGCCAATAGTGGAAAAGCTCAATATTTAAAGGCATTATTTTTCCCCGGTTTGATTTAGTATTTCAGAAAACGTATTTTCAAGGCTCTTGAGATGAAGCTCGTCGCACAGATGAAAACCGTAGCGCGCCATCTTTGTTTGATAGACGTGATAGCGGTCTCTGAGTTTTTTGATTGTGCTCCTGTATGCTTTTTCGATCAGCTGGGTTTTGATCTTGTAGGTCATTGGCGAACCCGACATGAGCTCCGCGCATTCGTCATTTGGTTGAAACACGATGACGTCAACGTCGGGATACTGGCTTGAAATATGATTTAGGTCCGCTTCGAATCGGGTAGAGCAGAGTGCCTTGATCACCTGGACTATGCCGAAATATCCACCCTCTGCCTCAAGGGCTCCGGCTTTGTAGTGAGTTGCGGGCTTTAAGGGATCGATAACAAAAAGCAGTCTAGCGCCTTCATGGATTACGATATCGATATTGCAGCTCCGTGTGACTTGCCCATCAATATAGTGACGACCCAAAATCGTCTTGGGTGCAAAGAACATGGGAAATGCACACGATGCTCGGCATGCCTCAGTTATTTTCATTTTGTTTCGGCCTTTTTCTCCAAAAATAATATGCTCGAATGAATCCTGATCAGTTGCTCCTATGTATAGTTTTGTGTGCAGGGCATCAAATCGGTTGGGTTGCGCTGCGGCTTGCAGGATGTCCTCCAAATAGCCTTCGAGCTTTTCTCCCTTGAACAGGCCAGTGGGAATCGACCGCGATATATTGGCGAGCCACTGCGAAGGGTTTAGCTTCCAGCTCATGGATTCACGGACAAACCTTTTGCTGATATCGCTAGCGGCAAAATCAAACAGTGTTTGCGCTCGGAGGTTGGGCAGAGTTTTTGAGATACCATGGACAGAACGGATAACCTCGGCAATAGGGATTCGAGAGGCAAGCACGGTACCTGCTAACGATCCGCTGCTAACGCCAGAAACGACATCGACCTCGAAGAGATCGCGGTCGAGCAGCGCTTCGTTTAAAGCATGGAGTACACCAATTTGATAAAGAAACCCATCGATCCCGCCACCAGAAAGGGCTACGCCCACTCGGTTTTCCCGGATTACTCCACCATAGAGAACTTCCCAGATCCATTTTAGAAGCAGCGCCGTTCCTTTGGGATTGACGAGAATATCGCGGACATTTTGCCGCCCAAGTTCAAATGTTCGGTGATTGTTGGGGTCTTTTTCAAGAATTACGATGATTCGTGTTGCCGGAAAATAGAAATCTGGCCCCCATTGATCCGCTAGAGTTCTCACATCATGCTTGATGCTTCGTACGGCATCGATGGCTTCTTTGCCACCGTTGCGTTCGTCGTATATCAGTAAATCGACGGGATGGGTGCGGAGATGTTCGACTAGTTCATCGACCTGATCAAGAAGAGTGATGCGTAGGTTGAGATGCCTCAGAAGGCGATGGCTAAGAGTAAACGTTGAGTTGGTGGTAACATCGTCGATCGGTTTTGCACCGAGCCTTCGCATCGATGCTTCGGCGTTGGGCATGTTATCGGGCGAAACTATATAGAGGATGTGTTGTTCCATTTCAATGAGCCCTAAAGGATTTAAGCGCGTTCAAGAGATCATCGCGCGACACGTATCCCGTGATCCGTTGCTGTTTGGTAATCTCGCCCGAAGGGGGCAGAAGGATAGTGACAGGCAATCCCTGCATGTCATATTTTCGAGCGATCTCATCGAGCTCGTCTGTGGGCTGGGTAAAATCTATCTTGATCGAAATCCAATCTTGAGTAACCACTTGCTTCACTTCGCTATCTTGATAGGTGGTAACGTCCATTTCCTTGCAGGCCGCGCACCATTCTGCCCATCCATCAACGATAATTGGCTTGTTAGCAGCTTGGGCTTCCTTAATCCCCTCGGTCAGTGAATGCCGCCAAGGGATCTTTTCAGATTGAAGCTTATCATGCCCTCCGATATTTTGAGCCGCTGCAAACAGCCCGAGCCCTAGAAGAATACTTGGGGCCAGGGACGTTATTTTTGATTCTGGATGCCGAAGAAGAAAATATATTCCAAAGCAAGAACCCAAGCCGATCATGATGAGCGAACCTGTGGCCCAATGGCCGCGCATGATCTCAAGATGTGCGTGCAGCGGTATGCGCAAGTAGTAGAATGAAAGTGCGAACATGACTGCAGC
>CAZOSN010000109.1:0-4184 GCA_964582405.1 uncultured Oligoflexales bacterium | reverse complement strand
AGGTGACTTTTACCCCAATTTGAATGATTGGCGATACGCGAATTTTTTTGGCCGATCCAGCAAAATTACCTAAGAAGACGTAGGGTAGTGCGAATCCCACGCTGTAGCAGAAGAATAGCGCGACGCTCTCCATGGTGCTCGACGATTTTGCTGTGTAGGCAAGGAGTCCGCCCAAAATCGGACCTGTGCAGGGAGCTGCCACCAGTCCGGCGCCGGCGCCCATAAGAAAAGTATTGAGCGGACCATGTTTGGCAGAACCGAATCGCGCCCCAAGATTCTGCAAACCAGTGAGGTTACCAAACCCCAGCATGGACGCTCCTAGCAGCGCAAAAATCATTCCCAGTCCGATATTGAATGCCGTTGATCCAGAAAAACTACCAAACATCGTCCCTGTTAAGCTCGACACCGCACCGATCAGTGTGTAGGTCACGACGATCCCTAGGGCGTAGAATGTCGAGCCCATCCATTTTTTCTTGTTCTCGTGGCTTAAGATGCGAAGAGTGATGGGGATCATCGGGAACACGCATGGCGTTAGGTTTGTGGTTAGACCACCCAAGAACAACACGATGAGAAGCCATCCGAGCGATAGTTTGCCGCCTGCGACCTGGGAAGCAATTTGTTGCTGAAGGTCTGATGGTTGAGTTGGTGGAGAAACGGACGTAACTTGAGCAGTAACAGCTCCTGGTCCTGTTTTGAGCGGTTGAGTGTCTCCGATCGGGCTTTTGGCGAACACGTCAACGTCGATATGCTGCGTAAAAGGAAACAGACAAATTCGGTGGGTACAACCAAGAAAAGTTACCGCCAATGGAAACTTTGAACCCGCAAGCTTCTCCAAACTGGAGAAATGAAGGATAAAGTCGCCCGCGCTATACACGGCCACCTCGCCACCCATGATGGGGTCCCTGATAGTCGTCGTATTCGGGCCTTCTATCTTGGTCAGAATTGTTCCAGGTGGTCCAGCAAATTTCACCTTGTCGACATACAGGGAAAATCCCTGTTCGGTAGTTAGGCGCAGACCCAAGGTGATCTCATTCCCATCGATCTCCCCTCCGGCCGACTGCCAGTGGATAACATCCGTTGGTTTGAGGTCGAGGATCTGGCCGGTCGCTGGACCCTCGGCGCAAACCGTGGAAAATGGCTTCGTAATAAGGAAAACGATGCAAAGCGCTCGCAGCACCTTGGTAAGCATAAGAGCCTCCAGATCGGTCGGTCTGACAAAATCCTCAAGAGACACAGTATCTTAGCGAAAAGGCCGCCAGTTGTCTCGCATCTTTTTGCGACAAGGCTCCAGCTATATTCTGACTTGACTTATGTTCCCCCTTCCCATAGATAAGGAGTTCTTTTGCAAATCGTAGATGAAAACGGATGGATCGTGGCTATGCAAATTAAATCAAAACAACAGGTAAAGTGCCGCCTTAGAACAGGTGATGAAGTCATGGTCATGGTCGGCAAATCGAAAGGTGAAACCGGCAAGATCGATCGTATCGATTTTAAGAACAACATCGTCTACGTAGCTGGCACCAACATTTATGTTCGCCACACCCGTCCCGGTGGGATTCAGGATGAGGGCGGCATTATCGAAAAAGTTATGCCGATGCACTGGAGCAATGTTCAAGTCATCGATCCTAAGAGCAAGAAGCCAACGCGCATCGCGTACAAAGTAGAAGACGGTGCCAAGTTCCGCGTAGCCAAATCCGGCGCACGCCTGACGGGAAAATCCTAATCAGCAATAGACCATCCAGATAAAAAAAAGGTGCTTTAAAAGCACCTTTTTTTTACTCAATCCGTCCCCTCCAATCCCCCGAACCCACTCAAATCAAAACCTAATTCGCGCAGATTTTTTTCTAATAAAAGATTGACACACCCGCACGAACTCCATATATTCACCACTTCCAACGGGGGAGTAGTTAAGTTGGTTATAACGCCGGCCTGTCACGCCGGAGGCCGCGGGTTCAAGTCCCGTCTCTCCCGCCATCCTTTTTCTTAATAAAATCAATCACTTACAAGTTTTCCGATCTCCGAATGGTGGAGATTTGGTGGACGTTTGTTTCTTGCCCATTTGTCTCTCGTCCCCAGGACATCGTTGGCACCTTTTGGTGCTTGCTTGAAAGATGCGCGTACCGCATCGTCGTCTTAATGCTGCTATGCCCTAAAATCCCCATCAAACCCCAAATATCCCCATGCTCAATCATGTACCAGCTCGCGAACGTGTGGCGCAGGTCATGAAACGAAATCTCAGGCACCTTCGCTTTTTTGATCAAAAATTTGAATCGTTGGTTTGAAAGGTTCCGAGCGCCAATCCTTTTGCCGGTAGAGGTCACGAAAATGATCTCGTTATCGGCGCTGGCATCGACCGCAGCACGAAGAATCTTTGCCAGCGGCCCAGTCTTGTCAAAATTGATGTACCGCTCGCGATTGTGCTTTGTGGAGCCATAGCAACCCTGCTTGTGCAACCACTGCCGATGGACATGGATCGTTCCCAGATCGAAGCTAATGTCCTGTTTGGACAATCCTACGACCTCCCCTAGCCTCAAACCACATTCCACCCCTAATCGATAAGCCGCTTCATAGGGCGTGCCCTTGGCGACCTGAAAGAAGCGCATCAGATACGCTTTTTCATCCCACCAGCGGTACTTCTGCTCAGGAATCTTCAAACCCTTCAGCTTGAACGGCGATTGCTTGAGCATGTCCCATTCCACAGCCTTGTTAAAAATCGACCGCAACAAATCCAAACAATTATTGATTGATTTTGGCGTCAAATCTCCTTTGAGCAATGAGCTGCGAAATTCTTCAATGTGCATGGGCATGATCGCGCTCAGCTTGTAGTACCTGAAAGCGGCCTCAATGCGGTACTGGATGTCCACCAGGTATCGGTTTGCCGTCTCGACCTTGATCGTTGGCAAGTGGATAGCCTTATATTTGGCAAGCAGTTCATCAAACGTAGCATCTTGGGCTACCGTTGCCGATGCCCCCGACGGGGCACTCCGCATTTTATTTCTCTCCTGGTCTCGCCATTCCAAAGCGTCACGTTTTGTCGCAAAGCCCCCTTTTGATAGGCGCTGATTCCCGACACACGCTTCTGCTCGCCAATTCTTACCCCTTTTATAAACACTCATGATAGTCCTCTTCTTTCCAGCCACTGAAAGATTTCAGTTTTGGAAAACCAGAGGCGGCCATTGTTGAGCCTCACGCATGGCATTCCTAGCTTCCGACGCCATCTGCCGATGGTCGAACGGGAGTAGCGATGCTTCAGCAATGCCAGAAGCTCGTCTAGCGTTATGAAATTGTCAAAGAACTCACTTTGGCCAGAGCCTTTGGCATACTTAAACTTTTTATGGGCTGAATCAAAGGTCGAATTGTCAACATCGATCATACTATCGGACACGACATCCCTCACAAGTCGGATTGTAAATACAAAAGCAGCTACTCCATTGGTCAGGCCTAAAACCTGACTGGGTCATCCGTCGAGGAATCGCCTCACCCTTCGCTTCCAAGCTCTATGAAGGTCAAACGAGTGTTCTGATGGTTGGATGTATTTTTCAACAGTGCGTTTGAAGTTGCGATCAAAGTTTAGGATTCTACGGGCTTCCTGGGCCCCATGTCTGCGGGACAAATCCCGAAAGGCGGCTATTTTAATGCGGGTCTGAGGTGGGATGTTTAATGGCAACAAATTTTTGGTTCGATAGATTTGGAGGTGCTCAAATGGGTTTATTTCGCGAAGCTTTTCTATCTCTCGCAGGCAAGTTATAGGAACCTTTTTATTAAAAAAGCGCGTTTCAATCCTTGTGCATTCGACCATGTCGGAGCTAACTTCCCGGTGGTAGTCGAGTTTGTTGCCAGGAACAGCCTTCTGATATATGCAGGTTTCTTTTGGTGGCACTCCTAGATATGTCGTCTTCTTATTGCTCCTCCACTTTGTGACAGTCCTCCCCCTAGGATAGACCAAGTTTTTTTCGAGTTCATAAATAGCGATGGCAACATCGATTGCACAATCAAGTCGCAGAATTTTCGCGTCCAGAGCATGCGAGTAAAATTCGCCAAAAAGTTTCTTCAGCCACCGTCGAACTTTGCGCATGTTCTTAAAGTGTAGACGGGCTCCGGAATTCGTAGAGAATCGGGCGAGCATCTCTTAGTCCGCATAGTCCGCAGAAATCTCAAATACGTACAAATGACGATGTGACTAG
>CAZOSN010000108.1:0-16101 GCA_964582405.1 uncultured Oligoflexales bacterium | reverse complement strand
CCCCAGTATCGTTTTAATCCTTACCTGTTTGATGACCGCTACAACCTCTACCCTGATTATCCCAACTACTACGATCATGCCCTGGGAATGTTGGGTAATATCGGCGTGGACCCGCTCCTCTTGGGCATTGCGGAGTATGACAGGCTAGCTGATAAGATCGAAACCAAAGCTCACAAGCTCGCCCATGAGGCGAGACGCCATCATGGAACCAAAGACGAGCGGCGAGAGCTTCGTCATGCTACTGAGGATTTACGCAGTTTCTTGAGCTACAATGGATGGTTTGGCTCTAGCTACACCACACTTAATTGCCTAGATCGGCTCCACGATCTAGCCGACTAAATGAGCGAGCTGTGCGCTGCGACTCTCCATCGCGGCGCACGGACGCTTAGAAATAACCCAGCCATTTGAAAATTCCTCGATTGCTTCCCTTACGAATCCTCATTATGATGCCTCAATGCCACCGGTTTTTTTAATCAAGCGTTCAACCTAAACCTACTGCGTTAGGTCGGGGAGAGCAAGGCGCGCGGCAGGTAAAAAACCGCGGCTTATGCGGGGGTAATCCCTGCACGCAACGCAGCTTTCGTCGGCATACCGCAGTGTGGCTAAGGTCGCAAACAATTTTGGGCGAGGCAACCATGACCAAGCTAAGTGTAATGTGTCTATTCGTACTGCTCTCGTTGCTCTCGTTGCTCACAGCGACAAACGGTTTTGCGGGTATCGAGACCAAAGATTATGACCTCGCTCCCATTCATGCCTTCACGGCTTCCGGCTCGTTTGATATCGAGTACGTCCAAGGCCAGGATCAGGTGGTGCAGCTCACAGGAGACAGCAAGACGCTTAAAAGCGTCGCCATTACGCTCGACAACGGCGTTTTGAAACTCGAGTTTAAATCGTTGATGCTCTGGTCAAACTGCCCTGAAGAATGCAAAGTCAAGGCTTACATAGTGACCAAAGCCTTAGATCAGATCGAAATCAGCGGGGCTGCCAAACTCACCGCTAGCGCGATCAATGCGCCTTCGCTCAAATTTGGCGTTAATGGTTCAGTCAATGCAAAACTAAAGGGTGTAGCCGATGATTTTACCATTGTGGCCTCGGGTTCGGTCAAACTCGACGCGGCGGAGCTGATCGCCAAAGATGTTAGCATCACGACGTCAGGCTCGGTAGATACCGAAGCCCATGCCCTGGAATCGCTTGATATCAAAATTTCAGGCAATGGCAATGTTCGTTATCTGGGTGCACCCAAGCATATTGAAACCGATATCGCAGGCTCCGGCCATGTGGCATCGCATAAGGGATAAGGGGCTAGTCGTTGACGCTAAAAGCGCCAACGACTAGTTATTTATGGACAGACCCTAGGCATCCTCATCAACGATATTGAGCGAAACAAATCAGGATCGCAAAAGTGAATATTTCTGTCGGAGGAGGAGTGATGAAGAAGATTCGGCTTTTAGGAATTGTGTGCGGGTTAAGCTTTGCAACGACCGAAGCGCTTTATGCGCAGGCCCAGGATGCTACTTCAAAGCCGTCAGTCACTACAAAAAAAACCAAAAAAGCCGACGAAGAGATTCGCGTCACTGGCTCTCGGCTAAGGCGCTCCGAAACCGAAGCTGCGACAGCGGTGCAGGTGATCGATAGCCATGAAATCGAAGCCTCGGGCTTTACAAATGTAGCCGATGTCGTGCGCGAGGCTGCCGTATCGACCCATGGTGCGATAAAAGAAAAATCGGGACGCGGGTCGCCAGGTGCCGCAGGGAGCAATATCCGCGGCCTCGGCGAGGAGTACACCCTGGTGCTGCTCAATGGCCGAAGGCTACCCAATGACCCGATCCTTGCGGTTCCGGATATCAATCTGATCCCGCTCGTCGCAGTCGAACGCATCGACATCATAAAAGAGGGTGCCTCGGCGATCTACGGATCGGATGCAGTGGGTGGAGTCGTCAACATTATCACGAAGAAAAACTTCGATGGCACCCACTTTCTCTACTCGCGTGGGTTTACCAGCGAAAAGGGAGGTGAAGAGCAAAGGATCGAGGCTGCCACCGGACTTAATTCCATGCATGGCTCGGTGACTTTGGGACTGTCGTGGCGTTCGCAAAGCATTATCATGGCACGCGACCGCGAGTACTCGGCTGATAGCTGGAGCGGTACAGGTAATCCCGGAAGCTATCGGACTATCCCCGTCAAAAAAAATGATGGCGGCAAATGGGTAAAAGACGAAGGGAGTAAGGGACCGCTCAAGGCAGCCAACGATTGCAGCAATGATGAGCTGCATCGCAGGCAGGACATGGGCGGCGGCAATACCACCTGCCAGTTCAACTATGCCCGAACTGCAAGCATAGTACCCAAAACGGAACAGCTTGGCATAACCATCGATGCCGAATACCAGGTTACGGACGATACTCAGGCCTACGCGGCCATCCGCAATGTCAGGCGCTCCAACCTTTGGAACTATGCGGCGGCGCCCGAGACGTTTTACGTCACAAACCCAGATGTCGTAAAAACCATGACTGGCGTTGAGGCCGAAGACGGCAAGGGTCTCGAGATCAACTACCGAACGGTCGAGTTAGGTACCCGCGACACGCTGGTAGAGACTGCCAACGAAGCTGGTACCGTGGGATTCAAGGGCAAGATCACCAAGAACTGGGACTTTGATCTATCGACCACAAAATCGCGCGTGCACAGCCTCGAACGTGGGGTATCAGGGTACTGGCTCAAGTCGAGGATGACCGATTTGATCGAACAGGGACAGTACAATCCTCTCGATCCCAATCGCGATCCATCTGTCGCCAAGGCGGCAGCTTACCAGACCTTTGGTGTGACGATCGGTCAGCTTGATCAAATTGATGCCTTGGTAAGTGGCGAACTCGTAAAAACCTCCTCGGGTACGGTTCAGCTTGCCGTGGGAACAACTTACCTGAACGACTACTTTATGTCGTCTAATGATACATTATCGACTAATGGTGAGGTTGCAGGCAGCTCAGGATCAAACGGCGAGGGCAGAAGAACCGTAAAGTCGCTCTATGCCGAGACATCTTTTCCTCTTGGATCAAAGCATGTTGAAGGCAATGTTGCCGCTAGAAGCGATAGCTACTCGGATGTTGGCAAGGCTTTAAGTCCGCAGGCATCCGTGAAATGGACCCTGACGCCAGCGTGGATGCTCCGCACCACCTTTGGCAAGGGATTCAGAGCGCCTTCGCTGCAAGCCCTCAATGATTCGGGTGGCTATGGTTATCCTAGCTTTATCGACACATCGTACTGCCGCAAAATGCAGGCCGCCCATGACAGCGCAGGCATTGCCAACAACTGCACGCAGGTGCAGTATCAGGTTAATTCGGTCAAATCCGACAACCTGAAGCCTGAAAAAACCGATTCAGTATCGTTTGGCACCGTGGGGAGTCCGCTCGATCAACTCGATTTTGGGATCAATTTCTGGTACACAGCGATCAAAGAAAGGATCGCGGTAGCATCGGACCGCAATCTGCAAAACCTTATGAAAGCCGAATTGAATGGTGCCGATTTCAAAAGCAGGGGAATTGCGATCGATCGCAATTCCGACGGTACGCTTGATTCGATCACGCTACCGAACACCAATATGGGTACAACCACGATCTCGGGCCTCGATACCAATGTCCACTGGCGCGATCAATTTGGAATGATCAAACCATCGTGGAACCTTGATCTTTCCTACTTCCTAAGTTACAAAGAAGCCCTATTTAAGGAAATGAAAGCTGAGGAGACGATCGGCACAGTGGGTCGACCGCGCTGGAAAGCGATCAACACCCTCGGGGTTGGAATCGGCAAGAGCCATGACATTTTGCTGGCGGCGCGCACTACCGCGGGCGCGGAGAAGGCGCTGGCTGAAGCCGGCGATCTGCCCCGACATTCGGAGTACGATACGCAGTACAACTGGGGCTATGCCGAACGCGGTACCCTGTCATTTGGCATCACAAATTTTACGAATGCTAAACCACCGATCGATACCACAGCAAACCCCACGGTGAACACCGATCTCTATAACAACCTTGGGCGAAACTATTACACGAAGATAACTCAAGACTTTTAGAACGGTGGGCAGAAGTGGAATGAGGTTCTGCCAGGAACCAGAGGAGTTCAAGAAGAATGCTTAGTATCTTAGTCTGCCAGCTATTGCTGGTAGCTGTTTGCCTTGGGGTATCGGAACTCACAATTCTAGTGTTCGGAAAAACCTTCGGAGATCTCAGATCCGAATGGGTAAACAGGTTCTGGCTTGGCTTCGCCGTTTTGCTGGCCATTCTGCAGTATTGGTCGCTTTTCCTCCCCCTCAACAACTGGGCTTTTGTTCCAATCTCTGCCGTTGGCTTAGGCTTTGCCATGCTGGCCTTCAGACATGCAAAGAACCAAGGGATCCTGCCATCCTGGAAAACTCTACTGACAGATTGGCGATGCCTTGCTATCGGGTTGCTCTTTTTATTCAATGCCTTGAGCAGTTCTTTATTGATTCAAAATGGCGACACGCTGCTTTACCACTACAACGCGGTGAGTTGGGCCAACGAATTCGCCGCCGTGCCCGGCCTTGCCAATCTCCATTTCCGCCTCGGGTTTAATAGTACGTTTCATGTTTTTGCCGCATTCGTGGACAATTTGATTTGGCATGGGCGTTCAGGTCATGTCGTCAACGGATTTATCTTGCTTGCGCTTGAGGTTGACCTGTTGCTCAAGATCTGGCGTCGCGAAACTGCTCCCGAGCTCAGGATGATTTTTCTGGTGATGTTTGCTTTGCTGTTTCTGCGAGGGCTAACTCCCGGGGTCAATTCGCTGACTCAAGATATTGCGGGCACCTGCCTTCTCGTAAAACTCGCGACGCTTTTTCTCGAACTCAAAGATCGAAAGCATCTCATGCTGTTGCTTCTCCTAGCATGCGTGAATTTATCGATCAAATTGACGACGAGTTTTGCATCGGCAGCCGTAGCCTTGTACGTGCTGGTCCAGATCCTTAAATCTCCCAGTGGCACACGTTCCCGCATGATGACGACCTCCATCTTGATTGGTATCACCTACCTTGGCGGCTTCATCGCGCGCAACTTGATCATCTCGGGGCACTATTTTTTCCCCTTCCCGATCCCTGGCCCTGGATTTGAATGGGAGGTACCTTACGCTCAGGTTCTTGATATCATCGATGATCACCGCAAATTTTTTGGTGTTAGCGTGGGGATTTTTGCCCGGCTGCTGCAACTACCTAAATTTCTGGCGCATCCATCCTATGCGATGGCCTGCTTAGGTTTACTAATCTCCCTCAAGCCTGGCCTGATTTCTTATCCGAGAAAGCGCTACTACGCCTTAGTCAGTGTTTTTTTTCTGGGACTCGTGTCCTGGTTTGTCAATTTCCCAGATCCCCGGTTTGGCGAAGGTTACATCATCACCTTTCTTTCAACCGCGAGTTTGGGGTTGAGCATGCTGGTCTACCGGCATTTAAGCGCAAGAGTCTATCTCGCAGCTGCTGCCCCTATAGCTGTTATTTTATTGTTTATCTTCAAGGATCCAACTGTTCCTGGGTTTATCAAGGATGACCTAATTTATAAGATCAGCCATAGACCTCCGGTCTTCTACCTACCTCCAGGAGTCGATCGCTCTGAGTCTGCCCACCTCAACCTTGGCGATGAGTATGTCCGTGATGTATTTATTCCGGTTGAGCAATCAAAGTCAGTCGAACCGATGTGCGGATACTCCCCTCTGCCCTGCGTTCATTACTTCAAGCTTACAAAGCTGAAATGGCGACAAAAAGGCAACCTTAGCAAAGGGTTTACCGTCGATCTCGCAAAGGCGGCTCGCCGAAGCTAGGGGAGCGCAAGGCGCGCGGCAGGGAAAAAACGGAGTTTGCGTGTGGATAAAGGCAGCAATCATCGGCTTAAAGAAGTGAAAGGCCCAGGAGCGGTCCAGCCGAATGAAAATCAATGGCGCGGCTGGCGTGAGCGAAGATTTGTTCGGTGGCACGATTCGCCAGATCGCCGGCATGACGCTCAGTGAGCGGCGAGGTGTCGAGCGTGCGAGCTGTGATGTTGCGTACAAATTCCACCATGCGTTGCTCAACTTTGCGAAGCGCTCCGCTCAAATCGCCGGCACGCGCCAGAGCCTGGTCTAGAATCGGCAGGCTCTGGGCCGCGTTGGTATCGGTCTGCACATTGTGCCGGAACAGCTCATCATCATCGTCGTCATCTAAAAATGGAACAAAATTTCTAATGCTAAACCGATCAAATCCCAAAAGATCCAGGCCATCGCTTTTGACATTGATCGCCAAAGACTCGGGATCGGCCTTCATAATCGGCACATCCTGATAGTGGGTCGCCTGAGCAAGCTTTTCAAAGGTAAGCTTGTAGAATTGGTAGTCGCGATCAATATCCGCCCGCTCCCGCGAGGTCAGGTTGCGCAGCGACTCAACATCGAGGCGCCTCAGCCTATCGAGCACAAATCGCATTTCATGAAGAGTCGACTGCGCTTTATCAGCCACCGCGATCTGATCATAGGCGTTTTGCTGATGGGGTGTCAGATGAAGCTTGCCACCACTCAGAAAGTTTTGGATACGCACCTCATGGGCATCGCTTTTGCCATGCCTGAGCTCGCGCTCAACGAGCTCTTCATCGGTCAAAACCCTTTGCGACGCCTTGATCTCGTCGTAGAGGATCGTTGTGATTGAGCGTGTATCCACCGCGTCTGATTTTGCCACGAAAGCCACCTAGACTTAAGTTAGGGTTCTTATTAAAACCGGCTGCTCTCTTTTCGACGGCTACCAAAATCGGCTTAATAGTTTTACTCAGGCTCAATTTTTATCTTTTTATTTTAATAGGTTACAAAAGTACGACAGCATCTCTCACCCACTAAGAGAGTGACTGATAGGCTTAACTGATTGGTGATTTTAACGAAAACTCCTTAGTATTACCGCCACTTAGTCTAAAACCGCAAAAGCCGATACTTTCGGCGCAACAGCATCAACCATGGCAATCGCTCTGGGCGCCCTGGCGTCAGTCACAATCCCATTGAACCGAGCAATGGAATGCAGTATTTTGTTGCGCCAGCTTCATCAGGCTATTTTTTCCCAGGCATCAAGGATAACCATGCCGGATCCTTCAACATTCACGCAAACTTTTCGCATCATGGCTGATCATCCCGACTTTATCGGACACTTTCCGGAGTTTCCGGTTTTCCCTGCGGTCAGTCAAATCGAGATGGTTGTGAAGGCGCTTTCCGGCCATTTAGGCCGCCCCATTGAGATCGCCGAGGTTTCGCGTGCCAAATTTAAGCAGATTCTAGCACCCAACACCACCATCACGCTGACGATCACTGCGGATGCCGGCGAAGGAAACTGGACGCTTGCCAACGGTCAGGATCTCTATTCCAAAGGGCAGTTTCGCTATGAATTCGCCTGATCAAGGCGCGATACTTGTGCTGCTTCCGACTTACAATAATGATGGAACCTTGGCGCGTGTCATTCGCGAGGTTCGCTCTGTGGCCCCATCGATACTAGTTGTCAATGATGGCTCTACCGACCGTACGGCTGATATCCTCGCCGACCAGTCGGGAATTTCGGTGTTGCAGCTTATGCCAAATCAAGGCAAGGGCGCGGCGCTGATGGCAGGTTTTTGCTGGGCGCGCGATCAAGGATTTAGAACTGTTGTCACCTTCGACACCGATGGTCAACACCTTGCCACGGATTTACCTTCTATGATCGCCGCCGCTCGGAAAAATCCTGAGGCGATCGTCATCGGCGATCGCAGACTCGATAACCAACTTAATGTTCCAGGATCCTCGCGGTTTGGGCGGGCGTTTTCTGATTTTTGGGTCTGGATTGAGACGGGTCAGAGATTGACTGACACGCAATCAGGGTTTCGTGCCTATCCGGTGAGGCTTCTACCGCTTTCAAAGCTTGCACGCCGGCGCTACGATTTCGAAATCGAGGTTTTGGTGCGGTCGCTATGGCAAGGGATACGAGCCTGCCATATCCCGATTGGGGTTGTCTATCCCAAGGATCGGGTATCTCATTTTCACCCTTGGCAGGACAACTTTAGGCTTACCATCCTGCACACGAAGCTATGCACGGTAAGATTCTTTAGTCTTATTTTCGCGGTGTTTGGGTTGCGACCTTCATTGAAAAATGCTCGCCCGAGCAACGAGCGTCATGGCGCACGGATCCTTGATTTTATTGCCCGTTGGGGAGGTTTGCGCCTTTGTTTTACCTTGGTTGATACCGTGCTGCCTTTTTATTTTTGGACGGGCCACGCTGCACGGCGAGGTATCATTGGGTATTACCGCAGGCTGGGTGTGAGTTCTGGACTATGGCGACGGGCCTATCGCAACTACCGATGGTTTGTTTTTTCCATGCTGGACAAAGTTGCCCGCGCACACAAAGCGCAGGTGGCGGTGGAATCCTACGACCTGGAGATCGCGCACCAAAAATTCCATGGCGGCGCGGTGCTTGTGGGCGCTCATTTTGGAGATTGGAGCTTTTGCGGATCCGCCTTGAGCAGCAAAATTCCCGTCGCGGTTGTTCTCAATCCGCAGTTTACCGCGGTCTTTAGCAAGCTGGCAGAAGCTCATGCTGGACTTCAAGTCATTGATGCCTCGCAGTCGGGGCTTGCCATCCTCCTTGATGTCAAAAAAATTCTGGACGCTGGTGGTCTGGTCTGCTTTTTGGGAGACCGCGCGGGGGGTCGAACCGGAACATGCCAATTTTTGGGGGCACCGGCGGTTTTCCCGTTAGCCCCCTTTGAAATTGCGACAAGACTCAAGGTGCCCCTGTTCGACTTTTACTGCCTCCGCGCGAGGCCTGGGTTTGCAGCGCGCTACAAGGTCGAAGCAAACGAACTCTGGCGCCCAAAGCCGGATGAAGTCAGTCCGCCAGCGCAAGAACTCTTGGAGCATTATGTGGCTAGGCTAGAAGAGCGGGTTAGGGACAAGCCTGAGCATTGGTTTAACTTCTTTGATTTTTGGGCGGCACCGAACGGAGCGACGTCATGAGCGAAATTATCATAGGTCTCAATAAGCAGCTCAGACTCCGTGATGTCGTGACGCTGGCATACCAACCGACGACGAAGGTAATTCTAAGCGAGGCACCCGAGTTTCGTGCCAGGATTTTAGCTAATCGGGCCTTTTGCGAGGCTGAGATCACCCGCGGCGCGGATATCTATGGAGTTACAACTGGCTTTGGCGAGTCCTCCCGAAACAAAGTTGATGCCGCAAAAGCCAGAGAACTTCAAATCAACTTAAGCCGCTACCATGGCTGCGGCGTGGGTCCCAATCTGAGCGAGGCGCAATGCGCGGCAAGCGTGCTCGTGCGCCTCAACTGCAATGCACGAGGCTATTCTGGGGTAAGCTGGGGTTTGCTTGAAAGGCTAGCCTGGCATTTGAACGAGCGCTTGATCCCGGTGATCCCAGCTCTGGGTTCGGTCGGAGCGAGTGGTGATCTCACGCCGATGTCGTATATTGCCGCAGTGCTCCAGGGTGAGCGGCAGGTGTATGCCGACGGGGGAATCAAATCCGCCACCGACGCTCTGGCTTCGCGTAGAATGCATCCCTACGAACTTTTGGCTAAAGAAGGCTTGGCGATCATGAACGGCACGTCAGTTATGACTGCCATTGCCTCGCTCGCCCTGGGTGAGGCCTACCGTCTAGCAGATTTGGCCTGCGATCTTACGGGTCTTGCTATCGAGGCCATCGATGGCAGAGCCGCCGCCTTTGACCCAACCCTCCACGAACTCAAACCACACAAAGGGCAGATCCGCGCCGCGGAACGCATTGCCCGGTGCATCAGCATCAGCCGAAATCGTTACACGCGGCCACGCGACAATGCCAAACTTCAGGATTATTACTCACTGCGCTGCGCCCCACAGGTGATTGGTGTGCTCTATGATGTTCTGGAATGGGCACATGGGATATTGGCGATCGAAATAAATTCGGTCAATGACAACCCGGTTTTCTGCGACGAAGCCGGCATGATTCTGAGCGGCGGCAATTTTTATGGAGGCCATGTCGCGAGCGCGGCGGATGCATTGAAGACCGCAGCGGCCAATGTCTTGAACCTCCTTGATCGCCAGCTCGCGGTATTGCTCGATAGCCGCTTCAACGATGTGCTGCCCGATAATCTAGTCGATCAAACCACCCTAGCGAACGACCACAGTCTGCATCACGGATTCAAGGCTATGCAGATCACCATGTCTGCGCTCACTGCGGAAGCGCTCAAGGCCTCGCTCCCGATGAGCGTTTTTGGAAGGCCGACCGAAAATAGCAACCAAGATGTCGTGAGCATGGGAACCATTGCAGCGCGCGACCTTGCGCATGTTTTGGAACTTGCCAAACCAGCCGTAGCCATAGCAGCCTTGGCGGTTAAGCAAGCTCATTATCTCAGGGCAAAAAATAGAACATACCCGCTGACCGAGCGAAGCAGCCAACTTTTGGCACAAATTGCCCCAAATTTTGAACCTGTCGTGGAAGATCGACCGCTGGAACGCGAGATACACATGACCGCGCACGAGCTTTTTACCCCTGCGGAGCTAATAGCATGCACAAAACCATAATCCATCATACGATACCGTTTCACGATATCGATATCATGGAGATCGCCTGGCATGGCCACTATTTGAAATACTTTGAGCTGGCGCGAACGGGCTTCATGCAATCTCTCAACCTCGATCTGCCGGAATTGCGCAAGCTTGGAATCGCCATGCCAGTCGTAACATCCGTGGTCGAGCACCGTGTACCAATATTTTACAACGAGACTGTGGCGATCACTGCCTCTTGCGAGGATCTCTACCTACCCTATTTGAAGCTGGAATTTAAAATCCACAGCAGCGCCGGGGAGTTAAAAGCCTGGGGAATGACCAAACAGGTTTACACCTCGGTTGCACCGCCTGAGCTGCTATTTAACCTTCCAGAACCGATAGAAGCCCGGTATAAAGAGATGCTCGATCAAAGGCAGGGCGACGCATGAGATTTTGGGCTTGCAACCTTCTTATGGTTATAGCTAGCGTTGGACTTGAGGCGCATGCCAGCCCCTCCTTCGAAGAAAAGCTGCGCACGACCTACAGCGAGGTCGTAGGGCTTACCGCCGACATCCACCAGATCAAAAAAAGCCCCTACTTTGTCAAGCCTCTCGAAAGCGAAGTTACCCTCACTTACACCGCAGAAAAAATCATCTGGCAGCTCAAATCACCGCTTGCGAGTACGGCAACTCTCGATGCCTCGGGTTTGATCCTCGAACAAGACGGCAAGACTACATTGCTTAAGGCTGACGCTAACCCCAAACTCCAAGGAATGATCGAGGTTTTGCGTGCGGTGCTGAGACTCGATCTTGATTCGCTTCGCACACAGTACCATCTCGTTTTTTTAGATCATGCCCTGCGCGCCACAGCGCGTCCTGATCTCAAAACCACCCCCCTCATCAAGGCCATGGAAATCGAATTTGCGGCCGACAGCAAGCCAGCCACCATGCGGATCGAAGCGCCGGATGAAGAAACCACGCTGACCTTTCATCATGTGGTGTTTACGAAGAGGTCGAAACCGTGAATGGAAAGCGCCGACTTACTGGACTCATCGTCCGCCTGTTGATGGTCGCCCTGACATTTGGCATCCTATCGGTATGGATCGAAAAACGGCTCAAGTCCGAAGACGATATTCTTCAATCCATAGTGAGCCGAGACCCCGAGCGCGCCGCCTATTTTGAAGCGTTTCAAACCAAGAGTTTTTTTAAAGACAAAATATTTATCGACTTCGGTTCAGTCTCGACCGGACAAAAACAAAGTATCATCCAAAAGGCAGAGTCATTTGGCTATCGAAAGACCGAAATCTTTCCCTTTGAGCCGAAGATTTTTACAGTGGCTTTTTTACCCATGGTGGGGCCAGAAAAAATAAAAGCACATTTTACTACTGACGCAATCAAGGCCCGCGTTTCAAACCTAACCACCGCCATGGCCCTACCAGGTGGAAGCGCCCTAGCTAAGACTTTCGAACAAGACCCCTTGGGGCTGACCGAATTGACCTTCGAGGCTGTAAAAGACACTTTGGGATTTCAAGGAGGGGCTGCGGAATCATTCCTTCAGGTATTTCAGAGTCCACCGACACAAAATCTCGATCATGTTGGTGAACTCTATGACGCGCTAATCAATGAGCCCGGATTACACTTCATGGGCAGCGATTTTTTTGCGTACGAAAATTACCGGGCCATCAAGGCTGATATTCAATTTTGCATGACAATTTCCCTTATCTTGAATATCGCCTTATTCGTATTTTTTACCAGAAGCCTGCGTCTCCCTGCATTTTTGTTTTTTGGTTCGTTGGTTTCGGTAGTCCTAGGCCTAGCAGTGCTGCTCGCCACGGGCGCAAAAATTTACGGTGTGGTGTTGGCTTTCACCTCGACATTTGTAAGCTATAATTGTGAAACCATGGTTCACCTTTCTTCCTTAGATCCTGACGCGCGAAAAAAACATCTGCTTGCAATAACCTCAGCTTTGGGTACCACGCTGATAGGATTTTTGATCCTCCTTGCCGCGGACTCGCCCCTGATCAGGCAAGCGGCTATGGTTTCGATAGGGGGGACTCTGGGATTTTTTGCCCTAGTTCTGTTGTTTCAGGATCAAATCCAGTCGATCGAATACCGGAAGCTCAGTTGGCCAAGCCTATCCATTGGTCGCAAGGGGCTTTTTGCTATGGCAGGGCTTTGCCTGCTTGCGGTTGCTTCACTGGGGCTTCCAAAAGTGGCCACTCGGGTCGAAGAATTTCGCTACCAAAGTGAGCGGCTCACCGCTGAGCTTGCTTTTTTTAATGCTAAGGCAAGCGCGTTTCAGATGGCCGCCGTCTATGCTGTGCCAACCGATCACAAAACACCTTCTCAAATCTATGATGCCTACCACGAAGCAGCAGTCCGAGCGGGCGTAAAAGCCATGGCTCACCCTATGGCAGTCTACCGCGCTGAGAGCGACCAACAGGCCACACTTTCTGCCCTGTACGGTGGCTACGAAGAGGCACTCCTGGTCACCGAATCAGCGCTCAAAACCGCAAATCTCAAACTCAATCTGACTCTAAAACCCCCATCTATTATGCCTCTAACTGAACGTGGGTATATGAAGCTAACCGACACGCTTGCACCCATCAGACTCTATAACGAAGACAAAGGCCACAGTGTCATGTATCTGACCATTCCTGATGAGGCCGTTCCGCAGGTAAAAAATGCGGGGATCAGGATGCTCGCGATTTCGCCTAAGATCTATGCGGATCAGGTGTTGACTGAATCCAGCCAACAAATGGCGATCCTTTTTGGAATTGGACTTCTGTTGCAGATCCTTTACCTTTTGTTTGTGCAGCGCAGCCTTGTGAAGGTCGTCTATGTTTTTCTGCCGCTTCTTTATGCAGCGGTGGCGGCTCTAGCCTATTTTAAGTGGACGGGTGCTGCGGTTCATGCCGTTCACCTCATGGGCTTTGGATTGATTTTAGGAGTATCGGTTGATTACTCAAGTGTCGCCGTATCCACCGATCATGACTCAAAAGAGCTGAACAAGATTCTACTCACTGGCCTTGCGACCCTAGCGTCGTTTGGCGTATTAATAGGGGCCCGCCATCCGCTGCTGCGCGATTTGGGCCAAATCGTAACCTCAGGTACAGCCGTAAGTCTCCTCATTGCGCTCGGCACCCGATTGAATTTAATTCCGAAGGGGGATTCAAACCTATGACAAAGATTGCCCAATTGATCTGGTTATGCGCGCTGATTTCGTGCGTGACCACGCCTAATGACCTTCAGGATTTCAGATTTCCCGAGAGTTTTAGCGCACTGCAGGTTATCGAGATCCAGCATGGGTCAGACCATGACACAGTGCTTGCTAGCCTAAAGCGAACCTCCGCTCGCTCCTATGATGTCGTCTTCCTGCATGGACTGACCCAACGTCCACTTCTGAGACTTATCTATCAAGAAGGAAGTACGATGGTTGAAAAGCTCACAGAAGGTCTTCCCGAGGCTATCCGGCCGGAGTCTATCTTGGACTCCATCCGCGCCCTTTACGATGCCCAAGCGTTTCAGGGGGAAGGAGCGGGTTTGGTGTTTGAGAGCCACGGTATGCGGTATGAGTTGAGCGATTTTCTAAAGGAGCAGGACTGTAAGTTTCCAGGAAGGATCGTGCTAAAAAGTCAGGATGCCAAGGTTAATTTTTCGCTATCGATCAAAACCGAGAATGTCCTATGCTAGATTTGTTTGACGAGAGGTTTTGCGATGACGGCGTGAGAACTCTAACGCGCGCTGACCTCTTGAGGCAGGCTCATAGCTTGACGATACAAAACGACCTCAATACTGACATATGCATAGGTCCAGCCTCTCCCGCGACCCAGATGACGATGACCTGTGCTGTCGCGCTTGCGGGAGGCCGGGTCATACTGGGGTGGCGTCCTGGCGATGAGGTACCTCAAGGTGCATGGTTGTGGTTAACAGGCGAGGACCAGATCAACAGCGCACTCTCAAATCAACCTACGCCCGCAAAGAGCAATGCACCCACCGCGAAAGCTTTGGGTCAATTGCTAGCTGCGCGATTCCAAGATACCAATGGCCCCAATTTCTACTTTTATACTTCGGGAAGTTCGGGGAAGAAAAAATTAGTTGCCAAGACTTGGAATGCCCTGGTCTGCGAGGCACAGATGCTTCGGTCTGAATTTTCCATTGAACCAGGTGACACGATAGAGACACTGGTTCCGCCGTGGCATATATATGGATTTCTCTATGGGTTTCTCGTTCCGTATATTTCTGGAGCGCGAGTTCGGTATAGTCATGAGCGCGAAGTCTCAGGCGACCACGACGTGATCATCGCTGTGCCGGCGCTTTGGAAAATCGTCATGCGGGGGTGCCGTTCAGCGCGGCTTATTCTAACGTCGGGTGCTCCACTACCGCTCCATTTTGCGCAAGAGATCTATGCTTCTGGCTACGAGGGCAAGATAGCCGATATCCTGGGAAGCACGGAGACCGGTGGCATCGGCTATCGGTATTGCGACGACGATAGGCCGCACGGGCTGTTTCCTGGAGTCAACCTCAGCCCCGTCGCTCAAGGCGCGACACTGACATCGGACTATACTTTTCCTCCTAACCATCCGCAAATTTTGTCAGACAGGCTCGAACTCGTTGGACCAAGGCAATTTATCCACCAGGGTCGAACAGACCGCGTGATCAAGGTAGGTTCCAAGCGCTTTTCTTTGACGGAAATCGAGGACAATCTTAGATCGGTTCTGCCGAGTACCAATCAAACTATTTTGTGCCGGTATGAGGCAAACGGCTCTGCGAAGGGTGGCTCCTTAACTTGTTTTCATGAAGGGCCTGCCGTTGACCCTTTGGCTGCAAGACTCGCCTATGCCGCTCGGTTCCAAACCCCTTTTCCCGAAGGTTTTGTCGCAGTTAGCAGGCTTACCAATGCCATGGGCAAACTCGTGGTATCCTAATTCGTTCGCGCCCCTCTTGACAACGCGGCGGCTTGCATTACCCTATTGAGGTGCTATTTGCATCGCCGGATGTGAGGGCCTGTTTATAAAGGGTCGGTTTTTCTGCATCTAGCGTGAGTTTCAATACAGAGAAAAACTAGAAAAATGACTCTTTTTAAACAGGCTCTGACACAACTGCGCAATTAAGGAGCGTAAGTCATGAAAAGAATTTTACTTTTTTTGCTAACTAACCTGCTTGTGGTCATGACGATTTCGATCGTGTTGAACCTACTGGGAGTAAAACCCTACCTCGACCAAAATGGCATCAATTATGAGGCGCTTCTCATATTCTGTGGTGTTTGGGGTATGGGGGGAGCTTTTATCTCACTTCTGATGTCCAAACAAATGGCGAAATGGATGATGGGTGTTCATGTGGTGTCTCCTGATACCCGCGATGGAACCGAGCGCTACCTTTTTGAAGTTGTCCGTAAGCTGGCAACCTCCGCGCAGCTTCCCAAGATGCCAGAGGTTGGCATTTATGATTCCCCAGAGGTCAACGCCTTTGCGACAGGACCCAGCCGAGGCAATGCGCGCGTGTGTGTCTCGTCGGGACTTTTGGTACGGATGTGCGCCGTTGAGATTGAAGGCGTGTTGGGCCATGAAATCGCGCATGTTGCCAACGGTGAT
>CAZOSN010000107.1:0-16209 GCA_964582405.1 uncultured Oligoflexales bacterium | reverse complement strand
TGAGCAAAAGCGGTGTAAAAAACTCCAAGCCAGGAACGCCCGACGGGCAAGCGTCATAATCCGGATTGGCTTTTTCGGCTAAGGTATGAGGGGCATGATCGGTTGCAAAAATATCGATGGCACCGGTCTGAAAATAACTCCAAAGCCCATCGCGTTCTTTCGGGCTTCTGATCGGAGGATTCATCTTGATGAGGCTGCCCCACTTTTCGTAATCATCAGTCGAAAAAATCAGGTGATGAGGTGCGACCTCGCAGGTTACGATTTGACCTTGATCACGAGCCTCTAGGATTAACTCCATCTCTTGAGGTGTGCTCAGGTGGGCGATGTGCACGGCCAGTTGATGTTGGTTAGCCCAGGCTAAAATTTTGCGCGTGGAGGCATAGGCGGCTTCGGGTGGTCTTACACGCGAATGAATCGCATGCGCTTTGTTCTCAGTGCAGCGCCCAGGTTTAAGCTGGGCCATCTGCTCGTCTATGGTGCATTGATCTTCGGAGTGGAAAGCAAGCAGACCAGGAAACGGCCTAGGTAGAACTTTTGCCAGGGTCTCAAGGTCATCAAACATCAAATGACCTGTGCTTTGGCCGTAGTAGACTTTGAGCCCACACAAGTGATCGCCAAATTCAGCGAATAACGCTGGGATTGCGCGGATATTGCTGGCTGTGATCCCGAGATAAAACCGATAGTCAACGGCGCAGGAGCGGGCGGCTTCTAGCTTCGCCAAAACTCCGGCGCGGTCTAGAGTTGGGGGCAGCGTGTTGGGCATATCAGCCACCAGGCATACCCCTCCTTTTGCGGCGCCAAGCCCCACAGTATGCCAGTTTTCCTTGTGGGTCAGTCCCGGATCACGGCTATGGATATGCAGATCCGCCATAGCTGGTAATACGAAATGGCCTTGCGCATCATAAACTTGTGACGCCGCAGCCTCCCATCCGGCCTGCGGCCGCACACTAGAGAAACGCCCGTTATCTATCTGCAATGTATAAAGGCTGTGATCCGCCAACCTTGCATTTACAAGCCGCACATTAGTCCTCAGTAGAGCAACAGAGTTGTACCCTACCAGAACGTTTATGTTTTTTCATGCATTTTTAGGTTTTGATGAATAATTTTAATCCGCTGCTCACACAGCATGAGGTGCGTGCGCAAACTGGCTCTCTGGCGCTTTGGCTTTGTGATTCCGTCGGCACGCTGGGGTCTAATCTGTGTGGCTGTCGTAACACTTCTCTACTTCATCCTTGCCAAAAAACTTGGCCTTGCATTTGGTACACACGTATTTTGCGCCCTCGCGGCGGTATTTTTCGGATTTGACTTTTTCTTCTTTCGGATTCATCGACATGCTCAGTTCTCCTAACCCAGAGTGGAATACTATTATAATATATAATACAGCCGCTTAGGATGGCTAAGCAAAATAGAACCAATTCTTTTTTATCCCGTTTTGGATAAGACCAAGCCAGGCCTCTCGGTCGATACCAGAGGCCGCGAAAAATTTTTGGTCCCAGCCAATCGTAGTGGGAAACCGTCGCACCAGAGATTGATCCCGCGAGTTTTTAAAAACAAAACACTGGCCCTCAATAAATAAATGCTCGCCGCGCTCACTGTAGGCCATTTTGAGCCCGGGCCATGGTCTGAGACGTTTGCCTCGCATGAAAGCTCGTTCGATCGCCTGGAGTTTTGGAGCCGGACCCTCAGGCTGATCCTCACAGCCCGGAGCCGTAAAGCAACGGCCCATGGCGCGCGCCAACGCACCCGAGTCGGCGGAAAGCTTTTGGACGAGCTGCTTTAGGAGCCGCTTTTGGTCATCCGCAGTAATCTCATAGGATCTTTTGTGGCTTTTTAGGTCGGGGTCGGAGTAGAGATCGTCGGCTTCGGGCGGCAATTCCTCCAGCCATGCCAGCGCAAGGTCATAGAGCTTAGGTGCCCGAAACCCGACAGAATAAGTCATGCAAAGGGGACTTTCGGCAATTCCCCAATGAGCAACGCCCGGAGGGATGTAGAGCACATCTCCTGGCTTCATCGTGACTGTCCGTTGAAACTTGTGTCTATTTAAAAGGCGGAGCGGCTGATTTTTTTGAATATTCGCCTGCTGCCGCGCAGAGAGCGGCGTAAGATCGTAGTGCCAAAGCTTGGTTCCATGACCTTGGACAAGAAATACATCATAAAAGTCATAATGAGGACCGACCGAAGCTCCCGCTGAAGATAAGCTAATCATGACATCGGCCAGCCGCCAGGACGGGACAAACGGAAAACTATGCTTGAATGCGCTCAGGGACTCCAACGACCTATCGGCATCGTTGACAAGCAGCGAAGGCTTTTAAGTTCGCGCGCTTTAAAGGGGCCGTGGCGCACGGTCCAATGCTCGGTCACCTGATCCCGTATGATAAGCCTTGCCTTGCTCTCCTCCGACATCGAAAGACCGGCTAACTCATCCGGGCTCAGGAGTGATTCGGGGTTCGTTCCCGCGCGGAAAATAACCGGCTTTTTCTGCCAATAACTGCGCAAGAACTGCTCGCGCGTGATTTTTCTTGCCATATGCGATCCTCAACCTAGTAAAAGCCCCTTGGCTTAATCCACTTTTGTGAGTTTTAGCAAGGCGAAAACCTGCCCGCTGCTTTGTCGGCAACAATATTGAGCGTATAATCAAGATCATAGACCAAAGCTACCGAGTCGAACGAAAGGCTTCTCATGAGAAGTGCCTGCCTTAGAGCGTGGGGCTGCGTGCTGCTTGCCCTGATTTTCTTGACTCAATGCGCCGACGATGGCGAAGCGCCTGCGCCGCAAGGAATAGCCCGATGCGAGATCAATCAGATGCGGCTTGGGTCGGTCTATCGCTACTGTGTCGAGTATCGCAATATAGCCACTGATAAAACCGAATCGATCAAAAAAATTTGCACCAGCGACAGTGGCGGCGCCTGGTTTGCCAATTCGCTGTGCTCGACAGGGGATCTCAAAGGCAAATGCCACTTCTCATCGGGTGCCACGCCATTTACTTTTTTCTACTACAGCAGTTTTGATGAGAATAGCGCTCTTCAAAACTGTATGCAGGCCGGTGGCAGTTGGGAACACGCATAGCGGCCGTTTATTTATGGCATCTATCAAAAAAGGCGCGGACGACTTTCGTTCTTGGAAACCAGTGTGCAGCTTGTTACACTCGCGCGAACATAAGAATGGCATATTCATTTGCTTTTGAATAAAAGCAGGTGTTCTGTGGCTCGTCACCATTGCGGTGGTTTTTAGGACTTCATCGAGAAGGAGTATCTATGAGACGCATTGGGTTAGTGATAGCACTGTGGCTGGGTTTTTCGGGGCTAAGCTTTGGCGCGCCTGATGCGCATGATGCCGAGACCCGCTACCCTATTGTTTTGGTCCACGGTATGTTTGGTTTTGACAGCCTGATGGGGGTGCTGGATTATTGGTACAAGATCCCCGATTATTTGGAGCGACACGGTGCCGAAGTTCATGTGATAAGGGTGAATGCCCTTGACAATAATGAAGCGCGCGGCGAGGAACTTCTGGCTATCGTCCAGCAGATCGTCGCTGCAACTGGCAAAGGTAAAGTCAACCTCGTGGGTCATAGTCAGGGTGCGCTTACCTCTCGGTATGTCGCCTCGGTGAGGCCCGATCTTGTGGCCTCTGTGATCAGTGTATCGGGACCGCACAAGGGTTCGAAGGTTGCGGATTTTATCTTATCCCGCTTGAACGAAGGAGGCATTGCCGCTTGGGCTGCGGTTCGACTTGTCAATCTCGGGGCCGCGATTATGAACCGAATATCGAAAAGCAAGGTCGATAAGAAGCCGGATTTTTTGGCTTCGCTTAAGGCCTTAAATTCCAAGGATATGATCGAATTTAATCAGCGTTACCCCGAAGGTTTACCTGACGAACGCTGTTCACCCATGGCGGCTCTTGCTGGCAATGGTGTGCGCTACTATTCTTTTGCCGGGATCGAACCCAGGTCGAATTTCATGGATGCCTTCGATGCATTTTTCTTTTGGACAGGAAAACTTGTCTTTGGCTCAGAGCAGAACGATGGCTTGGTGTCGCGCTGCAGCTCGCATTTGGGCGAAGTCATCCGGGATGATCTTTCGATGAACCACCTTGACACCGTTAACCTGCTTTACGGGCTCGTCGACACGGACCCCTTGCCGGTGTATTTAAATGTTGCAGCGTCTCTCAAGTCGAAGGGTTTGTGAAATGGAATCAAAACCGCGCGCGTTTCTCTTGATTGGGGTTCTAGCGGCCTTGTTGGGTGGCATTGCCTACCTTGGTTGGCCTAAAATCGCTCCTCATCTCGCGAGTTTTAAGCGCTCGGATCTCGGCAGTTTTCCCTCACCAGCGACTCAAATAGCCCTGGATACCGATCTGGACGATGACGAAAAACCAAGAATGAGCCGCGAAGCTGAACCGACCACCAGCGAGCGGGAAAATCCAAGCACGCCACCGCCACATGGGATAAAAATCGACAGTCCGGGGCATGCGACCTACTCGCGCCTTACCAGGGATATGTTCGAATATTTTCTGAGTGGCATAAAAGTAAGCTCGGCGAATGATGCTAAGGCCAAAATCCTTGCTCACCTTGCCACGATTTTTGATGCCGAATCTGTAAAGTTGATTGAGCCTGTTGTTGATCAGTATATCGCTTATAAAAAAGACTTAGCTCTCGCTATCAATGACCGACGTGGAGGAATAACCCCAGAGGAGCTTCTTGAACTCAATTTGAGCGAACAAGAAAAGCATTTCTCAAGCGATGTCGCGGATGTTTTTTTTGGCTATGACCGGACTTATGATGCCTATATGGTCGCCAAGCTTTCGATTCTACGAGACGAAGGCATGCTGGACGAAGAGAAAAAAGCAAAAATTGCGGAGCTAGACCGAAGCTTGCCAGATGATATCCGCGAGGATCATGAAAAGGCCACTCAGATTCAACGCTGGGCCGAGCAGATGGAGGCGTTCAAAAAAAGCGGCGCAGGTGAGGCCGAACTTGCGGAACTGCGCGAGGCCAAGCTGGGGCGCTCGGCGTCGCGGCGGCTTGCGACGCTGGATCGAGAGCAGGCGGAATGGCAGGAGCGCCTCAAGGAATTTTTGCTGCGAAAGCAGGAAATCTTGGCGAGTGGTTCGGAGGATTCAGAAGCCGAAATTCAGGCCTTGCTTGAGTCTTCCTTTTCCGCAAATGAACGCAAGCGCGTCCAGGTTTTGACGCGTCAGTAGGGGATCATGGCACAGAACATTCTCTTTACCGACGGGGCTTGCCTCGGCAACCCGGGTCCAGGTGGCTGGGGATTTATCCTAGCTACGGAAGATGGCAGGATCATCGAGCGCGGTGGCCATGAGTCATCCACGACCAATAATCGCATGGAACTTATGGCCGTGCTGCACGGCTTGGCGCAAATCACGCAGGGCAGCGTGACCGTTTTTCTCGACTCGACCTATGTCTTGAAGGGAGCCACCGAGTGGCGATTCGGCTGGCGCAACCGTGGTTGGACAACCTCGACGGGCGAGCCCGTCGCCAACACAGAACTATGGCAGGATTTGGACGACCTGCTCAATAAGCTCGCGCGAGCGCGAGTCGAACTCAAGTTTCAGCATGTGCTTGGTCATGCCGGAATACCTGGGAACGAGCGGGTCGATGCGATAGCCAGTGCATTTGCCCGTCGTGAGTCTCCCCCACTCTTTGATGGTAAACATGACAATTATGATATTGACCTTAGTCAAATCAAGCCAACTCAAACCAAGGATACCAAAAAAAGCACGACCCAAAAGGGCAAACCGATCGGATATATAAGCTTTGTCGATGACGAATTCTTGGTACATGCAGATTGGTCAAGCTGCGAAAGACGCGTGCATGGCAGGACGGGCGCCCGATACCGGAAGGTTTTTTCCGAAGAAGAGATTGCTTCCTACAGGCAGCAGTGGGGAGCGCAAAAGCGCTCCTGAGAGCCTGATTTATGATGAGACAGATCCTTTCGCGGTTCTGTGGTGACCCGAAGATCAACAAATGACACTTTAATCAGGCTCTAAGATGCTTCTTCGGCCTCCGGAATATCCGCCGAAATCGTGTTTTCAGAATTCCCTGAGATGCCGCCATCGATCTTGATGCTCTTAAGCAAGGCTAGCTGACCGCTGATATCATCGGGAATCTCTTCGAGAAATTGAAGTCTATGTTCGAGAAAGGCAAGGTTTTTCTCGGCCTTGTGATTGTCAGGATCGAGCTTAAGGGCGATTGCGAAACAACGTGCCGCTGATTCAGGATCCTGCTTGCGAATAAACCCGATACCCATATTGAACGCGAGTTTCGAAAGCACGGGGCTTTCTTTTTCTACAGTATCGATCGCGACATGATATAGCTTCATGCCTTCAGCAAAGCGCCCCGACCTGATGATAAGCACGGCTGAAGAATTGAATACAGATGCCATTTCGCGATTACTGGAAAGCTGCCTTAGAAATACCAAACCTTCGTTCACCCGATCGCCAAGGAGCAGGCTCTTGCCAAGGCCTCCAATTGCTTTCGGATCCTTAGAACCAAGATCGACTGCTGCCCTAAAATTTTTTTCCGCTCGTTCAATCATATTGATGCTAAGGTAGGCCTCACCCAGGTTGATGAGGCGCTCAATGTTAAGCGGGCTGATCAGCTTGGCTCTTTGCAGAGTAACAGTAGCTTTTTCGAACAAGCCCTGCCGTAGCTGAATGCGTCCCAGGATATTGAGCGCCCGAGGGTCAGCTGGATCGGTTTTGCAATGGGGCATGATTGCGTTCGTGGCAGCCTTCAGGTCGCTAAGTTCGAAGCAGTTTTGAGCAAAGTCAACATCGATGCGTGCATTGCCAGGAAACTGATTCCGCAGGTCTGATAATATCGATTGCGCTTTAAGCCAGTCACCGCGTTCTCTCGCCTCGGCAACAAGGCGCAAGCCGTCTTTAACGGCGTTGGGAAAACCCTCGGCTCGCACGATTGCCGCGAGTTTTTCTCTGATTATATTGCGAGTGACACTGCCGATATGAATCTGCACAACCCCGTATTCAGCGGCCAAGGCATCTAGGCCTTCGTGATCGTTCTGAGAAAAAAGAAATACGGGCCGGATTGTCGCCCTCAACGGACGCCTCACGGCTTCCAATACCTGAAAAGCACTGTCAACTCCAACTTGCCAATCCAAAGCTAAAATTGCCTGACTGTTTGAAATCAGATCTTCGATGCAGCGCTCCAGACCTTCCGGCGTAAAAATTGGGTCCACATGAAGATCTTTCAGTTCGGCTCGGATTACGCTTGCAATATCGCTTCTCTGGGTAAATACAACGGCCCCCTCAAACGGAGCGTCAGCCATGATATCCTCCGATCTCCAATGGTGATATAATCGTCACGGGACATTCTTGTCTTGTTTCACTGTACTATCCTGCCCGATTCTTAATCTCCGCCCGTTCGTTAATGCAGAGTTCTACCTTGAGCTCCCCGGCCTTCAACGACAAAGGAACCACCAAGGACTGTGCTTCCACCTGAGGCAACAAAGGTTTTCCCAAGGTGATGTTTGGAACACTAACCTGAATCGCCAAACCATTGATTCTGAGTTGAAACCTTGCTTTGCCAAAGGCGAGTTCCGAAAACTGGATCATTGTTAATTTGAGCTTCTTGATGTCAAAGGACAGTTTGTCCTTCGGAACACCCGCTATATAATGAGCAAGAAACGAGACAAACTTTTGATCACAGGAGAATAACACGTAGCCTTTCACCTGTTCGCTTTCAATCGGAATATAGCTGTGAATAAATGCATCTGAATTCATATCGCGTTGCTTAACGCGTGATTTGCCAATTGCGGCAAGCCGTTTAGTAAAGTGCTGAATCGATTCCAATGAGGCTTGAACAAAGATCCTAGACAGCTCTCCATCGCCTAGAGCCTCGGTTTCTTTTTCCCGATTTGGAATCTGTTTGACTGATTGCGGGCGAAAGACCTTATGCAGCTCATTCCAGTAGTCTTTTTGCCTATAGGAATTGGCAATTTCACATTGGAAATACGTTTGAAACTGACCACGTTGGTCGGGAGCTGGTAATGTATTTTTTAGGCGAACTATCGATTTTCCCATCCAAAGTTTGGCCAAACTCTCATGCTCTAGGCGCGCAAGACCAGGTCTGAATTCAAATTCACACTGAGTGACACCTCCGCTTTCGTCAACTCCAACCAAATTAATCGGAAGCTGGAAAAATGCCGCGAGTGGAATCCCCATGTTGGTATTTTTCTCGATTATCGCTTTCTGATACTGCCGCGTTTTCCCCTCAATCTGATCCACAAGAATATGCAGCAAATCGGATTGAGAATACGGTTTTTGTAAGAAGATTACACCCCCCATAGAAAGCGGCGATTTTCCTGTTGTTGCCACGACAAGTGGCGGTCTTTCTTTCTCGGTGAGTTTGTAAAAGTCCGAGACCCACGCTTCTTTGCCAAAGGTGTTGAAGAGTTGGTTGACAAACAGACAGCCGAATTGCAGCGGCGCTTCTTGAAACCTCGAGCGAAACTCCGATAGGCTGCGCACATGGATCAGACTTATATTGTTTTTTATGAGTTTTGAGCGAAGGTTCTCGACGAGATCGGGATCTGGATGCTGAAATAATATTTGCCTTGGTTTTGGAGCTTTGTCGCTTTCTTCGCAAACGGTGACTGTCGCTGCCGGAATTTTTGCAAGGATTTGGTTGATTGCGCCAGCACAATGCGCATAATCAAACATCGTGATAAAACCATCACCGCCGTCGTAGCTTGAGGTCGCCGTAAAATTGCTAACAAGCTCACCTTTTGAAAACTGTATTGTGATCTGCGCGCCTTGGGTGAAGGCGACAGGCGAATGCAGCACAATATTTCCCCCAGTTTTCCCTATAATTTGCGCCTTGAAATTCATCTTGGCCTTAGCCAAGGAGTCGCGAGACGACACCGGTAGAAAGAAGGGATGAGGCGTTAGATCGCGAACTAGCACCTCCTTAAAAGTTCGAGAAAAAGCATCTGACGTAGGATGGCCTTCGATCACAGCTGCCCATGAGATTTCCTTAAGCAATTCCATCGTGCCGGGTTCATGATCGAGTGGGCAGGCAATGAGTGGTATTTTTTTTGCTGACGAAATTTTTGCTAGATCTTTCTCAAATGCACGCACATTGCCGTCCTTGAGGACGGGTTCAATCAAAATTAGATGTGGCTTAAAACCTATCGTCATATTGAGACCAGTGCTGATGGAATTGCAGCAAAGAACCGAAACGTCATTTTCAGAAAGAAGTTGGCTCAAGGTCGTATGCCGATCAGAGTTGGCGATGATCAGACCCTTGTGCTTAATCAATTTATCGTGAATTCGATCCACAGACCCTCCTCCACTAAGCTAATCGGTACTTTTCCTAAATCCGCGTAGGCAAGATTGTCCCTGATAGCCCACTAGCCCCGGTTGAATGGTAGAGAAAGGAACCGGCAAAATATGAACGATTTTCTCAGTATTTTCCTTATGGTAGACGCGAATGCGATCGGGCCTTAGCCTCTTGGCAAATTTTCATGATATCTGCCAACCTAATGAAAATAAAAATAGATTCAGACTCACTTGCCGGTTTCCACCAGCTTATTGCACGATCTTTGCTGGTAAACTCCATAAAGCCTATGATAAGGTCTCCGCCGAAATGGGGCCGCGAGGAAAAAATAATGAATCAGACCCTATACTTAGATGGACAGGTCGATCGGCTCTTTGCGGGTACCAACTACCCTTTGCCTTTCGCGTTCAATACCGAAGTCGCTGAGGTTTTCGACAACATGGTGTCGCGATCGGTGCCGCTTTATGAGCAGGTAATAGCCCTGGCCGCGAATTGGGCCCGAGCATGTTATAAGCCGGGGACTTTGATTTATGATTTGGGCTGTTCAACAGGCACAACCCTTGAATTTATGGCGCGGCAATGGTCCGAACCTGCTTCTTTTGTAGGGATCGATAGCTCAGAAGCGATGATTGCCAAAGCCTCCGCCAAGCTTGCTAATATTCCATCACACCATATGCTCAGGCTTGAGACCTCCGATATTCTGGATCAGGAGTTTTTACCCTGCTCGGTGGTGATTGCAAACTACACCTTGCAGTTTTTGCCGTTGCCATCGCGAGCCAACCTTATCCAAAGGATTCATGAGGCCCTGGTGCCGGGCGGAGTGTTTTTCTTAAGCGAAAAAGTCTTGGCGCGATCTTCGGATTTGCAACCCACCATCACTCGACTCTATGAGGAGTTTAAAGTCGACCGAGGTTATACGGAGGACGAAGTCGCGAAAAAGCGCGAAGCCTTGCAGCGCGTTCTTCAACCTGAGACCGAGGCTTCTTACCTTGCCATGCTTGAGGCTGCCGGATTTAAAGCCTGCGATTCGATCTGCAAATGGCATCATTTTGTAACTTTTGTGGCACGCAAAGCACCGGAGCCATCCCATTGAGTTTTGAGTCGATCTTGGCAACGGAAAGAGTATGGCCTATCACTTATGGCGAAAGACCAGAGCTCAAAATTGTTCGCGATGCTCTCTTCGACAGATTGCTGACACCAAAGAACACCGAGTTTCGGGCATTGCTCGATAATTTGCCCGAGGTGACCTGCGAGTGGATACCGGGGCCTATTGTCACGCTCGCAGGCGACCTCAATCCTCGCGATGTGGCTTCCTGGGAGGCAAGGCTCAAGGCATTGATACCCTGGAAGAAGGGCCCTTGGTCTCTTTTTGGAGTTGAAATCGATGCTGAGTGGCGTAGCGATTTGAAATGGCAGAGGCTTGAGCCATTTCTCCCTGACCTCTGCGGCCAAAGGATTCTGGATATAGGCTGCCACAATGGGTATTTCATGCATCGGCTTGCGCAGCATAAGCCCGACCTAGTGGTGGGCCTCGAGCCGTATGAGAAGCATTGGTTTACTTTCCAACTGATTCAGCACTATGCTAAGCGACCTGAGCTTCGTTTTGAGCTTATGGGGGTCGAGCATTGCAATCAATTCGGGCAATTCTTTGATGTGATTTTTTGCATGGGTATCCTCTACCATCGCAAGGATCCCATAGGCACCTTGCAAAAGATGCGCGCCGCTCTACGCAAAGGCGGACGAATCTACATCGACTGTCAGGGAATTCCTGGCGACGAGCCTTATGCACTCGTGCCCAAGGGGCGGTATGCGGGAGCGCAGGGGATTTGGTGGCTCCCCTCGAGGTCGGCATTGACTCACTGGATTTACCGAGCGGGATTTACCGAAATCCGCGTTTTGTTTGAGGGCCCGCTCGAGCCATCTGAGCAACGCCAGACGCCTTGGGCTCCCATCTTAAGCCTGGCCGATTTTTTGGATCCTAACGATCCTTCAAAAACATGCGAGGGCTATGCCGCTCCAGAACGGTTTTACTGGGAAATCCGGTGATTTAGATCGTCGGCACACCCTAATCTAAATAGTGAGGATTCTATGTCTCAAGAGAATTACGGCCCCATAAGCTTCTTAATCGGCAAATGGAATAGTGGAGACGGCTGGATCGGCAAAAATCGCGCCCCCGATCCAGATCGAAATGTCGAAAACACTCGATTTCGCCAAGAGATGATATTCGAACCCATTGGCGAAGTCGAAAACCACGAGCAAAAACTCTACGCATTGCGCTACAGCACCAAAGCTTGGGAAGAGGGTGCCGACGAAGCGCCTTTTCATGAAGAGGTAGGCTACTGGATTTGGGATTCCCAAAACCGGCAGGTTATGAAGTCATTTATTGTCCCCAGGGGAATCAGTGCCATCGCCGGCGGAACCGCCGATGCGAACGCTAGCTCGTTCACTTTAACTTCCGAGGTTGGCAGCGAGACGTATGGGATTTGTTCCAACCGGTTTCTTGACGAGCAGTTCAAATCACTCCGTTATGACCTCACGGTGCGAAAACTCGATGCCAATACCTTTAGCTACGAGGAGGATACCCTCATCAAGATCAAAGGGCAGGAAGACCTGTTTCACCATACAGAGAGCAACACGCTCAAACGGGTCTGAGCTGAGCTGTGAGCCTGTTTAAAAAGGGTCAGTTTTTTGATTTTATCCATGTCGGGGACTCGGGATCCATTCCCAATCAAGAAGAAGTTTTTGAACTTGTCCCTGGTCATTTTTTGAAAATAATTCCATGAGCCTCACTTGAAAGCCGACTCGCGATCAAGAATTACTTTTTAATTTCAGCATATTAAGACAAAGTCATGATGAGTCAATTTTGTGGCACTGGCTTTGCTGCTAGGTCAAGACTTATGACTTGATTGGTTATCTCTGGCCGATCTCAATCTTTGAACAAAACATGAGGATTCCACGAATGCACTCCTCGTCGAGATTGCCGAAATCAGCTGGTTCAGACATCTCGTTGTCCCAGAGTGCTTTTTCTGACTCGCTGGGTTCCTCGCGGTTATCCAGTAAATCAACCCGAGATGGTCGCACAACTCCCGCTCAGCTGGAAAAGCAAAGGCTTAACACCGAAAAGAGGATGAACAAATATTACGACAAGCTTGACAGCATCATGAGAGCTCACCCGAATGAGATCGAAATGTGTGAACTTGGGCGCGTCGCGGGTCTTCCTATTCATGCCTTGCATATCAAAGCCACGCATAAAAATGCCCCGCGTATTTTTATTAGCGGCGGGGTTCATGGCAATGAGCCGTCTGGAATTTGGAGCGCGCTCAAGGTTGCGCAGGACTTGTGCGATGATCAGGATCTAAAAGGTCGGGTCGATGTCTCGATCATCCCTATGGTTAGCCCGCGGGGCTACCGCGATCGTAAGCGCACGCTGCCCACCGGAATCGATCCCAACCGCAGCTTTCAACGCGTTGGCGATCCGAACATGGCACCTGCTCTTGATTCCATGGGACGGCCTAAGGCTCAGCCCAAAGAGATCGGAATCATCCGCGACTATGTTTTGAAGGAGCGACCCTTTGATCTTGCCGTTGATTTGCATAGTGGCGTCAAAAAACGCAAGGGATTTTGGATTTTACACAGCGGTTCGGCCGAGTTCTTTAAGGGTGCACTGACGAGATTTGAGGGCCCTAAGCTAGGGGTCAACGAGGGCAAGCCTTATACTTTGACTCAGCCGGGGCTTGGGGTAAGTCAAAACGAAGGAACTCTCAAAGACCTTCTTAGAACCCGCGCCCGCGAGGCGGCGACTATCGAATCCCCTGGGGGGCTCTTATTGAAGGATCAAGTTGAAGGGCAATCAACCCTCGTTAAAGAGAGCATCCGAGAAAGCCTCAATAAATCCCGGGGTATTCGATCTTTCATGACAAAGTTCCGCACGATTTTTCACAAACCAACCCATCAATAGCCAGGACGTTTCCTGGCTGCGATACCCTTCTTAAGGCCCATATGGCTTACTTAAGCTCACCAGATTCAGCAATCGTAACTTTTTTGGTTGGTTGACCGCTGGCCGTGCCTGCCGCTTCGATCTTCTTTAGAATATCCATACCCTCTAGAACCCTACCAAAAACGACATGCTTGCCATCAAGCCATGGGGTTGGGACGGTTGTGATGAAAAACTGCGAACCATTGGTGTTGGGACCAGCATTGGCCATGCTTAGGAGCCCCGGTTGATCATGCTTGATCTCGAAGTTTTCATCGGGGAATTTGAGTCCATAGATGCTCTCGCCGCCCGTGCCATCGCCAGCTGTAAAATCGCCGCCTTGGACCATGAAGTTTGGAATAATGCGGTGGAATTTACTGCCCTTAAAGGTCAAAGCCACATGACTTGTGCCCTTGCCTTTTTCGCCCGTGCAGAGGGCGCGGAAATTGTCGGCAGTCTTGGGAACGTTTTTACCAAATAGGCCAAATACGATGCGGCCTTCTTTTTTACCATCGATTTCGATATCAAAATAAGCCTTGCTAGTAACATCAGCTTTTGCAGCGACGACAGCCTTTGCGGGGTGTGCAGCTAGAAAAAGTGTGGCAATAAAGGCAAGCTTGGTGCGCATGAAAACACTCCTCTCATAATGGAAATGGATCGGGTCAATACCGAGTAAGGCTTATAAAAGTAGTTGAGGCACGCAAAATGTCAAGGCTCGGCTCAGTTTTGACAATTTGTTTGACTTTTTGGGCCAAGGTTCCTAAACACTGCACATGGAACAGATGAAAACAATCGAAAAACCGCATGTTCTAGGCTTGGCGCCTTCTGAGTTAAAGCTCATGATTGCAGACGAGCCAGCTTACCGCACCGCGCAGGTCGAAGACTGGATCTATGATAAGAAGGTTTTTGACCCAGATCAGATGACCAATCTGACCAAATCTCTGAGGGAGCAGCTGAAAGCAAAGCTTGACTGGTCCTTGCCGCAGGTTGTTGACCGCGTGGATTCGAGCGATGGCTCGAGCAAACTTCTGCTTAGAAATCGCCGTGGTCATGTTATGGAAGCTGTGCTCATGCGGTATGACAACCGAACCTCACTCTGCGTCTCCTCGCAAGTGGGCTGCAAACTGGCCTGCGATTTTTGTCAGACTGGCAAAATGGGATTTATGAGTCATCTCACCCAGGATGAAATTCTCGGGCAATTTGCCGTTGCTGTTTGTTTGCTGCGGAGCGAGTCGCCTGAGCGCCGCCTATCCCATGTTGTCTTTATGGGTATGGGCGAGCCTTTTGACAACTATGCGAACGCCGTCGGCGCCGCGAATGTCATGATTGCCAGCTTTGGTCTGTCGCGCAAAAATGTGACTTTGTCGACTTCGGGAATTGCGCCACGGATCGAACAATTGGCCCAAGATTCAGACGCTGCTCTGGCTCTTTCGCTTCATGCATGCCGCGATGATTTGCGCTCGCGGCTCATGCCGATCAATCGCAAATATCCGCTTGCAACACTCAAGACCGCACTTCTGAATTACCAAGCCGCAACGGACCGACTTATCACGCTTGAATACATCATGATCCGCGATTTGAATGTCTCGCTGCGCGAGGCCAAAGAGCTGGTTAAGTTTGTTCATGGCTTAAGGGTAAAAGTGAATCTGATCCCGTTCAATTCTCATCCGGGAATGGACTATCAAAGACCCAGCGACGAAGAGATCAGAGCTTTTCAATTATATTTAGCTGATCGCTCTATTCCTGCACCAGTTAGGTATTCCAAAGGGTTAGACGTGTCGGCAGCATGTGGACAGCTTGCGGCAAAACACAAGGACATCTTGGAAGAGATGCCTTCGCGCCGGAATCTGACTTTGTACGGAACCAGAGCTATCCCGAATTCGCGGATGGCTGCGTTGCGGGAAAATCGCATCTAGTACATCGTCCAATAAGCTTTTTCCGATGAATGGCCGCCTTGCAGGCCTCATTGTGCTTGAAGTAGCGCTTCCCAATCCTCGCCGTAGCACTGCTACGACTGTGGTTGAAAAGTGTTTCTTCAAACCCAAGCTGGACCTACAATTCAGTCATTCATCGAGAAAAACTTATTGGACGAGGTACTAGAAATTCTCCTGCTGCGCAGCTCGCACCCCGCAACTTAACACAATAGGGCATTAACCTTTAATGCCAACCTTGATCGCGCAAGGGCCTTTGCGACCTTCGCCGACCTGATACTCGACGGAGTCTCCGTTTTGGATGGGGCCGCGCTCGATGCCGGTGGCATGGACAAAAATATCCTTTCCACCATCATCTGGGGTTATGAAACCAAATCCTTTTTCCTCATTGTAAAACTTTACGATTCCAGTAGCCAAGGTCGAAACTCCTAAACATTGTTGCATGGATTCTGTTGCTTATCGCCCCGCGATGAACAACAAACTCACTTCTGCTCCGAGTTTAAACCATCGGAAGGTGCTTCGCTAGATCCTTGGTGCGAAATCTGATTGATTTCGCAGAGATTGGTCGTTAATACGGTTGACTGATGGTTGGTCAATCCAAAGCAAACGATTGCCGTTCGCGGGGTTTGTGTAGGCAAGAACAATGCCGAATGGCTTGATCATTTATAAACGCATTGAATTACGTCGGATTTTTTTTAGGACAAGGATGAAGAGAGAAATCGATATTATTGTAAGCGTTGATTGGGAGGGACGGGATCTTGTCGTTGGCAATCTTGCCAAGATGAGCGAATTTCGGAGCCGATTCCCCGAGATTCCCTTGCAGCATTTTTTTAACGCTGCTTATTACACTCGCTTGGATCAACCGGCGGAAGCCGTGACCTCGGCCGTGCGGGGCGTGTTGCGCGACCATGACGAAATCGGTTTGCACATTCACCCCTGGGCGTCTCTGGTCCGGGCTGCAGGGGTTTCGCCGCGCAGTTCACCGACGA
>CAZOSN010000106.1:0-16270 GCA_964582405.1 uncultured Oligoflexales bacterium | reverse complement strand
CCTACCGCAGACATCTAGCCTTTGGCGCAGAACACCGTGAAAAAGCCAAGAGTCTTCATCCTAAGGGCTCTCATGCGCTCGCACTGTGGCATCAGACGGCATTCGGTTCGGTGTTGGTGCACACCAAGCAGGGGATCTACATGCTGGTGAGCCAATCGTTGGACGGCGAGATCACGTCGCATGCGGTTCACCAGCTTGGGTACAAGACGGTGCGCGGTAGTTCGTCCCGAGGAGGAAAAACCGCAAAGGATGAGATTATCCGGCTCGCTGACGAAGGCATGTGCCTTGGTATCACAGTCGATGGACCGCGCGGGCCGGCTCATGTGGTAAAGCCCGGGATCATCGATATTGCCTCCAAAGCCCAGATTGCAGTTGTTCCCCTGACCTGCTACGCGCCTCGCTCCTGGGTGTTGAGATCATGGGACAAACTCCGCATCCCTAAGCCCTTTGCCAAAGTTTATTTCGCTTATGGCGAGCCTTTTTTGGTCCCGGCCAGCATCGATGCCGCGGGCTTCGAAAAAGCTCAGCTTGAGCTGGGTGCAGCCATCACACGGCTTGGTGAGGAACTCGTCCGTAGTGTTGACAGTAGCACCGGTGGCACCGCAATCTCCTCTGTTTTTCCTGTTTAAGACGCACGAAATAGATAAGTTTTTGGCAGCGATGATCGGCCAGATATATGCCGTCATATGCTGATTTGACATCTAAGTCATCGCTTAACTTACTGAAAATATTATATAAAAATAAATAATCTAAACTAATTTACAATTAGAAATAAAAATTATTGATAAATTTAAAATAATTTATTATTCACCGGTCAGAAACTGATCAAAAAAGCGAACCATGCCTTAAATCGCTAAGGAGAGTGCTATGTTATCCGCAAAACCGGTTGGAGTTATTCCCCATCAAATCTTGACCAGTCCGAGAGGATCGCGGTCTAGACCTCGCACCGACGCAAGACAGTATTTAGCTGATCTTGCCCCCGTTGGGATCAGGTCGGCGCTGACGTCCCCCGCCATGGTCAAGGCTATGCCAGCCGGAAAATTTTTGGGCGAACTGCTTCGCGCCATGAATGAAGGTCCCAAAAAACGCGTGGCAGCCGTAAAGCAGGTCCTTAAAAATCATTCCCTGGGTGCTATGACCGTACTGATGGCTCAGAAAAGTTTTGACGAACTTTTTGATCGAATGGGACTGGCGTCAGACGAAATTCAGGTTTGGTCAGAAATTGGCAAAGAATTGTCTGCGCGCTTTGCCAATGCTGACATGGATAAGCCCTGGGACCAGGTTGTGGCGGACCTAAGCGATCGCGAAATTCATACCCTTTGCAACAAGAGCGATGAAGCTCTGGGCAAACTTGATCTTGCGTCAACCTGCGGGATGAAAGACTTTATTGCGAACTTCAAATTGGGAGCATTTGAGGAAAAACGGGCGCTGTTCGAGAAGACCATGTCGGCCTACTTTGGAAAAAAAATGATGCCATTTCTTAAGCGGCGCGTCTTAGCAGGTATGCTTGAGGTAGACATTAGTTCCTGCAAAAACTCGGATGAAGTCAGGCTTAAGCGGACGGCAGCAGCTGTTGCCCAAGGTGGTAGCTTTTTGAATAAGCTTTTCCAAAAAATTGGATCAGGCACCGAGATCCCGTTGCTTAAATCCTTGATGAAAGACATCAAAGATAATTTGCCGCCTATGTCACTCCAAGATGTGAATGCGACGATAAAAGCAGCCGTAAAAGGTCGGATCGAAATCGATTTTACAAAAACCAAAATTCTTAAAGCTGCTTCCGTCGGTCAGACAGCGATCGTCACGTTAAAGTCTGGGCAGAAATTTGTTGTTAAACTGCTCAAGCCGAACGCGCGTGAAATCTCGCGCTGGGAACGCCAGCTGATGAATTCGATCAAGCTTAACAAAGTTGAATCGGCGATGGTCAATGACATGTTTGATACGATTGCCGAAGAAATGGACTTCAGAACCGAAGCCGCCAACACGGAGAAAGCTCTCAAGGTATACTCCGACCAAGAACTGCGAATCAGTGTTGCAACTCTGCCTTATCCCGAGTTGAACAGCAGTGATTTTCTGCTCGAAGAATTTATGGAAGGAGCACCGATCGATACCTTAGAATCAGCTCAGGATCTTCCATTTCGTGCAGAAGCCTTGGCAAATTTCATGAGAAAATGGTTGGTCGTAGCGCTCAACACCGGATTTTTTCACGGTGATCCGCACCAAGGGAATATTTTTGCGAAACGGGAACAGATCACCCGAGCTGTTCCGGCCGATGAGTTCTTTATGGACGATGCTTATTTGCCGATGTATGAAGACGAAACCGTTGACGTCGTGGTAACCACGCCCCTCGATTTCGGGGCATCAGGTCAAATGACCGAGGCTGAGATTGTGGCGGCCAAGTGGTTTGGGATCGGCCTCTTTCGTGAAGATACGGATTTCATCGTCGAAAGCTTAAAAATCATTCATGGACTGGATATCGAGACACGTAAGCCAGGGCGTAGGGCTGCGATAGAAGGAGCCATGAAGAATGGCCAACTGGCAATGAGGGACATCTTCCTCGCGCTGGAGAAATTTGAACTTCCCATGCCACGTAGCTTTGTTTTGTTCTTCTGGTCCTACGATTATCTTCTCAAGCAAATCCAAGCGGTCAACGAGAGCCTTAGAGAAGTTGGTGGTCAGGAAATCTCTGTTAGCTGGGTGAGGTTTCAGGTCATTATGGATACAATTTGGAGCAGTCCAGGTCGCTCGGCTCAGGATCTGTATAAGATTGCGGGGATCATGACCGGTAAGATGGTCGACACGCTGGTTTAAGGCGAGTTAGTGGCCTTCTAGAATCATTGATCTTAATGGAAGTAGATTTGGCTTTGCCAAATCTACCGGGGGTGGATTCTCATGCCGCGCTTAACCGTGCCGATATTAGGTTCGGGAGGTGAGCATGGAAGTCCACGACTTTGGCCGAAGGAAGCGTTTTGATCAGGCCTTTCGCCTGTACCAACGCCTGCTTGCCGAACCCTCTTTTCGCCCCAAGGATCAAGATAGCGATGTCTGCGGTTTCACGGCAGCCCTTGCCGATATCGATCGACGTACTTCGTCTAGGCGCTCCCCCAAAGCATTCCGGGAGGCGCTCGTCGGGCTCGGGCTTGTCATCTGCAGCGAGTCTGGTGTCGATTGGGTCTACCCCGCAGCGAGTTGATATTCTCCATGTTTAATTGCGCATGGCCGAAATCGGGCAAAGCTGATTTGCGAGTGGCGTCGAGGCCCCGATTGGGATCAGGGTAGCCAACTGGTCATTTTACAAATGCCTCCTTCCAAGGAATCCGCTACTGTATTACCGTTGTGGGGGGCATATGAAGGATCAAGCAAAATCTTACCGAGACGCGGTCGTTTGCATGAAGGCACTCGAGACTGCAGGTTTTCTTGCGCGGCTTGCTGGAGGCTGTGTTCGTGATCGAAAATTAGGATTGACTCCGCATGATTTTGATATCGCGACTCAGGCCACTCCGGACGATATTTGTCGGGTATTGACTCATCCCCATCGCAAGCTGGTGCCTACCGGGGTTGACTATGGAACGATTACGGTGGTCATGCCATCTGGCCCGATCGAGGTCACGTCCCTGCGCCGTGATGTGGAAACCTTTGGCCGCAGGGCACGGGTGGTGTTTGGCACCTCCTTCGAGGAGGATGCCGCGCGGCGCGATTTCACGATCAATGCGATGTTCGAAGATTGTGATGGCACCGTCTATGACTACTTCGATGGACTTAGCGATCTCAAAGCCGGTGTTTTGCGATTCGTAGGAGAGGCGAGACTTAGGATTCAAGAGGATTATCTGCGGATTCTGCGTTTGTTTCGGTTTTGGGCTCGGCTGGGATTTACCCCGGACGATGCCGCGCTTCAGGCCGTGGCTGAAAACGCTCCAGGACTCAGGGCTGTGAGCCAGGAACGGATAACATCCGAACTTATGATGATCTTGGCCTCCGAGCGGCTTTTGCAGGTCTTACCCAGACTGACAGACACCGGCGTTCTGCCTGTGATTTTGGGAAACTGGTTCAACCTCAACCCGCTGATCATGGCAGTCCCATCCACTATCGGTCGCGAACTCGCCGCTGCGTTTCAGTTGATTCAGCTTATCAACGTCGGTTCGGATGATCTCAAGGCCTTCGGTCGGGATCTTCGCCTGTCTAATCAGACTGTGCGCAATTTGGAAGCTATCTTGTTGCCTGAATCCGCATGGCCGGGAGAGAACGCTGGCGACCGGATGGCCTTCCTTGATCAGGCCGAGGGGCTTATTGCACCCCATCGTCTGAGCGAGCTTTTTGCGCTCTGGACACTGCGCTATCCAAAGCATGATTCTAAATCTTTGGAGGCGTTTGAGCTGGCATCGCGCCGCCTCAGGTTGAGCAAATTGCCTGTGGACGGTCATGATCTTGCGCGGGTTTTTTCTGGCATTCCGGGCAAGGAACTCGGCGACAGGCTCAGAGAACTCCTTGTCGCTTACCGATGCGGTGCATTTGCGACGAGAGACGAAGCGCTCGCTTACGCTAAGAGACGGTGGGAGTAGTGCCAGGGCGCCCCTTTGGGGTCTCTCAGAGCCCGGTTGACCAGGCTCTGAGAGACCCCAAAGGGGCAACAAGGCCCCACAACAACCGGCACCTCTTGGTGATCTACCGGGCCGCGCTAATCTGCATGCTTGAGCAGTGGATCGAACCACCATCCCGAATCAGCTCGTCCGTCTCGATGAAGATGCTCTTGAGGCCCAGCTCCTGAAACGTGTTTTTTACAGCCGCTTCGTAGCTTGGCAATAGGGAGGCATCTGGATATTTGTAGGAGATGCCGATGCCATTGATACCATGTTTATAAGCTGGTGTGACGACTGTGGCATTGATTTGAAGCCCATTGGTGTAGGAGCGGAACAGGTCAACGGACGGTTTTGGAGCCGGCATGGGGAATAGCTTGACGGTGTAGCCCCAGCTTTTGAATTCTGCCTGGCGATTGCGCAAGAAAGCTTGAATCTCACGGCCCTTGGCTTGATCAGCCGCTGGCATGAAGGCGATGGTTTCGTCGCTGAGATCATTGACAATCACGGTATCGTTGGAAACAAGCTTGGTCCACATATCGATGTGGCCTGTTCCCTCGTAGGGAAGATGCGGCAAGAACCGAACCTGGGAGCAGCCCGCATAGGTTTTGAAATAATCGGCGATTTCGGCAGCCGAAAGAACAAGATCACCCTCGACAAGCTGCTCAGAGTTTTCATCGATCACGACATCCGACATGAAGCAGTTTCCTGCGTCGTCGTTCATAAAATTGCCACCCTCGATATAGATCGGCATGCTGATGCGATCTGTGCCGAGATAGCTGCTCATGTCCTGGGGGGTTCTGTCGTCCGCAGGCCTTTCTGGATAGTAGTTGAAATCAAGAAGGCGCAAAGAACCTTCGGCAGTGCGAGCTGAGAACGGACCCCAGTCTCGAGCCCATACTGAAATTTGACCGTTCTTTTCCTTGGTCACAAGAGAGACGCGAGCCATATCGGTACCGAGTAGGTTTCGCAGTTTGCTAAAAGTTGGAGAGTTAAGCGTCAGGGGCGAACCCATAGGGATGGCGATCAACACGCGCTTTGTGCCAGCGTCGAGCATGGCCTTGATCATGTCTTCTTTGCCGTAGAACGTAATAAGAGGTAGCGAGACGAGGACCTGATCGTTGGGAGCGTATTCTGGTAGAGCGGTCTGAAGTCCCGCGTAAGCCGCGAGGCCTTCCGCGCTTGAGTCTTCGAAATGGCCATTTTGCGAGTTTGAGTTTGGATTGCCGCAGCTTGCGAGCGCGATGCTGAGCGCCGCAGAAAGAATCAGGTGATTTTTCATGGATTTCCCTTTTACTAAAAGACAAGTTGCTTCATGCAGAACACAGAACCTCCTGATTTAATAAATTCCGCAGTTTCAACTTCGACAGGTATGAATCCCAGGGCCCGCAGCTTTCTCATGGAGGTCTCATTTCCCCTCTCGATTACGACACTTTTCTGATCAAAGCAATGCGCATTGCAAGCAAATCCGGGGGCGTCTGCTTCGGACTCGTCGATTTCGATCACTTTTGGAAAAAGGCCGCTTAAGGCCTGCCAACCTGATGGGCTAAATCCCGCGCGGCAGGCTAGAACCGTCTCCTCATCAAGGATCGCAAGGCAGGTATCAAGATGATAAAACTTGGGATTTTCGAGCTGAAATCCGACCACCGGGGCTCCGGTAAGCTCGGCGATCATCGGATAAAAGTCGCGGTGAGTGCGAGGCCCAAATCCTCCGCATAAGACCCGACGCCCCGGCACCCAGAGTGCATCTCCCATTCCCTCGAAGCTTCCCCCGGGAAGCTCTGGTAACTCTTGAGCAATATAACCAAGACTCTCATAGAACTTCGCGATCGGCTCGACCTCGGCCGATCGGTTAGAATGGCGCATTTTGCTTTTGATAATGGCAAGCTTTCCAGAAGGCGTGACATAAGGCAGGCATTGATTGGCGCAGAACACCATATCGGTCGCCCCAGGGATTCCTTTCAAGATGTGCACCTTGGCGCCAAGCGCCTCAAAGCACCGGACTAAGTTGCTCCATTCTGTGCGGGCCTTAGCCTTGTCCACCTGGTTCGGTATCCCACCCGAGGTCATGTGAACATTGATAACGTGCTCAATGTCATAGAAGGCCGGATCGACAAATAGCAGCCCTTTTGGAAGTTCCATTTGGGGTGCTTGCGAGATCAGGTCTTGAAGGCGCGGAGCAGTGGACAGACTTTCGCTATTGATAAAACGCATGATTTCACCTGAGCGCAGATAGGAATGATAATTTCGGAACTGGTTGATAGTTTATGTACTTATAGCGAAAAATCTTTGGCGGGTAAACGAGAACTGGGAACGTTCAGGGTGCTCCCAATGAATTTTGACCTTGTTAAAATATGATTTGGCTTCATCCCTAATTCTGTTTGTGTACCAGCGCGGTCCCGCAACTGCACAGTTTTTTTACTTTGCACATCATGGCGATATCATGACTTTCTTTTAGAGTTTATGAAACAACCTCGAGATTCTTGGCCGAAATGTGATGCGGCTTTGTTAAAGAATTTGTCCAAAATTGCCGACTTAGAGCCCGAACGTTTCTATCGCAATCAGAGAATGATCGTGAACGCTACACAATCCAGTCCGGACTATATTTTTGAACTCTTCTTAGAATGTTCGCTTTTGAGGCGTGACTTTGCGGCGCTTGAGATCGAGGCATTGAGGATCACGGAAATCTCGATGAATGCCTCGGTAATCGCAAGCCAGCTCAGTGGTGGACTTCGGGTCTATATCGAGGTGGCAAAGCAGATCTCGCATGCGGCGCAACATATGCAGCAGCGTATCCACGCCATGAAAATAGAAGTGAGCGCTATCGTAAACCTTACGCTGCGCGCGCGAATATTCCGCAGGAGGCTAGAAAAGTACCGCCAGGCATGTCCGATGCTAAAGCAATTTGAAGCTCGGATGCTGGTCGCACGCGCCGCGATTGCGGTGCTTGTCAAGATCATAGACTTCATGCGTGGTATTCATGCTCACATTCATCCGGCACACTCTCTGCTTAAATCGCTCCTTCAATGCCAATACCGGATGGTTGCGGCCCTCAATGCATTAAAAATTGAAAGCATCAGTCTACCGGTTCATTATCAGACCTCGATGATTGTCTTAATCAATGAACTTACCTCTGCGACCGATGACGGCATCGGAAAATTAGATGGCATAGGGCAGCGCCTATCGAGGATAACTCAACTTGTCGAGCTCATTGAGCAGTCCTATCGGACGGAGGTCGTGGAAGCTCGGCACAAGTATACCAGGAGGCAGGATGCAAAAGACAGTGCTGCATGATGACAAAGGGCTTAGCTGGATCGTTTTTGGCCGTGATGAAACGAGAGCTGATGTTGTGATTGATACCAACGAATACCTGATCATTTCCGGTGGTGATGCGATGCTCCTTGATCCCGGCGGAATCGAAATTTTCCCGCCGGTGCTTGCGGCTGTTTCTGAGGTCATCGATCTTAGCAAGATCAAGGCTTATCTTTGCAGTCATCAGGATCCCGATATCATGTCATCGCTCCCTTTGTGGCTTGATTTAACGCCGTCCGCTGATATCCACCTGAGCTGGCTATGGAGCGGTTTTGTCTCGCACTTTGGCTATGAGTATGCTGCAAATTTCAAACCGATTCCCGACGAAGGAGGAACGGTTGTAATGGGGGGACGGAATTTTGAGCTTGTGCCTGCGCACTACTGCCATTCGTCAGGAAATTTCAATTTGTTTGACCCCGAATCAAAAATCCTCTTCTCGGGTGATATGGGGTCGGCATTGGTGCCCAACGGTTATGGGATCTTTGTGCAGGATTTCGAAAAGCATGTCACGATGATGGATGTTTTTCATCGCCGTTGGATGCCTTCGAATGAAGCCAAAAACTCGTGGATCAGCCGGGTGCGCAAGCTTTCACCCAAAATGATTTGCCCACAGCACGGGGCGATATTTCGCGACGAACAAGTCGGGCTGTTTTTGGATTGGTTGCAGGAATTAGAGGTCGGAAAAGTTAAACGTAACGCCGCTTAGCGTGGCAAAAGTTTGGATCGATACGAGCGAAAGGAAAATGTCATGGCAGACGATCAAGCCGAACAAAAAGTGGATGAAATCAGGGCTAATTTTCAGTTGGTGATTGAACCGATCGCCAAGGTTGAAAGGATGATCAAGATTGTTCGCGATATCGCGACCCGTACTGATCTTCTCGCGCTCAATGCATCGATCGAGGCGGCGCGAGCGGGGCAAGCTGGGAAAGGGTTTTCCGTTGTCGCTGACGAGGTGGCTCGGTTGTCTGAAAAGTCCCAGGACTTGATCTCGGAGATGGAAATTACCTTCGGCAATCTCAAAAATGCGGTGGACCGCGTCGCAGGAATATTGGCGACCCATGATACCACAAATCTGGAATCTCCGACGAAAAATAAGGCGGCATGACGTGAGCGTCTCATCGGAACATTTTGAGCTCGTTCAGACCTTTGTCGAGGAGGCAAAGGATATCATTGAACGCGTAAGGGTCGCACTCGAAGGAGTTTTGACAAGCAGTGACCGCGGAGCAAAGCTTAACGAAGTCTTTCGTGGAATTCATACCATCAAAGGTGGTTCTGGGGTTTGTGAGCTTGTTGAGATCAAGGATATTGCGCACGAACTTGAATCCAAGCTGGTTGAGTTCAAAAAAAATCCCGATCAGTTGAACTCAATCGACGTAAGGATGATCGAACTTGCAACCGATAACATCGAGCGCCTCCTCGAAAGTGGCGCCAAGTCTGAACCGCAACCAACCGACCAATCGGGACTTCATCTCTTTGACGAGACAGCTGAGAAGTCCGAGCTGACCGGCAGCAATTTGGCAAAACCTCCGTCTCCGGAGCCTGCAAAGCAGAGCGACCAAAAACCCAAGGAGTCAAAACCACAGGCTTCCTCTAACCCACCGGAGCTTATCCGAGTGAGCCTTGACCGGGTTCAGAAGAATTTTGATGTCATATCGGAGATATTTTTGACCCGCAATCAGATGCGCTACCTGATCGAACGACTGGCCATGGACCAAGTCGCCCGCTCAGTTGATAGGCTGATCATCGTCGAGTTGCCTGAGCAAGTGATCCTGGGGATTCAGGCGAGCAGGGTGCAAAAAATTCTGGTCGAGGAGGCGAGCCTCAATGACCAAGCGACGCTAAATATTGGAGATACTCCAGTGAGCTACTTATCGCACAAGAGGCTTCAAAACCTCGTTTCTGGGCTTGTAGAAACAAGCCGTGTGTCCCATGGTGGGGAGGGGCGGGCCCATGCTGGCTAGTCGTGGTATGCAGATGCCAGGTGATTCTGAGTTAGATCAGATCGAGGGATTGCCGTTCTCGATCGAACTGAAAGGTGCTGAGCTTCGTTTCTTTATCAATGTTCAGAAAGTTGCGCGGGTTGTGGAATCGGAGAAGCTCGGGCTGTTGCCTGATGAGATGGCGCCGTTTTCTGCGCTGTTTGATTTGGAGGGAATTCCGGTTCCGGTGATCCCTCTAGCCGATGTGTTGCGCGGCCAGGCTCATGAGGGGCTTAGCGATCTCGCGCAGGGGCGTATGACCAAAGGCAGCTCAAGGATCATTATTTGCCATGTGATGAACCATCTTGTAGGTCTAGAGGTGGCTAAGACGCGGAAAGTGTTTCGCACGCCCAATGCTGAGCTCAAGGCACCTCCCACCCTATTTGCGGGCTCGGGAAAACACCTGATTAGTGGAATGATTCGCGACAAAGATGGCTTTTTGTACATGTTTGATTTGGAAGGATTTCTTGCTGACAAAACAGAGGCGTTTTCTCTGGTTCAAGGTAGCGAAACCCCCAAAACGCGAAAGATGGAAGGAAGGTCGATTCTCGTGGTTGAGGACTCCGAGGTTTTTGTCAGTCTGGTCAAGAGGATTTTGGAACGGCACGGAGCAGTGATTGACATTGCGCGCAATGGAAAAGAGGCTTGGGAAAAAGTATCGGCGCGCAGCATACCTTACGACATCGTATTTACGGACATCGAGATGCCGATCATGACGGGTGTTGAGCTTGCGCGCTTGATCAAGAAGTCGGCCTGCCCGTCTCGGGTTATTTTTCACTCGGCGATTTCAAATCAGGCCTTGATTGACGACATCAGGGAGCATGGTCTGGGAGATTATCTGGTTAAGTTCGACGAGCAGAATATCGTAAAGGCCTGCCAGGGACTGCTCAAATAAAAAGACCCGAAGTCGAGGTTTGAGGGCCTGTTTAAAAAGAGCCTGTTTAAAAGAGCCTGTTTAAAAATCTCTGACGACCTTGCGGTAGAGATCTTTTGCCTCGTCGCCAAAGATGGCCTGCTCGACAACAAAGAGTGGTTTCTTGGCCTCGATGGTTGAGATTTTGAAATGGTCGAAATCCGAGCGCAAGAGCTGCATTGCCGTACCCTGCCCATTAACGCAGTTCATTTCCTGGAGCAGACCATCGCGGAACTTTGCATGGCAGTTCATATCCCCGAGTTTACGAACCTCGGTGGGTGTCCACTGCGCCTCGCCAGCATCCTGAGACTCGGTCAGCGCCACTTGGTAGAGAAGGTTGCCATTGTCATTATGGATGGGCAGCATGGTGAGTTCTACTGCATGTCCCGATGGTAAGGCGGCGTAGAAGTGCAGGTCGTCAAAGGACGCTAGCTTTTCGGCGGGCCGAAAGGAAGGCTTTTGCACAGCCTGTGCTGTGAGAGAGCCGACGAAGCAGCTTGCCGCAGCTAGCGTGAGTGTCAGTTGCCTAAGTTGGCTTATAGAAAAAGGCATGGCGCGCTCCTTTATTAAACTTAAGTATGTTTATATCAGCCTTTGCCGTTTAGCAACGCCTTTTTGATTCTGATAGGTGTGGGCTGGGAATTCAGGTTGGGGCTGTTCTTTTGAATTAAAATATTGGGGAATTACGAAAAACATCCTTGCATCAGGCTGCCGCCCAAGTAATATCCGACACCACTAAACGATCGATGATCTCAAGAGCCACTTTGTGGGGACCCTAAATGAAGCAACTAATCGGCCTTTCACTGCTTTTAGTCTTATCTAATATCGCGTTTTCACAGGATAAAGTAAGTATTATCTCTCCCCATCGCAAATCGATCCAGCAGGAGTTTGTGTCGGCGTTCAAGGCCTACTACAAGGCTCAATTTAAGAAGGACGTCGATGTTGAATGGCTGGATCAGGGGGGAACGAGCGATGATGTGCGTTTTTTGAAGGCAAGATTTGGCGACAAGAAAGCTTCCTCTGGGGTTGATATTTTCTGGGGGGGCGGCACCGCTGCGTACATGGAGCTTGATGAGGACGGATACCTCGCGCCCATTAAATTGGCGGGTGCCCTAAGCCAAGAGCTACCTAAAACCGCGTCGGGGGTTCAGCTTATCAGTGCGAAAGGGACCTGGGTGGCTTCGGCGATGTCCTCGTTTGGGATATTCGTCAACAAAAAGGTTCTGGCATTTGAGAAAATCGCCGTGCCTACATCCTGGCAAGACCTTGCCAAGCCCGAGTATTTTAATCAGATTTCGCTTACCGATCCTCGGCGCTCCGGGACGGCGAACACGATGAACAACATTGTGCTCCAGAGCCTGGGTTTTCAAGAAGGGCTAGCCGTGCTTACTGCCATCGGCGCCAATACCCGTTCCTTTACCCACTCAAGCTCAGATCCGATCAAGTCCGTGGTTTCAGGAGATACCGCATTGGCCATGGCGATCGATTTTTATGCGATCGCCAAGATCAACGACTTGGGCAAGGATAACCTTGGATTTAATTTGCCCGAGGGTCAGACGGTTTTGGATCCTGATCCAATCGCGATTCTCAAGGGCGCGCCGCATGCTGAGATCGCCCAGCGTTTTGTCGAATTTGTGTTGAGCAAGGATGCACAAAAATTGTGGATCGTGCCCAAAGGCAAGCCCCATGGGCCTGAGGCGAGCGATATTGGGCGGTTTGCAGTCAACAAGCGCGCCTATGATGAGACGAAGGGCGATTGGCTCGTGGCAGTCAATCCTTTTGAGTCAAAGGGTTTTTTCCCCTACGATGCCGCCAAAGCCAGCAAATTGCAGCTTGTGCTCAATGATCTTGTCGGTGCGACCATCATTGATTCGCATGAGCTACTCAAGAAAGCCTGGCAGAAGGTCATGAAAAATGGCGTCACTAAGGAAGAATTGATGAAGATCGGGGCATCTCCGGTTACCGAGGCTGAGTTGATCGCGTTGTCCGCAAAATGGGATGACAATGTTTTGCGCAATAAAACCGTTAATGACTGGGTTAAGTTTGCGCAAAAGAAATACGAAGCAGCGTTGGCGCTATAGAACCTGCGGAAAAGCGCCTGCGGAAAAGGGATTCGTTTTGGTTTTATCGAGGCGACCCAAGAGCTGAGGCGCAAATTATTTGGGCAGTATGAGCTTCGGAACCTTTGGGTCAACGCCGAGAAAATCAGATAGCGACCCTTTTGAACCAGGCTCTTAAAAAATTCGCCCGTGAGGCTAGGGGTGGGGATGGAAATAGAATTTCGCAATATCGAAAAAAGATACGGTGGCTTTTGCGCGGTTGAGAACCTCAACCTCAAAATCAAGAGCGGTGCCCTGCATTTTCTATTGGGCCCTTCGGGCTGTGGCAAGACCACGAGCCTGCGCATGCTTGCGGGTCTGGAAAAACCGACCGCCGGGCAAATTCTCATGGGAGGCAAAGATGTGACGCATGCCTCCGCTCAGGAACGCGGAATAGGGATGGTGTTTCAGAACTACGCTCTGTGGCCGCATATGACCGTGAGAAAGAACATCGAGTATGGGTTGACCCTGCGCAAATTGCCCGAAGCTGAGCGAAAGCGCCGCCTTGATGAGGTTCTGTCGATCACCCAGCTTGATCGTTTTGTCGAGCGCCTGCCGGGTCAGCTATCTGGTGGTCAGCAGCAGCGGGTGGCCTTGGCGCGAGCCTTGGCGGTTCGGCCGAATGCCTTGCTTCTGGATGAGCCGTTATCAAACCTTGATGCCAAGCTTAGGCTCGAAATGCGCGAGAATATCTGCCGGATTCATGCCGAGACAGGGATCACCACCCTCTATGTAACCCATGATCAGAAGGAAGCGCTGTCGATGGGAACGGGTGTGTCCGTGATGTATGCAGGAAAACTGATGCAGACCGATACACCACGCGGGATGTACAACAGGCCGCAGAATGCGTTTATTGCTGGTTTTATCGGTGAGGCCAACTTAATAGAAGGCGAAGTCAAATCATTGCAGGGCACGACGGCGGAAGTCAAAACAGCGCTGGGAATCATCAAGGGAAATCTTGGGGTGAAACTTGGCGTCGGTTCAGCCTGTCTGGCGATGCTTCGCCCTGAGGCATTTAAGGTAGATTTTGCAGGCGTGGGGCTCAGCACGGAGAATCAGATTCCCGCAACGCTCGTGGGCGACACCTATTTGGGTGAATGCGAGCAGTTTTTGTTTGAGGCGGCAGGAGGTTTACCCATTCGGGTGACTGTTTTCCATTCGCCAGAGCATGGCAAATCAAGGGGCGATCAAGTCCTTTGCGGCATAGCCCAGGACGACGTGTTGATTTTGGGGCCAGCCGAACATTTTGGTCAGGGGACTTAGGTGGCGGGAAACGTTGCTCCATATACTGACGACACCGGCCGCAGGAAGCGCTGGCTCATGGACCTGTTTGGCTATGGGACCTTAGGCGCGACCTGTTTGATGCTGGTGTTTTTTCTTATCATCCCCGTGGCGCTTGTCATGGGGCGCGCGCTTTGGGGCCCGGACGGGTTTACGCTCGCCTATTTTCAACTCCTGTTTGCCAACGATCTGCAAACCAGTTCGATTCTAAATAGCATTCTTATCGGAATCGCGGTGACCGCATTGACGACGGCACTCAGTCTGCCGCTGGCTTTGATTGCAGCGCGGTTTGAGTTTCGGGGCAAGACGATCTTGTCGGGCCTTCTGCTTGTGCCCATGATCATGCCCCCGTTTGTCGGTGCGATCGGAATCCAGAGGTTTTTTGCCCGCCGGGGTTCGGTCAACCTCACCCTTATGGATTGGGGGCTAATCGATCGGCCCATTGATTGGCTGGGTCCTGAGCTGATGTTTTGGGCTGTGGTTGTGCTTGAGGTTCTTCATCTTTACCCCATTATGTACCTCAATTTGTCAGCAGCCCTTGCCAATATCGACCCGTCGATGGAGGAGATGGCCGAGACTTTAGGAGTATCGCGCCTACGGCGACTCAAAGATATCGTGTGGCCTTTGGCCCGCCCGGGGTATTTTGCAGGCGCGGTGATCGTGTTCATCTGGGCCGTGACTGATCTTGGAACACCGCTGCTTGTGGGTTTTCACGAAACTCTGCCGGTTAAGATTTTTAATATGGTCACCGACGCGAATGAAAATCCCATGGGGTATGCGTTGGTCTTTATTGTGATCCTACTCACGGTCTTGTTTTTTGTGCTGTCCAAGCTTTCGATGCGGCAAAATAACTTTGCGATGATGGCCAAGGGGCATGTGAGTAATCCCGTGCAACCGCTCAAAGCCTGGGGTTATGTTCCTGTTCTTCTTTTGTATTTTGTTGTGATCGGCTTGGCTCTGATTCCGCATATTTCGGTGGTGATCACGAGCTTGAGTCACAAGTGGTTTATGACACCGCTGCCTCTCGAGTACACGACGGAGCATTTTAGGCAGGTGTTTGACAATGAACTGTCGCTTATTGGGATCAAAAATAGTTTTCTCTTTGCGTCAGCGGCGACCTTGCTCGATTTGGTACTCGGGTTACTCATCGCCTATGTGGTTGTGCGCAAACTGATTCCTGGCTCGGGTATGCTTGACACACTTGCGATGGTGCCTCTTGCCCTCCCTGGCATTGTGCTCGCATTTGGTTATGTGGTGACGTATTCAAACACATTCCTTGATCCGGTCGAAAATCCGGTGCCGCTTTTGATCATTGCCTATGCCATTCGAAGGTTGCCGTTCATGGTGCGGTCTGCGTCGGCTGGACTCCAGCAGACATCCGTGTCGCTCGAAGAAGCTGCCCATACGTTTGGCGCGTCACGACTTGAAACGATGCGAAGGATTACTTTTCCGTTGGTCATGGCCAACCTCATTGCGGGAGGTTTGCTGTCGTTTGCTTATGCCATGCTGGATGTGAGCGATTCACTGATTCTTGCCATGAAGGACCGATTTTATCCTTTGACCAAGGCGATCTATGCGCTGTTTCTCGAGCAGGGGGCGGGTGAGTTTTTGGCAAGCGCCCTGGGGGTGATCAGCATGGCGATTCTGGCGAGCTGTATCCTCGGTGCCTCGCTTATTCTGGGCAAAAAAATGGGCGAGCTGTTTCGCGCCTGACGGAGGTCAAGGAGTATGCTGCGCGGGTTGATCTGTTGTGTTTTTTTGCTTCTGTCTGTCTCCTGCGTGACACCGGACCAGGCCCTGCCTCAGCGGACCGTGCCGCGAACTCTGGTGCTTGTTTCGATTGATGGGATGCGCTGGGACTATCTGGAGCACTATAAGCCTCCGCGTCTTTTGGAGCTTGCAAGGTCAGGGGTTTGGGCGGAGCGGCTCAAGCCGATTTTTCCTTCCTCGACATTTCCTAATCACTACACGATCGTGACAGGATTGTATTCCGAGCACCATGGCATCGTCGGAAATTCATTTTATGACGAGAGTCTCAACCTTACCTACTCGATTCGCGATAAATCGGCGGTCACCGATAGCAGATGGTACGGAGGAGAGCCGATTTGGGTGACG
>CAZOSN010000105.1:0-16398 GCA_964582405.1 uncultured Oligoflexales bacterium | reverse complement strand
ATCAGCGATCCCTTTGGCCTCAATCTTGGTGCGTACAAAGACGAACATCTCCTCGAACTCGCTCCATCTTACAGGCTAGGGCTAACCTATTTTTGGACCATGGCGCTTTGCAAACCCCGATGCTCATACTCCCTTGACTATGACGCGACATTCCACGAAGAAACGCGCTCCCTACCCCTTCGGATCAATACTGGAGTTGAATTGCCCTTGGGATTGGTCGTTTTGCAAACCGGCCTAAGCCAAGGTAATCCAACATTTGGACTGGGACTCGCGGGCCTAGGCATCGAATTTTGGTCAGGCTACTATGTGGTGGAATCAGGGCTGTTCCTTGGTCAAAGGCGCGACGAGCGGGTATTTCTAGGCCTACGCGGTGAGTTCTGACAGAGTCAAAACCTCACCCGCCTTTTTTTTGGGGAATCCCGCCATGCGGCAGCTATTTTGCTACCTTTCCTTTCTCTTTATCGTCGATGCGCTCGACCCATTTGCCGTTTTCAAAGTGAGCGGACCATCCGGTTGCTTTGCCCTCAACCTCGGACATCACAAAATGCTCCTTGGTCTTGCGTGCAAACCTAATCACAGCCGAATGACCTTCGCGATCGTGAACCGGCGCTTTGGTGAGGTACGCATACTTGGGGTCTAGTTTATCCTTGTGGCGCAATAGATCCTCGACCCGTGGCTTCCGCGTCTCGCGTGAGCGGGGAAACTGATTTGACGCCAGAAAAATCCCTGCAGCACCGTCGCGCAGCACGAAGTACCCATCAGACGTGGCACATTTCAGCTCGGGCATGGGAATCGGATCGCAGCGGGGCGGAGCAGCCTCGCCGTTGCGTAAAAGTTTTCGGGTATTTTTACAATCTGGCGCCCGGTTGCAGGCAAAGTATTTACCAAACCTGCCCGTCTTAAGCTCCATCTTGTCGCCGCACTTATCGCACTCAATCACCGGGCCATCATAGCCCTTGATCTTGAACTTGCCGTGCTCAACGATAAACCCATCGCAGTCAGGATTATTGCCACAGACATGCAGCTTGCGCTCCTCATCGACCAGGTACGAATCCATGGCCGTCTCACACTTGGGACAGCGTTTCTTGGACTGAAGTTCGAAAAGATCGACCTCATCCGCGTCGTCGTCGGGATTGGCCGAGACCGCCTCCTCGCCTGGCACCAGATTGATCGTGCTCTTGCAGCGCTCCTTGGGCGGCAAAGCATAGCCCGAGCAGCTTAAGAATACACCGGTACGCGCCGTGCGAATCATCATGGGCCTTGAGCATTCGAGGCAAGGTATATCGGTTGGTGTTGGCTCGTTGTCACGCATATTCTGCGAAGCTAATTCGACTTTCTGATCAAAGTCGGCATAAAAAGTATCAAGCACCTCACGCCAATTGCGGTCCCCCGAAGCAATGCTATCGAGGTCTTCCTCCATGTTGGCGGTAAAATCATAGCTCATCAAATCATCGAAGTTTTCCACCAATCGGTCGGTAACGATCTCACCCATCTTGAGGCAGAAAAACCGCCGTTTATCGGAGACGACATAGCCCCGATCCTGAATTGTCGAGATGATCGCGGCATAAGTCGAAGGCCGTCCGATGCTGCGTTTTTCGAGTTCCTTAACCAAGCTCGCTTCGGTAAAGCGCGGGGGCGGCTTGGTGAAATGCTGGGAAGGGTTCACCTTGAGGAGCTTAACTGGCTCACCTTCTTTGAGATCAGGCAGAATCATGTCCTCTTCGCCTTTTTTCTTGGCGGGAGGCTGAACTTTCATAAAGCCGTCAAACCTGAGGACACGGCCTCTAGCTCTAAGTTCATAGCCGCCGCATCCAAAAATCAAGGTTGTGCTATCAAAAGTGGCGTTGGGCATCTGACAGGCTACAAACTGCCGCCAAATCAAGTCGTATAATCGAGAGGCGTCTTTTTCTACCAAGGGGTCCAAGCGGTCTGGGGTCATCATAACATCTGATGGTCGCACGGCCTCGTGAGCCTCCTGCGCTCCCTTCTTGCTCGAATAGACCAAAGGTTCGGCAGGCAGGTAATTCTTGCCATAGTTTGCCAGAATAAACTCGCGGCAGCTTTCGACCGCATCCTTGCTTAGATTGGTCGAGTCGGTTCTCATGTAAGTGATATGACCTTCTTCGTACAACCTCTGAGCCAAGGTCATGGTTTTTTTGACCCCAAAACCCAATTTTACGCTCGCAGCCTGCTGCAGGGTCGAGGTAATAAAGGGGGCGCTAGGCTTGGCCGAGGTCGGCTTGTCCTCGCGCTTGTCAAGATTGAGCGGGTGAGTCTCAAGAAACTTGACCACCGTCATCGCCTCGGCCTCGTTTGTCGGCCTGAGCGGAGCCCCTTCGAACTTGGTGCACTGAATATTTAACAGACCTTTTTTTGCCTCGACATCGGCAAAAATCTCCCAATACTCTTCGGGCCTAAAGGCATGAATTTCTTTTTCGCGTTCTGAGATCAGGCGCACCGCGACCGACTGGACACGGCCGGCCGATAACCCGCGAGCGATGTGTGCCCAAAGAAGCGGTGACAGGGTGTAACCCACCACGCGGTCAAGAAAACGCCTGGCCTGCTGAGAGTTAACCATGTTCATATTCAGTTTGGACGGAGAATCAAATGCGTCGGTAATCGCTTTTTTTGTAATCTCGGTAAATGTCACGCGCTTAAAGCGGCTTTTATCGCCGCCAATCGACTCGCTCAAATGCCAAGCGATGGCCTCCCCTTCTCGGTCAAGGTCAGTCGCGAGGTACACCTCCTCCACTTTTTCTGCCGATGCTTTTAGTTCTTTAAGCACCTTTTCCTTGCCAGGAAGGATCACATACTGAGCCTTCCAGCCATTCGAAGGATCTATCCCCATGCGATGGAAAAGCTTGGACTTGACCTCGCGCTTTTTCTCATCTTCCGATTTTCCAGCCTTCTTGGATTTGGTGGGTTTGGCCCGAGCTTTGGGCTTCGATTCATCAGCTTCTGCGTCACCCTCTTTGGGGACGGCGCTGCCGCTGGTAGGCAAATCCCGGATATGACCGACACTGGATTTGACGATATAGTTCTTACCCAAATACTTGCCAATCGTTTTAGCCTTTGCGGGCGACTCGACGATTACTAATACTTTGCCCATTGAACCTCTCACAGGAAATCATCAACGCTCAGTGCCGATTCCTACATGGTAAAAATTAGCCGATGGCTTGTCAAAACCGCTTCCAACTCAGTTAATCTTGTCCGCCAACGCAATAAACCCACATTCATCGGTATCACCGAACGGTTAAATTTTTGCGAACGAAACATTAACCGCTTTGCCACAAGTTCTGAAAAGCTTTCTCCTCTCCTGTATATAGGATCGCACGGATTTGCAAATATTTGCTGAACCGAACCTGCTTTTTTAATTAGATTTAATTAAATTATAATTTACCATGTCCATGTTAAACTATCAGTGCGATACTGAGAGCTTATCCTTTCTGGCGCAAATACGGGACAAGTCTGGCTTGGATCAGAGCATGGGCGCGGTCCATGTCGATCTCATCTGGCTTGGTTATCCCCACCGTAAGTTCGTCGAGAATCGCATCCTGAATTTGTCCGGCACGATGCGCAACGGCATAGGGGACCAGGCTGTATGTCACCAGCGCATACCGCGATTTGTAGTCATCTGGCCAGGTGCGCTCCAATTTTCGCTCGACAGCCTTCCTAAGTAAAAATTGCGGATCACCGACCCTATCGCTCATCTCACGAAAATTATCGAGCGACATGGCGGCAATCGCGTCGGTATTGGGTTTGCGCATGGCTCCAAACCGGGCGAAGGCCGAGGCATGGGTGTGTTGGTCGGTAAGACAGGTAAAAAGATCCATGCCATCCTCAAAACCACAGTTCATACCTTGTCCGAAAAACGGCACGATCGCATGGGCCGCATCGCCGATCAGTGTGACAAATTCATCAGAGTCATGCCAGGGAAGAGCCGAGACCGTGTTCAAACTGCCGACTGGGTTGCTGAGAAAGTCATCAAGGCAGCGAGGCATCAGATCCCAGGCATCGGCGAAATATTCCTGAAACAGCTGCTTAATCCGAGTCGGGTGATCCAACGCCGCAAAACTAAGGGCGCCCTCATCGGGCAAATAGAGGGTCATCGTGATGCTTCCATCATTATTAGGTAACCCCATGAGCATCATCTGCCCTCGCGGCCAAATGTGCAAAGCATCTCGCCGGAGCGATCGACCGGACTCGCTCGGAATCTCTAGCTCCTTATAGCTGTGACCTAGCGGGCTGATCGATACTTTGATACCGCACTGTTCGGCAAGCGCCTCGCGCACACGAGAAAATGCGCCATCGGCACCAATTAGGCGCGCCACAGCAATTTCCCGCAGCCTACCCGCGACGCGATCTTCCATCACCAACAGCTTCCGGTTCAAATCCAGACTCCGAAAGTCATGATCAAAGTAGATCGGAACAGCTCGTGCTTCCGCCGCCGTGAGCAGTAATTTGTTCACCGCCGCACGCGAGATTGAATAGTTGAAATGAGTTCCATCCGCACTATAGGGTTGGTATGCCGTGGTGCCATCAGGATTGTGAATCTCACGGCCATAGACTGGTGTTGCCAAGGCGACGGCCGCATCACGCATGCCTATGGCAGCCAGCGCGTTCAAACCTCGGGCTGTCAGAATCAAGTTGATCGATCGCCCTCGGTCCAACGCATGGACCCTCGGGTCGGATCGCTTTTCATAAAGACCGACTTTAAATCGCGGGGCCAGCAAGGTGGCCAAAAACGCCCCCACCAGCCCCCCGCCCACGATCGCAAACTCAGACTTGGTATCGGTCATCGCATCATCCTCAAACCATTGGAGAAAACATTTGCCCCGCAGCTATTAAAAGGCCAAGTTAGGATAGATTCAATGGCTAAATAGATTAAGTACGCCACTATGACAATATAAGCAAGAACGGTAGACAAAAAAATCAATCCCGTTACAATCGCTCGTTTGTATCTTTTATCTAGGAGTCCCTGAAATGAAGGTTGCCAATCACACCGTCGTCAAAATTCACTACACGCTCAAGGACAACGACGGCGAAGTCATAGACTCAAGCAGCGGTCAGGATCCACTCGAGTATATTCACGGAATCGGCGTCCTTCTCGGTAAGCTCGAAAATGACATTCTCGGACGGGGCGCAGGGGACAAAATCAGCTCACGCATTTCAGCCAAGGACGGCTACGGCGAGAGAATCGATGATCTCGTGCAGACCGTACCTGCCGATGACCTGGCGCATATCAATGATCTTCATATCGGCATGACACTCCAGACAGAGGCACCGAGCGGTGAGATCATGAACCTTACGATCACCAGCATGGATCCCGAATCGATCACCCTCGACGCGAACCACCCGCTTGCAGGTACCGACCTTAATTTTGACGTGGAGATTATTTCGGTCAGACCGGCGACTGCTGAAGAACTAGAGCATGGCCATGTCCACAACGGCGAACATGACCATTAGCCGCTAGCGACCCCACAGGGAGTTAAGTGCCCGAAGCGCGCGGCAGCACTTGCGCTACTCTTGCCGCTCGCCACGGATCGTGACAAAAGTCTCAACCGGCGTGCCTGTTTCGCGTTCAAACACAGCAAAGACCTTCAGCCAACGTACAACGGACTCGCTGTGCGATGGCAGCGTTTGGATCGTGGTATCGGTCATAAAGTACTGTTCATTGCAATAGGCCGATTCGGGTTGGGCCATAGGATCAGGATTCAGCGAAAAATTATTTTCCATCTCCTCTTGCGCCCAGCGCGATATCGCAACGATCGTTGCGCGATCTAGATCAGGGGTAATTTTCCCATAACTTTGCTGCCAGGCCGCAATCATTGGTGCGGCGACATCGCATTTAAATTCCCAGGTATCAGCGATCAGCGCTGACGGGATGAAATCCATCTCCTCAACATACTGCAAACCGTCTCCCAGCGCGGCCAAAGGTGTCGCGAGACTTGAGGCGATGAGTAAAAAGCGGATCAAGGTTTTCATAAAGCCCTCCATTGTACCTTGGGTCGACCGACTCGTGGGGTGGAGTTTAGTTTAGCCTCTTAAAGTCGGCAAGCAGGAATTTGCACGCTCATGCCCAGAAACCAAGACAAACTCTGACGCGAGGCCTCGTGCGACCACGAAATAGACCCCTTCAGGATTGAATTCAGAGAAATCAGCGTTTGGCGAACCCATGGGAGCGGCACAAGTCTCTGGTCAAGCCAATAGACATGAGGTTGCCCTCAGGACCTCGCTTGCACTACTGCACGAGAGTGCTGTCGGGGCAAATATAGGACATCGTATCGTAATCGTTATTGCATACCTTGCTCAGATCCTCTGATTTTAAAGCCGCCAACTCGTTGCGTTCGGCAACAAGCTCCAAACTTTTCTCCGCTTTTTGCGTCCAGCGCCCATCCGGCCTAATGTAACCTGCAATATGGTGTGGAGTTCTCAGCGCAAACAGCCGTTGGTAGGCTAAGATACCCTGCTTATCGTTCATCCAAGCTGCAGCTGCCTGATCACAGGTTTTGCCGCGCAGACCCATCGCATAGATCGCTGCATCAGCCGCAGTCAGCTGCGCTGCAAATTGGCTGCAATGCTGTGCCCAGGTCGCCCCAAGCGCCACCATCGAGTGAAATTGCCGCCGCCCACACGATGTCGCATAACTTGAAAACTTTTGCGGCAGATCAAACCGCCGAAAAGGAAAAGCCTGCGGGTCGGTTTGAATAAAGCGATAGGTTTTTCCAGGCCCGGCGCGCTTGACCTCAACATAATACAGCTGCCCATTCTTGGACCACTGTGGGTAGTAATTGCCCTCACCCAAAACCCCTGTCTGCGTAATCATGGCATAGGACACTTTTTCCAGGCTTTCCTCGCCATCGTTATCCTTAAACCGGCGCAATTTGATCACAAGGACGTCTTTAGCCTGATTGAGAATCGTGCCTGTCATCTTATTGCCTTCCTCGTGACTTACATAGTCGACATGAAACGCAACATAGAGAAATGGCGAAGCTGGATCCGGATAGCTAAAGGCAAGCTTGCCGGTTTCCATTCCGAGATCAGTCACAAGCCGCCGTTCGCGCTTCTTTGAAATCCCAAAAATTTGAGTTGTCATCGTCTGACGGTTAAAGCCTGCGAAAAAAACGCCATCGCGCGAGAGCATCGGAAGATCGATGAAAGAATTGCCATATTGATCGATAAGGGGGGCGCCACTGGTGATATAGGCGATATCCGAAGGCTGTGGCACGCCATTGTCCCAGCGGTAGTCGCGGAAGCTCGCACCTTTGAGATCATTCAAAATCCGATGCCATTCCTGACCATTTTCATCCTTATAGACTGCCATGCTATGGTAGTGATTGTAAAAGGTGCGGTCGATTGCAATCGGGTTTATCCGTCTTGCTTTTTCAGGATGCTGGAGCCCATCCCAGACGGGTTCATTGAATAGTTTACTCTTGTCAAAAAAACCCAAAAGCCCCGGGAACGAATACCAAGAGGTCCCTTGGGGCACACCGAACGAAATCCGCTTGGCATCGCTTGCATGCTTGTTAACCAACGTGAAATATTTTTCATCCGCCGAAAATTGCAAATCAACCTTGCCCGGCGCAACCAAAACGGCCCCAATGCTCGTAGGAGATGTGTCGATCAGAAAATTCCCCTGCACGGTCATGTAAGCAAGATAATCACCGCTGGGAGCCACGGTGATCCAGTAGCTGGGCTGAAGCCGAGGGACGAATTCCCGTCGCGGTGCAGCAACGAGTGGCTGACATAGGCTATCCTGAGCGCTGGCATGGGGATTGCCAAGGATCAGGACTGCGAGCAAAGCTGCGATCCTTTGGCTCAACGCGCAACTCCACACTCGGGTATCCTTCGTCTTTTTGGTCGTCAACCCGCGCCCTTGGCGAGTTCCGCTGCGAGACCTAGTTGACTGACGCTGGCGAAAGATAGTCATGAAAAAGCTTTTCATACGTCTCACGATCCTCATAGCCCCGAAATGGGGTATTTATGATAGCCCGATTCTTATAAAGAATCATCGAAGGCAAATGTTGTTCGATGCTGCGCATGGAAAGCTCAAGCGAATGATTGACGAGGATCGGATCGAGTTCAAGCTGATGCACGGCTTTTGCTTCCAGCGCATAACTTACATCCGAATCGCGGCTTAGCACCGGAATAACCCGAACCTTGGCATTCTTGCCAGCCGATAAGGCCTCGACTAAACCCAAGATCGAAATCTGCATGTGAGGCGACCAGACATAGACTACCCCCGGCTTGCCTGAGGCAACCTCAGCCGCAAGTTTTTCGTCGGTAAAAGCATGCTCTGGTTCGGGCTCGGGGATAAGGGGAATTTTGCGCTCGGTTGGTTTGCATTTTTCGCCAAAGTTAACCCTAGTAAGTTCGGTCGCCGAGATCCTCGTGACTTCAACCACCTGATCAGCGACCAGAGCTTTTTCAACCCAAACTCCGACTGTGTCGGTCGGCGAACGTAGTGTCGATACATGGGCATCCCTGGAAATGACCGGCCGCCACTCCTCGAGTCCATGCCATTTCTTGGTCAAAAAGCTATCGGCTTTTTTACCGCAAGTCGGGTCCAATGCGACTTTTTTTGCCGCACCTAGTGCAGCAGGTACAAGACAAACGCTCAACAAAATACCAAGGGTATAGTTCATGGGTCCACCCTATAGAAAACTCAATTCGAAATCGGCTTTTTGGCATTTTAACTTAGGCTCCAACACATGGCAAGAATCCAGGTTAAGACAGCATCAACAAAAGATGGTTGGCTTTTAAATTCCATCCCCGTACAATGAATCAAATCCCCAGTAAAGCTCGGTTATGAAGTACCTGAAAAACGCACTATCCCTCGTATTCTTTGCCTCCGGAATCTATTCCGTGTTGTCAATGGAGCGCGATTTTCAGCACACCAGCAAATTGATGATATTTTTTCTGTGTCTATTCCCGATTTTTCTTGCCATGAGCATTATCACTAGAGTTGCAAGCCGCTACGAGGCGCTCGGCCATTGGTCGATCAAGGTTCATGTCTTAAACTGGGTGTCACAGTATGCGATGCAGAGCATGACGCAATATATTCTCATGTACTGCCTTCCGTTTTTTTTCAAAACACAGCGCTGGATCTACCTCACAATCACGGCTGGACTTCTCATTACCACGCTTTGGGACAACCTGTGGGAACGCCTTATCTTAGCCACGACGTACCGCAAATTTCTCAGGCTCTGGACTTTTCTCTCTGCTGGAAGCTTCCTTTGGCCATTTCTTTTCCCAAAGCATCTTCATGAGTTTTACTGGGGTCTCAGCGCTTTTGCCATCCCTGCCCTCATGCCCATGAGATTTGAAAAAAAGCAATTTAAGTCATCGGCTGTTCTGTTTTGTTTTACATTTCTTGCCCTGCTTGCACTCCCCATGAGCTGGCGCTTCCCCATGCTATCGGTCTGGTTGGAGAAACCGCATTTTGCGACCAATGAAAATCAGAAAAGCCTTGGCGTCAAAGTCCTCACCGATGAGCTTTCACTCTATGAATTCAAAGAAACCCTGCGCCAGGGCAACACGATCTGCTGCGTAGCACCCATTGTCGCTCCTCCCGGGGTGAGGGAGCGTGTCACGCAAGAATGGACTTTGGGCGGAATTCTCCTCGAACGTCCCGAACTCAAAAGTTCAATTCAAGGTAATGCGGAGCAGCGAGGTTTTCATTCGTTCTTTTGCAAGAGGAATTTTCCCCAACTTGCGAGAGATCAAACGCTCCTCTGCCAATTAAGCCTGCAGGATTCAATATTCCTCGGGGAGATCAAGCTTACGATTCCTTAAGAGGCTTTCCGGAATTCAAATTTTTGCAGACCCTAAGCCAAGTACTTTAAAACCTCTTCAGGTGTGGCCGGCAGGTAGATTGGCCTCGCCTTGTGACCTGCTTTGTTTATGAGCGCTTTTTTGATCGCGGCAAAAACTGAGGCGCAAAGAAGAAAAGGCGGTTCGCCCACGGCCTTGCTACCGCGGACATTGAGCGGATTGCTTCGGCCTTCGACAAAATCGATCTTAAAAATGCGCGGGATATCCTGAATGTTTGGAATCTTATAGGTGGTCGGAGAATGAGTCACAAGCCGACCCGCGCTATCATAGCAAAGATCCTCGCTCGTCACCCAACCCATGCCCTGAACGAAAGCACCAAGAACCTGACCTCGGTCGATTCCAAAATTGATCGGACGCGCTAAATCCATCAAAATGTCCGTGCGCAGGACCTTGGTGTCCCCGGTCAAGCAGTCAACCTCAACCTCGCTTACCGCAGCCCCGGTCGTGTAATAAAGAAAGGGCTGGCCGCGGCCCGTTTTCCAATCAAAATGAATCCCTGAGGTCTTGTAATAACCATAGTCGCCAAGTGAAACACGGAATTGATAAGCGAGCTGCAATAACTCCGCCAACGCCATGCTTTGCCCAGGGCTATCGAAAAAAAAGACCATGCCATCTTGAAAAATCACCCGCGCGAGATCAACCGAGCCTTGGGGCGCGAATTCCTCAGGAGTTGCAAAGGGATTCGGACGCACGGGAAAACTTTGATACCAGGTATAGAATTCAGCAAGCCGATCGCGAATTTTTAAAATCGCATGGAGCGCAGCGGCGCCATTGATATCGGAGCCACTCGAAGCAGCCGTTGCGGAGGTGTTATGGTTTTTCTCGGTCGAGGTCGGCATGACCCTGACTTGATCCGCAGGAATTCCAAGTGCCTCGGCCACAATGATGGCGATCTTGGTATTTACCCCTTGCCCCATCTCTGTGGCGCCGGTAGAGACCTGAATTGTGCCATCCAGATGAACGTTAACGAGCGCGTTACCTTGATTGAGCAGTCGGAGGGTGAAAGATATACCAAATTTGGCAGGGGTCAAGGCAAGACCGCGGACCCTGTCGCGCGTCATCTTATTAAATTCTGCCACTTCTTTGAGACGCGCCTCGTAATTGCTCGATGCGCGTAAACGCGCCACGATCTCATCCAAAAAATGGTCGCGAACGATCTGCCCATAAGGCGTGCAATTGCGTTCAGTTTTGCCATACAGATTGCGCTCACGGATCAGGAGCGAATCGACCCCCAATGTCGCGGCGATTTCCTCGATTATATGCTCAATCACCATAACGCCTTGGGGTCCACCAAACCCTCTGAATGCCGTGTTCGGCGAGGTATTCGTAAAGCAAATCCTGCCTGTGATGCTGGCATTGGGCAAGAAATAGGCATTGTCGATATGAAAAATCGCCCGCTGCATAATCGGCGTCGAAAGGTCGAGGTAGGCCCCACCATCGGAATAGAGCAAGGCCTCAAGCGCCAGAATTCGCCCTTCGTGGTCTATCCCCACGCGCCACTCGGTAAAAAAAGGATGGCGCTTGCCCGTGGCAACCATATCCTCATCTTTGGACAGGATGAGCCGGCATGGTTTTTTGGTTTTTTGCGCAGCCAACGCACAGAGTGCCGCATAGTGTGAAGCCTGCGATTCTTTGCCGCCAAACGCTCCACCCATGCGTTTGACCACGACCACAACCTCATGATAGCGAAGCCCCAACGCATGGGCTACCACATGCTGCACCTCTGTTGGATGCTGCGAGGAACAATGCACGGTTAGCTCGCGCTGCTCACCCGGGTAGACACAAGCCGCCTGCGATTCGAGGTAGAAATGGTCTTGCCCCTTGCTGAAAAACTCCCCCGCAAGCACCCGCGCACTTCCGGCCATCGCCGTTGCTGTGTCCCCCGAACGAACAGAAATCGGCGCTCCAAAAAAATTTTTCGCCGCCCGAGCAGCCTCAATCGAAAGGATGGGATCTTTCTCATCAAAGTCATAGCGAATCGCCTTTAGCGCCCGTGCTAGGACGCATTCATCCGAAGCCGCCACCACACACAACGGTTCGCCAACGTAGTTGATCTCTTTTTCACAAAGAAGTGGCTGATCCTGTTTGACCGGACCCCATTGATTGTGGCTTAAATCACGCGCTGTGAAGATCCCAACAACACCCGGGATCAACCTGGCGGCTTCTGTGTCGATCTGCTTTAGTGTCCCACACGCAATTGGACTAGCACCGATTCCAACCACAAGCTCGCCGACCACCTTGGGCCTATCATCGATGAATTCGCTTGTTCCCATAACGTGGCCGAGCGCCGAATCATGCCTTACACCCTCTTTCATACTACACCCCGCCGCAGTCATCGAAATAGCGGCGCAGCAGGTTGCGGGCGACGCTGGTCCGGTAGGCTGCGCTGCCCCGCAGATCCGCAATCGGTTTGATCGTCTGCTCCAGAATTTTCTCGGCGGCGGCGCAGGTATTGTGATCAAAAGCTTGGCCGAGCAACGCAGCCTCAACGGGAGCTAGCCTCAGAGGTACTGGCGCGACACCACCGTAGGCAACGCGCACCTTTGAGATCCGACCTTCGAAAAGCTCACAGTAAAAAGCCGCTGCGACGGACGAAATATCGAGGTCACGCCGCTTGGATACTTTGTAGCAGCGAAAAAACTCGGGTTTTTTTGGCCTAGGGACGATGACTCGCGAGAGAAGTTCGTTTGGTCCCAGCGCAAGCTTTCGATAACCAAGGTAAAAGTCACAGAGCATCACGCGCCTGATCCCCTGGGTACTCGCAAGCTCTACCTCACAATCAAGTGCCATAAGCGGCGGCATGGAGTCCCCGATCGGTGAACCGTTGCAGATATTACCCGCCAGAGTCGCGGTATTTTTGATCTGCATGGCAGCAAACCGGTGCAGATACCGATCAAATTCCGCCAAATCCTCGGGCAAATGGGCTTGAAAGCGCGTTAGAGATATACTGGCACCGACCGAAAGCTCCGCGTCCTGGACGCGGCATTCGTGCAATTCCGAGATTCGGCCAAGATTCAGCAATTTTTGCGGTTCAAATCGACCTTTATTAAGGAGAACACCGAGGTCCGTGCCACCAGCCCAGATTTTGGCATCAGGATGCTTAGCCCGAAACACCAAAGCCTGATCAAAATGTTGCGGAGCATAGTACAACCCATCCGCCCAGGCGACCTCAGTCCCCTCCTCAGCGAGCATCTGAAGCTCAGCCGCAGTCTGGGGCGCGAGGTAGCGTTCTTTTAAGGTCGGAAAAGATTCCCATTGGGTCGCAAGCGCGCCACGGATGATATCTTCATAGCCCGTGCACCGGCATAGGTTGCCTGTGCAAAAGTTTTTGACATCTTGTTCGTTAAACTTCGGCTTTGATTCCGCAAGAGCCGAGATGCTACCGACAAATCCCGGCGTGCAAAAGCCGCACTGGGCTGAATAGTTGGCGGCAAGTGACTTCTGGACCGGACTTGGGACACCATCCAGTGCCTGCCCCTCCACGGTAACGAGCTGAAAACCATCCACCTGAGCCACAAGCGTGATGCAGGCATTGAGCGAACGAAAGCGCTCATTCGCAAAAGCTGACGCAAAAGCTGACGCAAAAGCTGACGCAAAGAGCACCGTGCAAGCGCCGCAGTCGCCTTCTTTGCAGACAACCTTGGTGCCCGTAAGCCGCGCCTCATAGCGCAAATAATCCGAGAGCGGCCGGAAAATCCAAGCACCCATGACCTCGTGGCGCTTGCCATTGACAAAAAATACAACCCGATCTCGCAAAACCAACCCTTCAGTGCGTTTGGTGAGCGATGCTGCGGGTACGAACCCGAAGGCACAGGCGCTCATCGTCGCGATAGTGCTTAAGCGTCTTAACCACCGGTGCCGGCCATTTGGGGTGACCAACCAAAATTTGGGTCGCCATATCGATAGCTTCCTGTGAGCAGGTACGGGGCAGCAAACCCGCAATCAACCGCGCTGCCATCCCTCCAGGAAATCCGTCCACCATGGCGGGCAAACTCGCCTGCAACTCTGGCAAAAACTGCAGCTTGGTCTGTTCACCGGTGTCGCTGGTCAAGGCATACGCATAGGCACGCCTAATATGCCCAACCATAGCGCTCTTTGGATCCTTGATTTGCCTCAATACCGCGACCCGCTCGCTCTGCTGCGCGAGATTAAACCGCGCAATCATTCCTGCAAGCTCGCCACGCTTAGAACGATCGCTTGCTGTCTCCTTTGCCACTAACTCACTGGCCGAAGCAAAGTTGAACTCCGCAAGCTTTTTGACTATGGCCCACCTACGATCCTGATCCAAAACAAATCCAGCGAGCGTCTGCTTGCCCTGCAAAAATTCCGCCAAAGTCTGCAGGACTTCGGGCTGGCGGGCCAGGTCAACCAGGGCATCAAACCATAGATACTGCTCATCTGACCCCGGGGCACTTGCAGCAAGCCGCTTTTGCAACAAACCTTGAACTGTCCCCTGCATGCCGGCCGCATCGTTCAATCCCTTGCGAGCAAACTCTAGATACTCCCCGAGGTCGCTGGTCAACAGCTCAAGCGAGGTAAAATCATGTTCGTCCGCCAAACGACTGGTCATCACCTCGTGATAGACTTGCAGCGGTAAATCTCCGCGGCGAAGCTCGTCGGTCAGCGCGTTTTGCACCTGATCGCGCAAAATGGGTTCTTGAAGAGACGCAAACGACTTGAGCACCGCATTGAGCGATTTGGTGTCAAGGAAGACCTTGGCATAAGCAAGCCCGTCGCTATTGGGGTAGACGAAATCCGGGCACTTTTTCCCGACAAAGGAACCAACCGGTGTCTTGATCGCATCAACCACCACGGATTCCGAATGATACGCCTCGAGATCGCCCTTGGCATTCAGACTGTAAAAAGTAACTTTAGGCTGGTAGTGCCGGACCAGAGGGTAGCGCGGATCTAGCTCCTGCTCAAATTCAAAGCGGGTTATCTTCGCCTCATCGCTATCGCAAGCCAGGTGCACGCGGAGGCCGTTGACACCGGCACTTTTAAGAAACTCTGTTTTGTATTCTTCGATATTGAATTTCGAATAGGGGGCCATCTCGGCGAAAAACTCTTCAAAATCAGCATTGTGATCGGCGTATTTGGTCAGATATTTCTTCAGTGCCTCGCGAAAACTGGCCTCGCCCAAACGGCTCTCGAGAGTCCGCAACGTTTGCCCACCCTTGGCATACGTGATGCTATCAAAAATGGCGGAGGCATCTGCCGTGCTATCGACCGTTGTCGTTACGGGCCTTGTGCCATCCATCTCGTCGGTTCGGTACGCATTGGGCAGGCCATGCGCAATAAAACGTCGCCAGGGGTCTTTAAACTGGCTGACTTCCGGCAAAGCCTTACTTGCCATAAACGTCGCAAACGATTCGTTAAGCCAGAGATCGTTCCACCATCGCATGGTCACCAAATCTCCAAACCACATATGGGCCATCTCGTGAAGGATCGTCGCATAGAGACCGCGCAAGTCGTCTGCCTTGGCGCCACCTTTTTTAATGTAACGCTCATTGAAAGCCACAGCGCCCACATTTTCCATGGCTCCTGGGCCAAAATCAGGAACAATCACCTGGTCATATTTTTGATACGGGTAAGGAACACCGAGATAATGATCAAAAAAGTCGAGGCCGGCTTTGGTGGTTTTAAACCAAGGGTCGGGATCCACATAGCGCGCCATGCTTTCCCTCGCAAAAAGTCGGACGGGCAGGCGAAAATCTGCAGCCCACTCATGAAACTCACCAGCATGCAGCGCGAAAACATAGCTTGCAATCGGCAAAGTCGAAGGAAACTGCCAGAGTTTGGCCTCACCCTCCGAATGAACTGCTCGTTCGCGGGTGTTGCTTATGACTTTGAAACTCTTAGGTGCCTTGACTGACAGCGTAAACCTGGCTTTAAGGTCGGGCTGATCAAAGGCTGGGAACATCTTGTTGGCATCAAAGGGCTCGAAGTTGGTGTACGAATAGACCCTCTTATCCTCCGGATCCACAAAGCGGTAAAACCCATTATCGTCCGATGCGTAGGCGTGATGAAATTTGATCTTAACTTCATTCAACCCGACCTTGAGGTCGGATTTGGAGAGAAGAAGGCGGGCCTGATCGTAGTTGATGAGCTTGGACGCAACCTTGTTGACTTCAAGCTCATCGATAGTCCCTTCGAAAAAATCAAGCGCAAGTTGGCGAGGAAGACTGGCAAGTTGAAATCTGATCACATTGATCCCCGAGAAATTCTCGGCGCTCTCGGTAAGATCGATCGTCATCTCGTAGCGCACATCGCTCACGATTTTGCCACGTTCCTTGGCTAGGTCCCAGCTCAGCTCACCATCAGCCGGTGCCGCCATGAGAGTTGACGCAATCAAACACAGTGGCAAAGCAGCCAGCTTCCAAAACTTCATATCCAGCACTCCTGATAATTCCGAACCGTTATAGCAAAGCCAAAAAGATCACACAAAGGGTTTAATCTGCGGCTTTCCTTGCCAAAAAGGCGGGATTCGAAGGGTGGCTAGCAAGCCGCCACCTAGATGCAAAATGGCGGGTAGCATGCCAAACTTACGGCAGATAGCCGGCCGGG
>CAZOSN010000104.1:0-16450 GCA_964582405.1 uncultured Oligoflexales bacterium | reverse complement strand
GGCATTCGTGCGCCTGCGTTAGACAGAAATTTCCAAAAAACTTCCGAGTCGAGTATCTACGTGACTTCGAGCCTACCACCAAGTGGTTGGCTCAGAAACTAGGACATGATGAAGAGACTGTGTCGCAAGCTGTCAAACGCCTTTTCAAATTACGGCTCCTCAAAAGAGATAAATACGGAAAATGGCGCAAATCTGATTTCGATAATCCGATCAAATCAGAAATGGGAAAAACAACCACTGCTCGGCGCCACCATCAAAAGAATCTGCTTAAACTAGCCGAAAAAAGTATCGATCTTGTCCCAATCGAGCAAAGGCATTCTAGCTCTATGACTCTGCCCATCAGTTTTTCAAAGATCGAAGAGGCAAAAAAGTCCATAGAAAGCTTTATTACCCAGTTTTGTAAAGAATTCGGTAGGGGCGGTAAAGATTCGGTTTATCAATTGCAAGTCAATTTCTTTCCCATGGTGGGAGATCATAAGACAGACAATAATGGAGGTTAACGATGAAGGTGTTTAAAAAAATTATCTTTTGCAGTCTGATAGCGGCGGGTGGACACGCCAAATCTAATGAACTACTCGCCGAAGGCAGTGGATCATCAGGTGGTAATTTAATCAGCATGTACTTTACCGAGGGCCAGGCCCTGTCGATTCAGGAAGTTCAAAATTTCAAAATAAACGGCTTGACTTCCTCGCCAGTTGAACAATGGATTGTCGAAAATCGAACCAACTTGGTAGAAGAATTAAAACAATCAAAAATCGTATGGACCAACACAAAAAAACAAGAAGAATGCGCTGAAACAGGATTTGAACCTGGGGCAGAAATTCGTCTCAAATTGTCCCTATGCCGATTTACAATCCACACGGCCCATGCCGCATCCAGGATTCTGACACTAGTCCAGGATTCCAGCTCCTTTTCTCCCGCGCCTTACGTCCAAGAGGGTTTCACGATTTCGCCGTGAGAAAATGGCCGAGGTCGAGCTAAGCAGCGTCTTCAGTGACCGATATTTTCAGTTTAAACGGTTTCAAAAGCTCAAGTAGCGTCTTTTGCGTAGGATTATGCTTCGGGTCAATAGCGCGGATGATATTCGATTCGGGTATTTTGGCTATGATTGCAAACTCCTTGATGCCGTACGAGCGAATCGCCTTTCCCAGAGCTTCCTGCAAGGTGAAACCTTCGCCTTCAATGAGCGCGCGGATAAATTCTTTTGCAAACTCTGGGTCGCGCAAATCCTCGGCTAGCCCTTCGTTCCAATCTTTGGTTCGTCTAGTCATCTTTTTCTCCTACATAGGCGGCCCAAAACTTTTTGGCCTTAGAGATATCCTGCTTTTGCGAGCCTTTGTCGCCTCCGATAAGGAGAACGATCAAGGTATCGCCATCGACTCCATAGTAAATCCTGTATCCCGGCCCGAAAAATATGCGCGCCTCAAATACGCCTTCGCCGACCGCCTTTACGTCGCCCAAATTGCCTGACTCAAAGCGAGCGATGCGGGCTTGTATTCGCGCACGGGTGGCGGGGATCAAATCCTTCAACCAACTCCGAAAGGGAGACCTTCCTTTTTCATCCAAAAACTCGACAACTTTCACGGCAAGCCTCCCACAACATAACTATCATATATGAAAATTATAATAGGTCAAGCCTAAGATGCGATAATGCCCCTTTCGCTGCCGTCTGGTTGCCGTAACCAGTCAACTTTAGGCTTCCTTGCCTTGACTCTGATTTACTTCGCTTGCCTGGCTAAGATTTGAAAATATTTGGATTAGTCTGGTAACGACGCGTTTCGCTTAGGGTTTCTACGGTGCGGTAAGAAGGGCTCATAACTCGAAGGCCGCAGGTTCAAATCCTGCCCCCGCGACCAAAATTACTTAAATATTTCAAATACTTATGACACTCTTCAGTTCGTGTTGCAAGCATCCCAGATCCTCTTATCTGCAAGCGTTTAAAAGCACCAGCCTGTAATTTTTGAAGAACTTAAGTCTAAATCCCCGGCGTTGAATGAGTTTTGCCCTGCGGTTAAATCCCTCGGTTCTGCCGTTCGATATGCGGCACAAGGTAGAAGCCTATTTCACCTCTCTGACGAATCTCTGCGTATGACGTTTCCGAGATCGAATTCCTGGAAAATGCTCGGTAAAGCCTCTCTGATGGAGAAGACCTTCATAAAATTGAGCTCCGATAAAGTCCCAGGCTTTAACCTTCCCAAACTTAATGCTCTGGACTGCCAAGAAATCCTACATGACATCGTCATCCTAGTAGGCCGGCAAAAAAGTATTTCCCGATCAAGGGATTTTGATAGATTCATGGCTTTATCAATTGAGCGCCAACTCGAAAGGCAAAGCCATGAGGATTAAAAAATCCGACTCCATCATAAGCAAATTGAGCACATAAGCCAAGCACAAGGTAGACATGGCCGCCAGGCGGAAGAATTTTTTGCTCAATAGGGGTGAACGCTACATCTGGCGAAGCTTCAGGACAGGTTCGATGCAAATGTGTTAGCCAATGAAAGCGCCAAGCTACTATGGTTATGAATGCCAGGAAAACGTCTATTTTATTAGCATCGGAAAGTCTGCAGCGCTCAACACGACAAACCGTCTTCATGATGCGATGAAGTACCTCAATTTGCCACCTGATGCAGTAGCACTTGATACAGTACATAATACCATCGACTGTATTTATCGGCCGGTTTGTTAGTATATTCCATATGATTGGATCCTCTTCATCATCCGATACCTCTCTCAATTGTATGATTGTCATTGTGACTCCGGACTCAGGCTCGCCATGATTGGATATTGAGGTCGTTGGACGGGTTAAACGGAACTGCATTGCCTTTAATTCGGCAGTGACATCCCTGACCCCACCTCCGGGTTCAGGGAGCTCGATATCTACTTTCCCGAGAGACTTTCGGGACTGGAGGGCTCCCATCAAAGACTCGCCGTCTTTAGAGTATTTTGAAGACTTATTGATGGTTCGATTGTGCTTTGCACGAATGATAAAGTCCTCGTTCAGTTTTTGGGCATCTTCGAAAACATCATAAATATCGGCTTCTCTGTCCATTACATGAATTACCTTGACTCCCAAACCTTTCGTCGCTTCAGATGTACTCTCTAGAAGCTCCAACCATTTGTTACTTTCCTTTTCATCTATTGATGCGGCATGGCGATCAACAGCCTTTTTAAATTTTGATTCCGATCTAGCCCAAGACTTTTGGCCTAAGATGCCGAGCGGTAATCCGCCGTCTGACACCGCGTAGCAAGTATGCATCATCAGGCCAATCTGGGATGATGATTTTCCATCACCGATATTTCCTAGGCCTGTGGTCGCTTTTAGGCCGGAATAGTTCAGAGAAGACGTGTCCTGAATTGCCAGAATTACATCACTATTGCCACAGCGCTTTAACGTACTTTGAATGTGGGGTTCCAGAATTTTAGAATGTGTCACTTTGGTATTTTCTAAGAAACGGTATACTGCGAGCGTTTCTGACCAACTACGTTGAGAGTCCGGGATTGATGACTCAGGCGATCTGGAAAAGCTTTCCAAAATCTTGATTGCTCTCTTATCTAATCTTTTGTCTCCTAAGCAAATACCATCAAACTCCTCACTCACCCAATCAAAACCGGATAACAGCATTGCACACCCACTTATAGCAAATATTGAAATTTGACATAAAGAGTATACTGTTTGAGAACTTATGTATAACTGTCAGGCCTCCGGCTCAGGATACGACTTTGGCGCTTTCGCGCCAAAGTCTAGTTATCCCCTAGAATTCAAGAAAAAAGCGGTGTTAATGACCACGAAGGAAAGCGCAAGAGCGCGGTTAGTCGCAGTAATGCGTAAATCGCAGCGGCGGAACCGTTGCGATCAATTCGCATGTTATGCCAGCTAGAGGCATGGCAATATAATAGCCAAACCGGACTGGGTCAGTTTCGGTTCCATCCAAAACAAAGCGGTCAAGCCAGCTGCCGTCGTCCAAGGCCGCACGAGCCTCGGTAAGAGCGTCGTGGCACGCCTTGGCGAGGTTCCGATCGTAGGAAGCATCGCCCGTTGGAGCACAATAGGCTGAGCGCCGGAATTCATTTTCGATAAAACGACCGTACGCTAGTCTCGCCTCGTTCTCCCGCTCGACACCGACGTATGAACGCAGCGTCAAGGGCTCGGCGTAATTTGGCGTCACCAGATTTAGCCCGACCAATGCGGTCACGGCAAAAATACTAGCACCCTGGCAAGTAAGTTTTTTCCGATCAGGGGCTCGCCTCGCAGGACCCATTGGGCCTGAAAATTCGATTCCGAATCCTCGCCGTAGCGCTGCTACGACTGCTGTTCGTAACCGAATTTTCAGTTCCAAACCGGGCCTACGATTCAAGGCCCTGATCGCAAAAAACTTACTTGCCAGGGCTCTAGCTTGCTGAAACATAAACTTTTCCCCTTCGAAGTGCTTCGCTCTATTTTGAAAACCTCAGCTCTCACAGCCTGGCTTTAGCATAACGAAGCCAACGATAGGAATACCTAAATTGGGCCAACGGCATTCAATGCGATAATATGGGATATTCAACTCCATTTAGCAGCGGCTTCCCATTATGGACATCAAACTTGGCGACAAAATCTTCGCCGTTTGGCTTGAAATAGGGATCGATCACAAGAATTTGCAGCATGGGTAAGAGCTTGACCATACCTTTTGAAATCTTTGATTCGGCCTGAAGTTTGATATTGCCGAGCGTGGGTTCGACAAATCCGTCGCGTGATGGGTCTGCAAGTCCACCCTCGGCTTTTACCGTGGCATTGCCACTCGAAAACGAGCCATAGAGTTCAAATTTAGTGTTTGCGTTGAACGCGAGGCCCGACACAAAGTCGGACGTGTGGATATCTGGCCAGGCTAAGCCTCTGAGGTCAGCTGCAAATTTGGATTCTGATAGGGGAAACTGATACCCCGCGACTTCTAATGCCGCGCTTTGAAAGTCAAAGCTTGTCGCAAAATCGACAACATGATTTTTTCTCGTAAATCCGTAGGAAAGATCTAAATTATCGAGCCGCACGAGGCTCTGTTCTTCGGTATTGCTCATTTTTCCATTGATTAAAATGCGTGATACAAACCTTGCTTCAGGTGAAACATCCAATAATTCTCCGGCAAGACGTTTCATATCGTCCTTGCTTTCAAAAACCAGCTGGCGCATCATAGCGCGGGAAAATTCCCGAAATTTACCGCCATGAGCGTCGGAAAAGTCGATGGAATACGAAAACTGATCAACCGCAATGGAACTGCTCGCATCGTTAAAACTCGATGGACCGACAGAAACCGAGGCTTTGGCATCGCTGAGATGCATCCTCTCATCGACCGCGAGATCTATAACCAAATCCTTCATGTCGAACTTGACAACGGTATCGTCAAACACGGCGTTCGGGACTGTTAGCGTAAAACGATTTAGAAAATCCTTGTTAAACGCGACACTAATCTTGAGTCCCTTCGGAAGACTGAAAAAATCAGCATTCTTAAATTGCAGAGCGCTGAGTTCGATTTCATTTCCATAGAGCCCATTCAAATAGATCTTAGAATCAATGGTGGCAGCCAACGGTGAATCCGACAGCGCAAGCGTATTGCTCAGCGACGGCCCTTCGGGAACGATCACCGCCTTCTGGGAAAGCAAATAGAGCCCGTGATCAAAACCTGGAATGTGACTAACGTCACACTTCAGGTCAAATTTGAGAAGCGCATCCTGATCCTTATACGTCAATTGACCAAAGGCCTTCGTGCGAAAAAGAGACCGTTCAAACCGAGCTGACGATAGGCTCCAGCCTTTGGGCAAATGGCTCGAAAATTTTAGCACGGCTTCTTCATAGCGCATCTTACTTAGGTGCAAACCTGAAAACGCCAGCACCGTGCCCAACACCACGACACCAAAAGAAACCCCAATAATTTTAGGTATTTTGTTCATACACGCCAACCCTTCGCGCAAACTGCAAGGTTTCCGTAAACCTAGCTCAGGGAGTCTCGGCATGCGTTTGGGAATGTTTAGAAATATTTTAACTTTAGCTTTAGTTTCGTTAGCTTATATAAAACCCCGATAGGGTTTCAGGACGTGTGAGATCGGTTTGGGGAAAAGTTGCCCCTGAGCAGTAGATTCAAGACGATCCGGTAAAGCAATTCTGTCAAAGTCCTGGTCAAGTCAAACGCTTAGACAATAAAACGTCAATCCTTTCAATAAGTCATGCTGGCATGAGCATTGCTGAATAACCTTCGGTTGCTCGGGCAACCTGATGAGGAAAAGTTAATTACGCTTCACGATAGGCTCTTAGATCCTAACTCTAAGAACTTATTGCTGATGACTCTCCCTTGGGGCCTGACTTGTATACAAGTCAGGCTCTATTGGTTTTTGGGCTTGGTTTTTGGGCTCGACGAAAATCCCCACCCCAGTAATTTTATAACTAACTGATTTAATATTATTTTTTCTGGCACCTAAAAAAAACGTCAAGATTTGACAGGTCAATTCCGTAAAGGAGATAGCAGGTTTGGTTTCCCACCTAGTTAGAGGCTTAGAAACCACTAGGGGAGAAGCACATGAAATGGCTTAGGATTATCAAACCAGCAGAGATTATGCTGATGGGCCTTTTGGTAGCGTCGTATTACTACCTCTACGGCTGATCAGACGCTCGGACCATCCCTGGGATCAGAACCCAAACCCCCTGACTTGGGGATGGTCTTTCTCACCGTACGGGTCTGTCCATCATAACCTTGAACGATGCGCCGGCATGTGCCAGAGTCCGAGACGTCGTTGACTGTCCTTGTAAATAACTCTTATCGAGAGAGACGCCCGGTGATCCCGCTAAGCAAAGAAGGTGAACGCTGGTTTCGGTCCGCACTAGGCAACCCAACCTCCGTGCAGGTTGAAAGTTGGCAAGCTATCGCTGCGGGTGCGCCCACCTTGATTGCGGCTCCTACGGGTTCGGGCAAGACGCTCGCAGCCTTCATGGTCTGCCTTGATCGCCTCTATCGATTGGCGCATGAGGACAAACTAGAGGACCGCCCGTATGTGATCTACATCTCACCACTCAAGGCGTTGAGCTACGATATCGAACTCAATCTCAAGACGCCGCTCCATGGCCTCGCTCAATCCTATCAGTTTGCTGAGCCTCCCGTGCGGGTCTTTGTGCGGACTGGCGATACCCTGGCCAAGGATAGAGCGCGCATGCTGCGTGAACCACCGCACCTCATCGTGACCACGCCAGAGTCGCGTTTTTTGGTGGGCACCACGGCCCAAAACCCGGCGCGGCTCCCCGCTGTGGGTACCCGGTGAGGCGATGAGATCCACGCGATGATCCGCGATAAACGCGGCCAGCACCTTGCTCTGTCGCTTGAGAGGCTTAGTCACCTCAGCCGGAAGCCCATCCAAAGGATTGGACTTTCCGCAACGATGAAACCTCTTAACTTGGTGCAAGAGATCCTAAACGGCGCAAACTCGCCAGGGGTGATCGTCTCCCATGGCCCAAGCAGAGCTTTGCAGCTTGAGCTACGAACGCCGCCGGGCGTTCTTGGAGATGTCTGCACGCATGAGCAGTGGGAGGCGATTTATCGCGAACTTCACGAGCTTGCTGCCAGCCAACGCACGACGCTGATCTTTGTCACCACGCGACGGTTGGCCGAGCGCATGGCTCTTCGGCTCTCGGAGCTTATTGGCCCCAAAATGGTCGCAAGCCACCACGGTAGTCTCTCGCGCGAGCGGCGGTTTGCGGCTGAAGATCAGCTAAAGCGCGGTGAGCTTAAGGTTTTGATTGCGACCGCCTCGCTCGAAATGGGGATCGATGTCGGCTTTGTCGATCAAGTCGTTCAGATGGGTTCTCCTCGGCAGATCTCGGCTTTTTTGCAAAGGATCGGCCGGTCGGGGCATGGTATCGGAAAAACGGCGCGGGGTATTTGCTACGCCCTCACCCAAAACGAGTTGGCCGAGATAGCGGCGCTCTTTTACGGGATAAAGCGGGACGCCATCGAAGAACTCATGGTCCCTCGCCTATGCCCCGATGTGCTGCTGCAGCAGATGGCCGCCGAGGTAAGCGCCAAGCCGATTTCTATCAACGAACTTTATGCCATCGTCTGCGGAGCCCATGCGAGCCGCAGTCTGACGCCCGAGCGTTTTGAGGATCTTGTCACAGTCCTGAGCGAGGGTTTCGAACCTGGTCAAAGACGGCGAGCCTTGATCACTTGGGACAAAACCACGGGGATGCTTTACCCGCGGCCTTCCTCGCGGGCGAGGATTATTGGCAACAGCGGTACGATTCCCGAAACCTTTGACTACCCCGTCGTCGATGTTACCGGTGAGGTTGTGGGCAGCGTCAACGAAGACTTTGCCGTTGAAAGCAACCGCGGCGATGTTTTTGCCTTGGGTAATACCTCCTGGCAGATCGAAGCGGTCCGCCAAGGTAAAGTTCTCGTCCACGACGCCCACGGCGCCCCACCAACGATTCCTTTTTGGTTGGGCGAAGCCGGCGGGCGTAGTTCGGAACTTTCTGATCAGGTTTCAAAGCTGCGCGAGATTTGGAACGAGGGCGAGTTCGCCGCCGCAGCAGCAGGCCTCGGCCTCTCCGACGGGACGATGGCACAACTTGCCGATTATTTTCATGCTCAATCAAAAGCTATGGGATTCTTGCCGACGGCAAAGAGGGTCGTGTTCGAGCATTTCTTTGATGCCTCGGGCGGCTCACAGCTTGTTGTGCATGCACCATTCGGCGCACGGATCAATCGGGCCTGGGCTCTGGCCTTGCGCAAACGATTTTGTCGCAATTTTAACTTTGAGCTCGAGGCTGCTGCCGTCGATGATGGGTTTCTTTTGTCGCTCGGCGCGGCCCAAAGCGTCAACCCGCGCGATTTTTTCGGCCTGTTGACCCCAACAAATGTGCGTCATTACCTTGAGCAGGCGCTGCTTGATTCTCCGATCTTCCAGACCCGATGGCGTTGGGTCGCGGCACGAGCTGTCGCGGTCGCACGCAGCCAGTTTGGCAAAAAAGTCGCGCCAGCGCTGCAAAGAATCCGTTCGGATGATCTGTTAACTTCGCTTTTTCCCATGGCGACCGCCTGCCTTGAAAATATCACGGGCGATATCGCCCTTCCTGAGCATCCACTTGTGAAGGAGGCGATGGAAGAGTGCCTGTTTGATGCCCTTGATCTCGAAGGTTTGATTGCGGTACTCAAAAGATACTTTGCGGGCACCATTGTGTTTGAGGTTGCTGAAACCGCCGAACCATCTCCGTTTGCTGAGCCTATGGTCCAAGCAAACCCTTATGCTTTTCTTGACGATGAAGAATTGCAGAACCGGAGAGTCCGAAGCGTGGTCAGGCAGAATTTGCGCCCTTCCGGTCTCTCGGAACCAGCAAAAATAGAGCCCTCGGCGCATGCCGCGCTGCTTGCCGAAATCAGGCCGATCGTTCAAGGCGACGATGAGCTGCGCAATTTTTTTGCCGAGGTGCGGGTAGCGACCGAACACGGCTTATCGGAATTTGTCGATGCCAATCTGCTCGCCAACTCACCGCAGATTGTCGGACGCTATTCCATCGGTGGCATTGGCTGTTGGGTGGAGCAAGCCGACTCAGAAAGGATCAAGGCAGAGCTCGGGCTCTTCGAACTCTCGGAGCAATCGGGACTGAGCGAGCCGGTCGTGGTCACGGCGACTCGAGGGTGGCTGATGTATCTCGGGACGCCCACGGCTGAAGAGTTGAGCCAGGTCATCGGCGTGCGCTCGGGTCTTATCGCTCAAGCCTTGGGCAGGCTTCGGGCTAAGGGCGAGGTATTCGAAGTCAAGGAGCTTTCTCAGGATGAGCCACGCTTCGCATTGCGCCACATACTCTACAGGCTCAGGACCATGTCGCTTTCGGATCGGCGCCAAAGCCGCCCCCTTATGTCGCAAGCCGCCTGGCAAGAGTGTGTTCACAGGCGCCAGGGGCTTTACAATAACGATGTGACCACGGAGACGAGCCTTTTTGCGGTCGTGCAGACCTTGCAGGGACGGCCTCTCCCGGCTGCACTTTGGGAGCAGGAGATCCTACCCGCGCGGTTTGCAGTCTATTCGGCAAGCACACTTGACCATCTCTGCTCGAGCGGGCAGATCGGTGTGGCCCGCTTTGGACGATTTTCGGTCGAGGCTTCGGATGTCAAACCTGTGGCCTTTTCGCGACTTGCTCCGCTTAATCTTTTTACCCGCGCGGATCTAGCCTGGCTTAAACCCGTGCAAAGCAACTGCCCGGATGCCGACTATCGGACGCGTGCGGTTCTTGATGCACTTGCCAAACTTGGCCGGTCGTTTGCCGAAGAGATCCAAGGCGAAACCGGCTTGTTAGCCGCCGAATGCGAGGAAACCCTCACTCGGCTTTTGGCCTCCGGATTGATTACGACCGACAGCTTCCGAGGCATCCGAGCTCTTGTGAACAAGAAATCCGGCCGAAAAAATGCCGGTGTTTCTGACGGACGGTGGAGTCTTTTGCCCCCGCGGCCCTTCGCAGCAGATTTCGACGCCATGACCAAGTCCTGGGCTAAGCAGCTCTTGCGACGTTATGGTGTTGTCTTTCGCAGTCTTGTCGAACTCGAACCCTTGGCGCCAAGTTGGGGGGCCTTGCGCCGTGCCTTGCATCTTCTTGAACTCAGCGGCGAGATCCAAGGCGGCCGTTTTGTCGAGGGGACATGGGGCGAGCAGTATGCAGCCGCCGACTTTAGCCTCGGCGACGCACCTCAGGCCGAAAAAACTCCGACTTTGGTGATCCACCATTACCTTGACCCGGCCAACCTTTTGCCGCTCTTTGACGGGCACCCATTCACTGGAACCCCCGAGCGCCTTGCCTTTGCCGATGGACGGTGTATTGCTGCGCTTGTGGGCGGCGAATTGATTGAGCTGGCCCCGTACCACGGCGATAAGGCGCAGTTGAAGCAATTTCTTGTCCTTACGGGTCTTCACAGCAAGCGCCGACGGCTTGCTGGGTCGTAGTTCAGGGAACCGACTGGCGATTCGACGCATGGCAATGTGTCAAGCTATGAAACAGCCTCGAGGCAAACTTCTGCAGTCTACATTTTTCTTCTTTCCGTTCGCTAAGCATTAGGCATAAAACAAAAGTGTTCGGTGACTTTCGTTTCCGGCTTGAGATCGCCTAAAGGCGCATGAGACAAATAAGGTATCCATCCAACCGACCATCCGAAGAAGGGGTGAACCATGATGAGTAAGCGAAGCTGGTTTTTAGCATGCATGATCGTATTGGGCACCAATGCCCTCGGTGTCGGGCGGGTCTGCGAGACCGTCAGTGTTCCATCAAGCCACGATCTAGGATGCACTGCAAGAGGGTGCGAGCAGTATTTCGTTGGGAGGACCTACGAGGTTGGTTGCACGCGAAGCAAGTGTGATACGTACTTTGTCAATTCCAACTACAAATTGGGCTGCACAGCCCATTCATGTGATACGTATTTTGTGAACAGCAATAGCGAGCTGGGTTGTACCGAAACAAGCTGCGATAGCTACTATGTGCCGTCAAACCACAAGCTGGGATGCACCGCTGATAGCTGTGATGTGTATTATGTAAGCTCAAATCATCAGCTGGGCTGTACAGCAACAAGCTGCGACACTTATTATGTGCCATCAAACCGCAAGTTGGGCTGCACGGCGCACCATTGCGAAACATACTATGTGCCGAGCCATGCTAAACTCACCTGCTCGGCTTTGCCAGAATCTCGTATTTCGTGGTAGCGGAGTCAACACAGGGAAAAATGACCATTTATGAACAAGTTCTGAGCTCGGCTTTGGCCGCCTTGGTCACCGGCGGTGAGCCTTCTATAGCAAGGCATGACAGCCCCAATTTGGTGCCCTTTATTTAGGTTCGAGCCGAAAAACGGCCTTAGCCGAGGTCTATGGTCTTGCAGGACAAGAAAATGGACTGACAAATTACGAGTATTTCTTAAGTAAGCCGGATAGCATCACAATATTGTCGGTATCGGGAGTGATCGAATCATTTATCGATATACGCGATACAATGAGTTTGAAACCTATCGTCGATGTCCTCAAAAAAGTGAGTATCCCGGATTACGTTCAGAAAATGGCCTTGGACTTGAACTCGCAAAAACAAGGAACCGTGCAAACGCCAAGCCAATTTAAAGAATCTCTTTTGCAAGAGAACTGGCGTCAAATGCCCGCTCTTTTTGGCTCTTTGGGCCAGGGCGCACGCAGTCGCGAGCTTCTTTGGCGTTGGTTTTTGTGTGGTCAGTGAGCTGTAGTACAATCAATTTTTATTGATTGTACTACAGCTCTACGATCATGAAATTTCCTCCAACACGGCCTAGCACGCGCTCCTTTATGACTTCGAGTATCGCAAAAAGCTTAACCTCTTTTACGACCTCTTCGATGTGCTTAGCCTCGGACGCCGTCCGCCTGCCAACCAATGCCATCGCGATGCCGCGGAGCCGAACAAAAAAAGCCAACCGATCAAGGCTGGCTTTTTTTACGGAGGTAACATAAACTCTTAAAGAACACCTTTGCTCTCAAGAGCCTCAAGGGCCAACGTTTTCAGCATAGTTTTGAGGATCAAAGCATCCTTGACACTAGATTCATCGACTGGATGAGTTTCTTGGTCCATAAAGCAGCCTCTAGGACCATCCACCAATTTCATCGTCTTACCAACATAGAGATGATTGACCATCATTTGGGGTAAAGCAAGCATCTTGCAAATCACATCCCTGGACGTCACTTTAAGTTTGACATTTTCCAAGGCATTGATCATAGAGCTGATCGCCGCAAAATTCCTTGCACCGACCTTCGAGCTTACCTTCACGCTGACAGGTTGCTCCACGTCCGGACTCTTAGCCGTCACAACGATACTTGAATTAGGATAGACAACAACATCGATCAACGCGAAACCAACAAAACCATGGTCAGAAACTTCATCGGCACCGACACTTACCGCAAATTCGTAGGTTGCCAGAGCTGGCATAACGGAACGCGCTTGCAATGAGCTGGTCAGACCAAATGTAGCGACGATCGTTGACAGAGAAAAGACTAGATTGCGCAACATGTTTAAATTCTCCTTTTATTATATCAAGCCATATTGTTTTTAGCGACGACATTGCTCGTCCACAGGGGCGTAAACTAGCCCTGCTTCGACTCAAAGCCAAATTATCTATTTTGCTTCAGATTCATTAGATCTGCTCATGCAGATCGATCCTTCACTTATACTTAGGAGTTTATCTAGCGTATGCTGCTGTAAAGGACCTTAAAAAGGCTGCGCACGATTTGACTGTTATGCAGGCGTTCATCGGGCCGCTCTGGTTCGGCAATGAGAGAACAGAGGGCTTCTGGGTCGCGTTGGGCTGCGCCCTTGAAGCGAGCCGAACGGCAGTACATCGTGACAGGAGGCTGGCCGACGCACTTAGGTCTGACTCCCCGGCAGGCTTTTATGTGGCCTTAAGGAACTGGCCTGGAAGTGAATGTATTCAAACGAATACATGTCTACATGAAAAATATTGGAACCTGATTCCTTCGTCGCTAGGATTGATTTTCTATCGATATTCCACACGGGAGCTAAAATTATGAAGAAATTGTTACTGTCAGTGTTGTTGTTATGTCTTCTTGGTACGGTTCAAGCGGTGGCTGAGCCGCTAGCGGTGTGTACCATTTCGTGGTCCTACGAAAATCCCCAATTGAAGGTCGTGACCGTTGAAAAATTTCAAGGGTTACCCCCAGGTCAGCAACACTTCAGTACTTTGCTGAAACTAACGCTGGAAGATCCGATCTATGATGATAAGATCTTTGCCTATGAAATCGCCGAAACGAACGATGGACGAGGGGTCGGACTCTTACGTACAACCTATGACTCAGGATCCGGGGGCTGGCACACTGACTTTGGAACCTATGGTCAACTACCGCTAACATTTTATGATCTCTCAAGCTTCAGCAATGTCCATATCGTCTGCAATTAGTGCTGGACGTAACCGTGACAACAGAAAATGGCGCTTGAATCATACCCGGCACCCGCGTAGGTTGGGTCGCCGGTATTAGCGTTGAACATCTCTCCATGGTAGACTATGCGGAACTTCAAACTTTATCTTTGGGTTGGTGTGCTGATCTTTTCGGGTGCCTGTGGCTCTCAGGAATTTCATGATTCCTCTTTGGCTGGTGGTGTCGAAGACGGCAATGGCGGTGATGTATTGGTCTGCGATGAAGTAGGAGATCATGAAGAAAAAGTTCAATCACTCGATTGGTATTTGACGAGTCTCTCGGGGCAACCCAAGCTTTCCGATGCCACTAAGGATCCCACGCAGCTTCAGCTTTGGCTCGTAGCAGAGGCCCAACGTGTCGTGATGCGGCTTGCCGCGTACGACCCCTACCGGGCGGGCCTCTACTCGTCCTACATAAAGAATTTTTTTGCAGACGCCTATATTAAGGAAAATCTATATATCCCCGAACTGGGTGATGAAGGGCCGATTCCCATGCCGGGACCTTCGTGCCGCGTGATCAATGCGGTCTATCAGACTTCGCCGAAGTTGAGTTGGGACCATCGTTATTCGATCAAAAAGGAACTCTGGGACCAAATGTCGCCGCAGAGCAAGGTTGCCATGATCGTCCACGAGGTGATTTATCGCGAAACGCGGCAGTACTATAACAACGCACGTCTGGCGATTGAGTTTAATATTCAGCTACTGAGCGACCGCGTCTCGACTATGTCACGCAGCGAATATATCACGCTGATTACCAAGACACTCAAATTGCCCCCGGTGTATCAAACCCCGCAAGGCCTTTGGCTTGATCTCACGAGTGTAAAGTTTTTGGATGGCCCTTGGGGGCGGTATGCGGCAAGCGGCAAACTGACCACAGCCAAACTCTTCGGCCAAAATGACGAACCTATCGCGAAGTGGGACTCACACTTTAAGGATGCCATTCTCATGCCTCCTGCGGTACCTTTTAGACTTGTAACGCTCTTAGACAATGATCGCGGTATGAGGTCTCACTTTGAATTTTATAGCGATGGCATGGTTCACAACATTCAAGGTCAACTCAATGCTTGGGGCGGATGGGAAGAAATTCCCTCAGGGGAATGCCATATCGATTTTCAGACTCTCGTCACCTATCCAATTAAAGCAATCTCGTTGTATCCTTCGGGTCAATTGGAAACCATTCATGCTGATACTATGTATGGACAATTTGTTGTGAATTGTAATGGTACGATCTATATGAAAGATGCATTGGAATATCAGCCCGATGGAACTCTTAAGCTCTGAACGGCGCCTCATAGGCTGTAAATCGGTGCCTGAGTTTTTGCAGGAACTCATCCGTTTTCACGAAACCATGTCGCGGCGTGCTCTTCAGCGCTTTTGGCGATGGACAAATCCAAGTCTTCTTGGCGACATTTTTGCCGGCCGGCGCCGCCTTACCCATGTGATGGCCCAAAGGGTCTGTTCCGCCGAACAATTTCAGGAGACTGTACAGGAAGTTTTCTTGCTCCTGGTCGATCTTCAGTATGCCGAAGAGGATGCGGCCCGTCTGAAATTGGCCCGATGCCAAGTTATTCGCGATCACTTTAAAAACTTTGGACCGAGCAAGGTCATGGATGCCTCGATTTTTGATTCATGGCTATACGCGGTTCTCTATGAATTGGTGGGATGCGAGAGGCAGGCTGCAACTATCGATCGAATGTGTAATAGGCTGCTGGGTCTTGCCCCTCGTCCAGAAATTGTTAGATGCCTCCGAGTCATGACCAAAAAAGGTTGGCTTAGCGAGGTAGAAGGTCTCTTCACGCGTTCGGAAATCTATTTCGAGACCCTCGATGACAAACGTCGCATCGCCTTGCAACGCAATCACCAGTTTTTTCTCAATATGGCGCAGCACCGCCTAGCCGATAGCCTCGATGCCCGAGAATTCCGCGGCCTGACCGTAGCCCTGAGCCGAGAGGAATGGTTGGGATTGAAAGCGAAGCTTCGTGATGTCATGAAGGAACTTCGGCAATCCTTTGGCGAAAAAGCTCAATCTGGCGATCACGTTTTTCGTATTCAAATATGTGGTTTTCGCATCACACAAAAATAGCCGTTTAAGCAGCCGGCCTAGCAAGATGGAATGCCGAGGCGTCATCTTTGATGAAACCTAATTTGAAGTCCACCCAGCGCTCCGCCCCGGCACCACGAAGCCCACCCGAGGATTTCGTTCAATAGACGGTAGGGCCTGTTGAAAAGAGCTGTAGGACAATCAATTTTTATTGATTTTGGCTAGTTAGATTCTGCTGAAAAAGCTCCGCTTTTTCAGCAGAATCGATCGAATTATGCGCTACAGGCAACGATATAGCCGAAAGATCTGGCAGGCCATTCTAAAAAGATGCCGAAGCGTTGAGCGAGGCGAAAACGTTTATGGCTATCATTGGCCCAAGACATCTGAATTAGCCAAGGCTTGCGCCTATATCATCAAGCACTTTGAGGAGCTTACTCGTTATCTTGATGATCCCCGCCTTCCAAGT
>CAZOSN010000103.1:0-16760 GCA_964582405.1 uncultured Oligoflexales bacterium | reverse complement strand
GCAGCCAGAAGCCGACCAGGGAGTTCTCAGACGGAACCTAGTGGGCTGTCAGGGACCGACTAACCCAGAGATTTAATTTGAGGATCTTACTCAATTTGTCCGCTTTGCAAAGATTTTTCATGCCCTCGATGGCAATTTACGCTATAGTCGAGGTTTGACTTCAAATTGATGATGAGGCTGTTTCACCTGAGACTTCCAAATGGGTTTAACTATAAATAGAAGCCGAGTTCCCAATGTCGTTTTGATTGGGGGCACTGGCAGCGGTAAAACAACGGTCGGTTTCCATCTTGCGCGGGCACTAGGTTTTGGCGTTTACGACACTGACGCCATCATCGAGAAAAAAGCTGGCTGCCCGATCCGCGAACTTTTTGCCCAAAAAGGCTGGGACGAGGTTCGCGCGATCGAATCTGAGGCGCTCAGGGACGCATCAGGCATCCTCAACCATGTTGTATCGGTGGGTGCCGGAGCGCTTGAAAACCCAGACAATTTGGCAACCATCAAAAAATTGGGGCCCCTCGTTTGGATCTCAGCGCCTACGAGTGAAATCGTGGGGCGCATCTTGATGAACCCTGACGAACTCGAAAGCCGTCCCCATTTGCAAGATGCGGTTGCGATCGAAAACCGCAGCGAGAGACTTGAATTTTTATCTAACAAGATCAATGGGTTAATGGAAAGACGCCACGAACTCTATAGCCAGGCCGATCTTGTCATTCAAAACAGCTACGCCACGGCAGAAGTTTCCGCCCTGACGATAAAGTCGCTCCTGCAGCAGTGGAGTAACTCCACAAGAGAGTCGGATAGCTTATAATAGACTAAGACTCTTGTAATTAAGATGCGGCCTTTGAACCCGATTGGTCCAAATCAATGAAGTGGCGACTGAGATTAAACTGGCAAAAACTAGAAGGACTCACTTCAGGCATCAGCCTTAAAGCTGGTTTGCTCGTGGTTAGCGCAAGCTTTGGCATCGCTACTGTTGGATCATTTGTCGCCGTTATGGTGATGAAACCAGACTATGGAACTCATTCCAGTAAAAAATCCGGATCCAATCAGGATGAAGAACTCCCGGTATTTCCTCCACAAACCAGCCAAGAAAAACAGCCGATGCCCGCAGCGAAATTGCAGGTAATCCTCGACCGCAATCTTTTTAACCGCGAGGGAACTCTGGGCGACAGCGAGCTCAATGAGGGCGGAAAAAAAGAAGAACCGGACGAACAGGACAAGATACTCGCGACCAAACTACCGCTGCAGCTTATGGGGGTAATCTTTGGTGGCAAGCCCAATGTCGGACTTGCTCTGATCGAGAACAAAGAAAAAAAACGCACCACGAGCTACCTCGTGGGTGACAATGTTTTTAAGGGGGCGATTTTAAGAGAAGTCTATGAAACACGGGTGATATTAGAAAACAATGGTCGGCGAGAGTATTTGGCTTTAGTGGTTAAAGAAATCCAACGTTCGACACGCAATCGCAAATCGAAGCCGGTGTCGGCTGACCCAACACTGCGGCCATTGGCAACAGGCCCGGTCGCAGAGACTTTCAAAGAAGAAGGCTTTGAGCGGCATGGGATGACCATCCAGCTTACCGGTCAATACAAAGAGAATCTTCTGGGTCCGCAGTTTTCCCAGGTTCTGCAAGACGCTAAAGCCGAACCCAACATGGTTGGCGGTGAACTTATGGGATTTAAGCTTACGCGGATCCGCGAAAGCTCTATTTGGCAGAAGGCAGGATTCCAAAGTGGGGACATCGTTCATGAGATCAACGGGATTCCACTGCGTGACGCCGCAAGTGCGATCAAGCTCCTGCAGTCTCTGCGCAATGAAGCAGCCGAAATCGAGGTACGCGTGCAACGTGGCAATGACTTCTCGAACATGAATATTTCAATTCAATAACCAATAGCAAGAGCTCAGCGTGAAAATTTGGAGTCGCATCTTAAAAGGAGTCATGAAGCATGCGGATGGCCTCTATCCGGTCGCGATGAAAATCTCGCTCATGCTTTTTGCGAGCTATATTCTTGCGTCAACGGCTGCAGTAAGCCTTATCAAACTAGTCGGGAAGGATACAATTATCGAGAGCTCTTCCCCCGTGTTAGCTCTTTCTAATCCCGTTCGTGTTAGAAAATCTGTCAATTTTGTAACAGTTCGCAAACAGGTTGAAGGTCGTAATATTTTCAATAGCAAAGGTGAGTTTCCCGAGGAAGCCGATCCCGGCTCCGAAGCGCGCGAAAACAAGGACTCGACCTTTGATGAATCGGCACCTTGTGCCAAAACTAGCTTGAATATCGAACTCATGGGTACGATATTTATGGGAGAATCAAGTAAACAATCTTTGGCTACTGTGCGGGAAAAGGGGTACAATATAGCAGATATCTATCGCGTCGGAGACAGCATCTTCGGTCAGGACCAAGCCAAGGTTCACGCGATTCAACTTAGGCGGATGGTGATCAACAATGGTGGCAAAAAAGAATGCCTCGAACTCAAGGAGCCCAAAGACTTGTTTGGTGGGTCTCCCGCTAATTCGAAAACCAAAGACAAGGCTAACAAGATCGCAACCATTCAGCCTCCCACAATCACTGAAGGTGAAGGATCGTCCACGCGCATCACGTTGGAGAATTCTTATGTCACCGACGCGCTTGCCGCCGGTTTTGCCAAGGTTCTAAAAGAAGGAAGACTCGTGCCGCACACAAAAGATGGAAAAATGATCGGCTTTAAACTCATCGGCATTACCAAGGATTCGCTATACAGCCGAGTTGGCCTCGCAAGCGGCGATGTTTTGACGAGCGTCAACGGCACGAGTATGGCGCAACCGGAGCAAGGGTTTGTGTTCTTATCGACTTTGGCGGAAGAGAAAGAAGTGAGGCTTGAGTTTCTCAAGAAAGGGAAGGATCCATCAACTATTACAATTGAAATTAAATGAAAAGGCCGCTACGTTCGGTCGCGCGATGGTGCGTTATAAGAAGAGGGAGAAATCAATGATACGGGCATTAGTGAGACTCGCAGCCTTCGCGTTCCTACTATGGTGGGTTCCGGCGATGGCGCAGGATGACGAGCCGCCACCACCCGCGGAAGAACCACCACCGCCAGATGATGGTCCGGGTGATTCGGATTCGGGCCCGAGCGAGCCGCCATCAGCTTCTTCGCGCGCGGCGCCACCAGCAGCCAACAATACGCCAGCCGAGGGCGGCAAAGCAGAGGACGTTCCCGAAGGACAAGAACTCGTCAACATCGACTTTCCCGAGCCGACCGATATTAATGACATCATCCGCGCGGTAGCACGCTGGACCGGCAAGAATGTGATTTTGGGAAAGGGCGTGAGCGGCAAAGTCCAGATGATATCGCCGACCAAGGTTACCAAAGAAGAAGCTTATCAGATGTTTCTTTCGGCCCTAAACGTCAACAAGCTGACCACGGTGGAGACGGGCAAGGTCATCAAAATCATGCAGACCCGCAGCGCGATCAAAGACAACCTTCAGATCTACCAGGGCTCACAGTGGGCTCCCCAAACCGACAAAATGATCACGCAAATCGTCCCGTTGCGCTACATCGATGCCAAGGATTTACAAACAACACTGAGCCGCATCGTCACGACCAACTCGATGATCGCCTACACGCCGACGAATACTTTGATCATCAGCGACACGGGCTACAAAGTTCGGCGCATCTTGGCTATCGTCGAACTCCTTGATGTTCAGGGGCAACAACCCCAGGTCGCGCTTGTCCCGATTCGGTATGCCGACGCCAAGGTGATTGCACAAAAGGTGTCGGAGATTCTCCAGGCGCAAGCCAAAAAATCCGGCGCTCAGCAGTACAAGGTATCAGTCGATGAACGATCCAACTCGGTTGTGATCTTTGGACCGCCCCGCACGATCTCCGACGTCAAGAATCTCGTTAAAAAATTCGATTTTCCCGTCGATGATCCGGCAAATCAGGCCGCAATCCGCGTGAGATTCCTAAATTATGCTGATGCCAAGAAATTAGCGACCACGCTTTCGTCGCTAGCAGGCGGTCAGGGGAACCGCACCAGCTCGGCCCAGGCCCGCGTCAGTCGTTTGATCCCTCCCGATCCCAAGGCCAACGGTGGCCAACCGCCAGGTGCCAACTCGCCCGTTCGCGACAACGTGTTTGAGGCCGCTCCCGTTGCAAGCCTCGGTGACAATGTGAAAATCACGGCGGATGATAGCTCAAACTCGCTGATCATCACAGGTTCGCGGTCAGCCTACGAGTCGATCAATGGACTTGTGCGCAAACTCGACCAACGCCGCGCTCAAGTCTATGTTGAGGTCGATATCATCGATGTCAATTTAACCGATGAATTCCGCTTCGGAACCTCCATCTTTACCGGCAGCGCGCGCGATGGATCCAAGGTATCCTACGGCTGGCAGGCAGGCAGTGGCATCGGACCGGTAATCGCGGCCCAGCAGGCCACCCCAAAAGATGGGCCAATCCCTCCGGATATCGCCAAAGGTGCCGTCAATTCCTTGGGCAAAGATTTTACGATCGGGGTTTTATCGGGCCAACCAGTGGACGTGCCGGGTTTAGGAAAAATAAGCCCCGGTGGGTTGATCACGATGATAAAAAACGATGTCAACTCCAGAATCCTGTCGTCACCCCACCTTTTGACCTCAAACAACGAGCAGGCCAAAATCGTGGTCGGCCAAAAATTGTTTTACCCGAGTGCTACCGAAACTCCCCTGGGTACGGCAAGCGCGATCCCCAAGATGGAAAAAGAAGACGTGAGCTTGACCCTCGAAATCAAGCCCAATATCTCGCACACTGGCAACTACATCACCATGAAAATCGACCTGATGTCTGATGATGGAACTGTCGTGGGTGGTATACCAAATATCAGCAAGCGCCAGACCTCTCAGATCGTGACCCTGAAGAGTGGCCAAACTGCGGTGATCTCGGGTTTGATTAAGAACAATGAATCTGAGATTTTCAACAAAATCCCGCTCTTAGGAGATATCCCGATCCTAGGTTGGTTGTTCCGCAACACATCGAAATCAAAGGTTATTTCAAACTTGATGTTCTTCATCACCCCTCACATTGTCTATGGCGCCAACGATCTGGCCAAGATCTACAAAGATAAGCTTGCCGAAAACAATGACATGATGAGCAAGTATTTTAACGACGATGGCACCAGCGAATGGATGATGAAGTCGCCCCAGCTCGCGGAGGGCGAATATATCCCAAATCCTTACGATCAGATCGAAGAGAAGCAGCGGCTCAAGTATCTCAATGAGATGCGTCGCGATATGGGTTTCTCTCAAGACGAGCTTGAGCAGTTTCAGACTCCAGAGGATGCAACCAAGATTCCGACAGAAAACAAAACAACCGCGATGCCGGGTGCCACGACAACCAAAGCTTCTGGTTCAGGGGCCTATGGCGGTTCGGGTTTGTCATTCCCAGCCGATCCTCATTTCGAGCAACCGATCAGCGTAGCTCCAGACTTTTCGCTCGATATGAGTTCAACTACCGGCGGAGCCCCGGCGGAAGGCGCGCCACCACCGCCACCGATGGAATCAGCACCGCCACCACCAGAACCGGAACCGTCCCCAGAACCTTAGTTTAAAAAGGTCAGAGAGTATGACCGAGACAGACGAAGAATTTGATATCAGACCCAATGAGTTTAGCAACGATCAGGCGATCGCTTTGGCTGAAGATGGACCATCCTGGACCAAACTGCCCAGCGTGGACTACCGCAATCTAGAGCACAAAACTCTCGGCCAAATTCTGGTCGAATCCAAGACCATCTCACAGACGCAGCTTGATGCCGTGCTCAAAGAGCAAAAGGACTCAGAAGATAGCCGCAAGCTCGGAGAGATCCTCGTCGACAAGCAAATCGTCTCCGAGGAAGAAATGCTGAAGGCGCTGGCGGCTCAGCTCGATCTGCCTTATTACGACAGATTGCCGATCAATGATATCGACCCGTCCTTGGTCGATAATTTGCCGATTCAATTTTGCCGCGACAACCGCATTTTGCCAATCGCCCGCGACGACTTTAACGTGACTGTCGTCGTCTCCGATCCTTTGAACGTATTCCCACTCGACGACCTCAGGTTGATCTTATCGACCAACATCAACATGATCGTCAGTCCCTCAAGTGTGGTAGAGAACAGCATCAACCGGGTGTTCGAGCGCGCAAGCGATGCCTCGCAAAAAGTGATTGATGAATTAAGCGTGCCCGAACTTGGTGAGGATCAAGACCTCGAGGAGACCCGCGACCTGCTTGAGTCTTCCGATGACGAGAAGCCGATCATAAGACTCGTCAACAGCCTTCTGGCGCGTGCTGTCAAAGAACGCGCTTCCGATATTCATATTGAACCCTTTGAAAACGAAGTCCTCGTTCGGTTTCGTATAGACGGCGTCCTTCAGGACAAAACCTCGATCCCTAGGCGCCATGCTGGCTCTCTCGCTTCGCGTATCAAGATCATTGGCAAACTTGATATCGCAGAAAAAAGGATTCCACAGGATGGTAGGATCGCTATTAAGGTCGCGGGCAAAGATATCGATGTGCGTTTGTCCGTTCTGCCGGTAGCTCATGGCGAACGGATCGTCATGCGCCTCCTCGACAAATCCTCGGGCGGTAAGCGCCTCGATCAAATGGGCCTGGAACCCAATATCCACGAGGCCCTGACCAATCTGGTCGAACAGAAGCACGGAATTTTCCTCGTGACAGGTCCTACGGGTTCAGGTAAATCGACGCTTCTCTATGCTTGCCTTATGCATATCAATACTTCGGATATCAATATTCTGACGATCGAAGACCCGGTTGAATACCAGGTCCAGGGTGTGGGTCAGATCGAGGTGCGCGACAAGATCGGTATGACCTTTGCCAGCGGATTGAGGGCGATATTGCGCCAGGATCCGGATGTGATCATGATCGGCGAGATCCGCGATGCGACAACGGCTAACATCGCGATTCAGGCATCGATCACGGGCCACTTGGTGCTCTCGACCCTTCATACCAACGACACGGCGTCAACGGTTACGCGCCTCAATGATTTTGGTATCCAATCATTCCAGCTCTCGACCGCAGTCCTCGGCATCATTGCCACCCGCTTAATGCGCAAGCTATGCCCTGGTTGCCGCGAAGCCTACACACCATCACCAACCGAGCTAATGCTATTGGGCGTTGAGGCAAAGAACGTCCAAAGCAAGATCTACAGGGCAGGGCACGGCTGTGAACGTTGTTTTGGTCTGGGGTATTCGGGTCGAATCGGCGTTTATGAATTGCTTGTTTTTGATGACGAGATCAGAGAGCAGATCCTCAAGACGTCAGACTCCAAAGCACTCAAAAAACTTGCGATCTCCAAGGGTATGAAGACCCTTAGGGAGTCGGCCTACCAGAAGGTTTTGCTGGGTGAGACCTCGATCGAAGAAGCGGTTCGCACCACGCAGACTGACGATGACATGGAGATAGCGGCGGGAGTGACCCTCTAAGATGCCTATTTTTATCTACAAGGGCTACGATATCGCGTCAGGCGCCAACCGCAAAGGCAAGGTTGAAGCAGAGTCCGAACGCGCGGCACGGGTTAAGCTCAAAAAAAACATGAAAATAATTGTCGCCGATATCCGCGAGGATACCGGGAGTTCAAGACCAGGTAGCAAAAAGGATGATTTCGGAGCGCTCGCAAAACTACTGGGCCCCAGGGTATCGACCAAGGAGCTTGCGGTCATGGTGAGGCAGTTTGCGGTTCTGCAATCCGCCCATGTGCCGCTCGATGAATCGCTCAAGGCCCTGGTCTCGCAGGTCGAAAATCCCGAGCTGCGCCGAACGCTGTCCAATGTCAAGGATCTCGTGTCGGAGGGTAAGTCGCTCGCCGAGGCATCGCACAAGTATCCGGGAGTCTTCAACCGGCTGTACGTAAACATGGTTCGCGCCGGTGAGTCGTCGGGCAACCTCGGAACCGTGCTAGTCAGGCTGTCGGATTTCTTGGAGTATCAGGTGAAAGTCAGCCAGCAGCTTGTGTCGGCCATGACCTATCCCACGATCATGATTAGCGCCTCGCTCTGCCTTGTCATGTACCTTTTTGTTTCGGTCGTTCCCAATCTTGCCAAGGTTTTTGATAAGCTCAAAGTACCGCTGCCCTGGTACACGCTTAGTCTCATCAATCTTTCAGGTTTCCTCAAGCAGTATTGGTATCTGGTGCTCGGTGTTGCGATCATGCTATTTTTCCTCTTTAAGGCTTGGGTAGCGAGCGAATCAGGACGGATCAAGATGGACCGCATCCTGCTGAAGCTGCCGCTGTTTGGCGCAATACTTATTAGGATCAGCATCTCGCGTTTTACCAAAACACTATCGACGCTGTTGACCTCAGGGGTTCCGATCGTTCAAGCTCTTGAAATTACAAAGAATGTTGTTACTAATTCGGTCATTGCGGGTGTCATCGAGCAGGCCAAAATCGAGGTTCAAGAGGGTAAAAGCTTGGCCGCCTGTATCGCACGCAGCCCACTATTTCCAGGCCTGGTCACGCATATGATCGCGACCGGCGAGCGCACGGGCCAGCTCGAGCAAATGCTAGGTCATGTATCGGATGCCTACGAGGCCGAGGTCCAGAATAAGATCACGACGATGATCACCTTGGTTGAGCCGATGATGATGTTTGTGATGTTTGGTATTGTAGTTGTTGTTGTAGGCGCTATGATGCTTCCTATGCTCGATGTTATGTCTGGAATACGGGGCAAGTGATCAATCATTTAATTGGGGGAAGGGAGTTCATGAGATCCTTGGGGATAACCTGGCAATTGCGAAGAAACCTGCTCACACCGTTCCGCGATGGCAAACGCGACCAACGCGGGATGTCGCTTATCGAGATCATCCTGGTCATCTCGCTCATGGCGACTTTGATGGGCATCTTGATCACGAATTTAACCGGCAAGCAGGATGAGGCCATGCAGGATGCAGCTCTGCTCTCCATGCAGCAGCTCAGCCAAAAACTGCAGGCTTACCGGATTCACAACTACCGCTACCCGACTACAGATCAGGGGCTGAATGCACTGCTCACCAACCCAGGTTCCAACAGGTGGCGCGGCCCTTACGCTGAGAAAAAAGAACTCGACGACCCCTGGGGCCATCCCTATGGCTATGAATCCGTCGATGGCAAGGATTACAAAATTATTTCGCAGGGCCAAGATGGTCAGTTAGGGACAGGTGACGATGTCACTTACCCGACGACTGACAGTGGCGACAAGGGAGGCGGCGAAAAACCCTAGTGGGGCACCGCCCCCATGGTCATGGGGCAAACCTGTTGAGAGGCTTTTCTACAGGCTCTGAGGAATTTGAGTCATGGCTAAATCGCAAACAGGTTTGCTCAAGCAAGCGGGATTCTCTTTTCTTGAGATCTTGCTCGTGATCGTTCTGATGGCTACCGTGTACGCTGTCGCCGCGCCCAACCTTACGATCCTCGAGTCATCATCCATAGCCTCAAAAATCGCTCATTTCGCCTCCGATATCCGAGGCGCATTTGATACCGCTGTTCTTACGCAAAAGCCACATCGGCTGGTGTTTATGCTGGAAACGGGCGATTATTGGCTCGAGTCGACGGAATCGACCGACTTTGCCTTGGGCGATCATATCCTTGGCCGAGATCCGACCGAAGCCGAAGAGCGAGACATGAAGGAACTTTTTGAAACGCAGTTTGAAGAGTATGTCGAGCTAACTGGAAGCGAAATCCATGATGGCGATCACGAGCGGGTTATTCAACCTATATCCCCACTATTGAAGGCGAAAGACAAGCTTAAGCCAACTGAATGGAAAAAAGTCGAAAACGCCGAATGGAAACGACGCTCGATTGGACCGGAACTCATTTTTCAAGATTTTCGAGCCATGCACCACGAAAGCAAGCAAACTTTTCAAGATCTCGGTGAAGAAGCTCGGGTAATGCTATACTTCTTGCCCGCAGGCTATGTCGAACCTGCGGTTATTCATATTGCCTATCGCAAGGGCAAAAACGAGATCGACGAGATTCAGCAACCCTATACGATCGTGACAAACCCCTACGAAGGAACCGCAGATTTTCAATCTGGCTATGAAGAGGTCGAGCTAAGTGAAACACGCTCCCGAAAAAAGTAAATTTCGACCAGGCGAACGCAGTTTCACCCTCCTTGAAACCATGGCCGCCATGACCCTTATGGTGACCGTCATGCTGCATGTGGCCGGTGCCCAAGGTGGAATCATCTACAATTCCGACTATGGGCGCAGGATGACGCAAGCTATGTGGCTTGCAAAATCAGTCATGTCTAAGGTCGAATACTACTGGTCCTATCAAGACCTAAAAAAGCTTGAGACGGACGGCAAAGTCGATCGGGCTAAATTCACAGAGCTGCAATTGCCCGAAGACACCGACTACACCTATTCGCTTAAAATCCAGGAATGGAAGTTTCCGTTTCTTGAACTTCTCCAAAAAGGGATCGGCAAAAAAGATTCCGATGAGGAGGATGGCAAACCCGAATTCCCGATACGCGATATGCTCAAGCAGTATCTTGGTGACGATATATTAAAGGTTGCCCAAGTCGAGGTGTTTTGGCCTGAGGGCATGGGCAAGGATAATTCGGTGAGATTGACCTACCTTCTGCCCAACCAACGGGCGGTTGATGATCAGATCCAAAAACTTACACCGGCTTATGAAGCCCTGCAGCAGCATATTCGCAACGAGGGCAAACCCGATCCAACTAATGACAAAGAGTGTGCCGAACGCGATCCCAAAACACCTAAATTTGATCCGGAAAGCAAAAAGTGCGTAAAATAAGCTCGCTAGAAACCCAAAAAACAGCGGGATTTACCCTTCTTGAGGTAATTCTCACGATGGGAATTCTGTTGACCTTGACCGCTGGAGCCTCCATGGCTATTCGCCAAAGCTTGGACATCCGCGCGGCCGTGGGCGAAAGAACGGTTGTGAGCCATAAGCTCAATATCGTTTTACAAAAGATCACGCAGGACATTCAGCATGCTTTTATCGTCTCAACGCTAAATGACTGGTCAAACCCGGTGGGTCGGTCGACCAAAACGCTGTTCGAAACCAAGAACGACGGATCGTTTCGGCTAACGACCATGAGCAGGCGACCCATTATCGCAAATGCTCACGAGTCAGACCAAACTTTTGTCGTTTATGAACTTAAGGAAAACAGAGATATGCCAGGCTGGAAAAACCTTTATCGGGGTGAGGCGAAACACATCCCCGAAAATTTCAATGAAGAAGTCCGGACCGAACTCCTAGCCACGGGCGTGACCAAGTTTGAAATTACCCCTTGGACGGGGCAGAGCTGGCTTATGGATTCGCGGTGGGCCTCAGATAAAAGTGATCAACGCAACATGCTGCCCCGGCTGGTGCGCATCAATGTGTCAATCATCGAAATGGACAAGGAGGACGCCGCGGGCAAAGATGCCGAGACCCTACCGACCTCCCAGCTTTCAACGATCGTCTATGTGCCACGGTCGTGGGGACTTAAGGAGTACAAAGGTTATTCAGGGACCTTGAAATGGAACTAAAATTATTTTCCATGACAAAACCCCATACCTACCTGGGCTTCCCGGTGGAACCGCCGGATGAGTTCGAATCAGAACGCCCCAGAAAGGGGAATAAATCCCTGCGCGAGCGAGGAATCGCCATGCTTACGGCGATACTTGTGACCTCGCTCATGTTTATTTCCCTTGCCGATATGATGGTAAATTCTCAGGTTAGCCTCGAAATGGCGATTGGGATCCGCGATGGGATCAAAGCAGAGTATCTGGCAAAGTCGGGTGAAAATCTCGGGCTGTTTGTGATCCTTGCCGATCTTGGCATCGATCTTTTTACTTTTCAGCAGACCAAAACCCCCCCGACTGACGGTCCCGAAGACCTGTGGACACACCTTAACGATGTTCCCATTGGGCCCGATGAAATCAGAATGCTCCGCGACACGGGCGGCATCAAACTCAGCGAGGTCAACGACAGCGAGACACTTGCCACGCTCGATAGCTTCGACGGCAAGTTCACGATAAAGATCGAAGACGAGGGGGCAAAGCTCAATATAAACTACTGCACCCGAAACGACGGCCTGCCCTGTCGCAAGCTGCTAACCGCCTTGATGAGTTGCCCCGCCGAGCGGGAGTATCTGGAAAAGAAAAAATGGCGCCCTGAGGAGATCGTTGCCAATATCGCAGATTGGGTCGATGATACCAGCACCGTTACCGAGGGATCTCGCTATTCGGGCGAAAATGATCCCTATGCCGAACGCGAACCGCCGATGCGGGTAAAAAATGCACCATTTGATAGCTTGGACGAGCTTAAGGCCGTGGAAGGTTGGGATGATGACCTGCACAAAATCTTTAGCCCTTACCTAACGGTCTACCCGGTGCAGGAAATCCGCGATCAGGTGGCCCGCATCAACATCAATTCCAATCTGGTACCCATGATGGCCTGTCTCATCAAAGATGCAGGCGAGGAGTGCCGAAAAAATGCAATTATCAAATCGATCCCCGCCAAGCCCGTTGACCGTCTTGGCAATGTAGGATCAACTCAAGCCGTGCTTCAACGGCTCAACACAATTTTTTGCCGTAACGACAAGGATGACTCCAAGAACTTCACCTACCGTTCGGATATATTTCGCTTATCCATCGAAGGATCGGTAGGCGACCAAATCAGAAAGCTCAGCATGGTCATTCAGCGAGGCCCTCCCAACAAGGTTGACCTCAAGAATGAGTTCAAAGGTGCCTATAAGATTCTCGAGTGGAAAATGTTATAGTTTAAATTGAACCCGTGGGTTTACCCAAGGTATAAGGAATTACAATGCAAAAAGTTATCGGCTTGGATATCGGAAGTTATTCGATCAAAGCCATTGAAATCGTAAATACGTTCAATTCGTATGAAATTACCAATTTCTATGAAACGATCGTCCCAAGCCTCGACGATGTGCCACTGGATGCCATTGTTCCGATTTGCATGGAGCAGCTATTCAAAGAAAATCGCATCAATGCTGACCGGATCATCACAGCCATGCCTGGTCAGTTTATCTCGTCGAGAATCCTGCCATTTAATTTCTCTGACCCCAACAAAATCGATGCTTCGATCATGGTCGAGCTTGAAGATCATGTGCCTTTTAACATGGACGACATGATTGTCGATCATCAGATTCTGGGCCCAGCGCGGGGTAAGACCATGGTCCTTGCCGTTATGACTCGCAAGGCATTCTTAAAAAACTTTCTGGATCTCCTTGCACGCATCGATATCGACCCAAAGCTCGTTGATATCGATAGCTTGGCGTTCTACAACCTCAGCTCCCATCTCAATCTGACCACGGCAGGCAACTATGCAATGGTCGATATCGGTCATGAGAAGACGTCCGTGTGTATCATCAAAGATGGCGTGCTACGCATGTTCCGCTCGATCAACTTAGGCGGTCGTTATATCACCGAATTTCTCGCACGCGACCTCGAATGCAACTACCACCAGGCGCAACGCATAAAACACCGGATCAGTCGCGTTCTCACGCGACAGGATCCAGGGAGCGGCTTGGACGATGAGGCTCACGAGGTGGCCGATAGGATCACGCTATCAACAAATGCCATCGTTAAGGAACTCGGTCGTACGTTTTACGCTTACAAAAGCTGGGAAAAAGATCGACTCGAGCAGATATTCATCTCGGGCGGAACCTCGCGAATACAAAACATAGATCTTCTGCTTTCCGAGCAGCTTGAAATACCTGTATCACGACTAAAGCTTAACCACACCCAGCTTAAAATCGCTGATTCCGTTGCAGAGCACATGGAATCCGTCCCTCAGAGCCTCGCCATCGGACTCAGGGCTGTAACGAACGTTAAGAAACACTCTAAGATCAACCTGCGCAGGGGCGAATTCGCTTATGTTCAGAACTACGAAAATTTTCTGCGGGGAGCTGCGACCGCATTCAAAGTAATCGGAGCTAGCATCGTGCTCCTCATCATAAGCTATGCTCTCAAATACTATTTCTACCAAGATCAGATAAAAGAATTACAGTCGGCTTATATCAAGGTCTACAAGTCGAATTTTCCCGATGCCAAAACCCAGACCCAGAAATTTTCGGTTGTGAAACAAGATGCGGCAACAAAACTCAACCAAGGGATAAACGAATTTAACAGCGCTGTCAGCGAATACCAGCTCGCCAATTCTACAAGTCCAGCACTTGAAATACTGAGTGAGCTAAGTGCCAGCATTCCCAAGGAGCTACCGATAGATGTCACGCTATTTGAGTTTAAAACTACTTTTCCTGGCCAAGGGAAACTTACGGTAAAGGGCGAGACCGATGGTTTCGAACAACAAGCTAAAATAATTGATGCCATGAAGACCGTAAAAGTATTGAAAAACATCGAAGAAGGAAAATCAGCCAACAAAATCGGAGCCGAGTCGAACAAAATTGAATTCACCGTAAACGCCGCATTCGACTTAGCGAACCGATAAGAGGAGATGCCTGCTTGAAATTTCTCGAACCAACCATCGAAAAAATCCGCGCCGTTTTTCGGCCTGCGGCTGATCAAGTAAAACGCCAGCTTTTTGGAGCCAACAACGAGCGGCTAGATTTCATTATGGATAGCTTTTACAAGCTAACTCCCAAGCAGCAGACCGGTGCCGTGGTGGGTTTTTTCGCGGGAATCCTTGTGCTGGTGATGGTGATTTTTGGAGTCTATTTCGCGCGCCTAAAAACTCTCGAAAATGATCTCAATGCTGGATACGAAGCTCTTCGAGAGATTAATCGCCAGGCACACGACTACAAAGTTGCGCGAGCCAGAATGGACTGGCTAAAACAGAGTGTCGAGAACAAAAGCGGAGAAGAATTTCGGCCCAAACCGTATTTCGAAAAGGTTGCCAACCGGGTGGGAGTCACGCTAGAGGCTTTAAAATCAGACGAAGTTGAAATCGCGAAAGATAATCCCCTTTCATTGAGTTTTAAAGAGATTCAGATTTCATTCCGTATGCCAAAGGTTTCGATTCCAAGACTTCTTAAGTTTCTCACCGAAATCGAAAAATCCGGCCAGACGCTTACCGTACGCGACCTCAAGATCAGAGCCCGATATGGTGATCGCCTGTATTTTGATACGGAAGCTTTGGTCACCGGCTATAAAAAGATTTAAGGTAAGGAGAAGTCGTGCGTTTTCGAAAGATCCTGCTGTATATTTTTCTGTTCCTAGCGAGCTTTGTGTTTTTCGTCTACATTTCTTTCCCATACACCGTATTTAAAGAAGTTTTGGTTGCCAAGTTGAGTCAAAACCTGGGAGTCCAGATCAAAATCAAGACGCTAAGCCCCGATTTGCCCCTGGGATTTGAGTTGACCAATATCGAGGTTTTGCAACCTTCGGGCCAACCGGGGATCGATCTGGAGCGAGCTGATATTCGAGTCAGCATCCTTCCACTTTTGATTGGCAAACTCACAACTCATCTTGATCTTGAAAGTCGGGGAAAGGGCACTTTTGAACTCACGGTTTCATGGAACATATTTAATTTTTTTTCGGGCGTAACTCTGCCTACCGAGACCGCGATTCAGGCGAAGAAATTTAAGATCGGCCACATCATGAAATTTGCGGCAGCACAGGGAAAAGAAGCGCTCAAAAGCCAAGCAATACTTGCTGACTTCATAAGCAAGTTCGGAATGGAGGGCAATCTCAATGGCAGCGTCAAGCTTGATCTTGATAGCAGCGATGTCTCGAAATCATCGGGAGATATCAACCTTTCGGTTTTGGATGGGATACTGTCCATTGATCCAAGCTTCAATCTAGGCGACCAAAATTTTGAGAAAGCACTCATAAAAGCCAATTTAAGCAAAGGTTCTTTGGTATTAGATGACCAGACAGGTTTTCATACTCAAGGGATGAAGATAGATTTGAAGGGGAAAATCGCGCTCAAAAAGAATCTCGACGACTCTACCCTTGATCTTAGTCTCGGCGTGATGCTGCTGCAGGGACTCAAAGACCAGCTCGGGTTTGTGATCGATACCGCGCTCCATGGAAGCAACGGCGCGTTTAAAGCCCAAATCCGCGGGACTGTCGCTCATCCAAATTTTGTGACGATTTAAGTCTGAACTTTTTAAGGCGTGTTGATGTTTTGTTTTCCTGTCCTCCTTAAGTTCCTGGCTTCCCTGTATTTTGACAGGGAACTCAGGAAACCAGGAGGACGGGGAATATTTTTTAATGTCAACATGCTCTAAAGCAAGTCATTTCCCGGAAAGATAAACCCTGCCGATTGACACGGCTTCTGTGAATCATTTAGAATTTAAATACGGGCTTTAGTGGAAGGCATTATGGCGTTACTTGCCAAACAACTTCGGGTAGCACTTGAAGTATACCGGCAGCGCGGTTTGAAGGCTGAAGAGGCTTTTAAGACGCAAGACCTTGATAAGGCCTTTGAACTCTTGCATTGGCGCGAAATCGCGTTTCACAATTTTAAGGCTGCCGAAGCTTACGAAGCAAAACTTGGATACGATATGGCAAAGGACGAGGAGATCTTAGCAATGTGGCAGGATATCAAGGCCTCCAACGCCAGACTCGAAGCTCTTATCGAAAACCAAGCTACGAAATTGCGGACGGAACTGCAGGCTATCGTCAAAGCCAGAGCTTATGTGGCACGTTTTCATTCAGGATCGACTGAGTCTCAGACTAGTATCGAAAATCGCGTTTAACTTATGTGGGAAGGGAGCTACTGATGCCCGGGGGAAAGCAAAATCTTGCGTTAGTGATCGGTACCGTTCCAACGATCGATGATATTGATCAGTTCCGTCTTCTGAACGATCAGTACAATCTTTCGGTCATCAGCTGC
>CAZOSN010000102.1:0-16780 GCA_964582405.1 uncultured Oligoflexales bacterium | reverse complement strand
TAGGGTGGCTCAAACTTCGTGAAATCAGGTGGCTCAAACTTCGTGAAATCCAGCAACTAGCAGCGTTGGCAGAGGCGCCCTAAAAAATGCTCGGTATTACTGCGGTCCGGGACACGTTGCCGGCATTTTCAGCTCGAGCGACTATCTAGAATCGCCAACACGGCTTTGGGATCGATTCTGGTTTTAAACGGAACGAGGTGCACGTTTTGGGGGAAGGTAAACTTTTCGAACTGATATTTCTCGCAAACACATAGAATAACGCTATCCAGGCCGATCGACTTGTAGGAGATAATCTTATCTAGAATATAGTCTGGGGTCCAAAAACCGACGATCTCGAGATGCCAGCTGATATTTTGCACTGTTCGGTTCTGGATGACAAAGTCGGGAAAAATGAAACGATCTTTGGATTTCAAAGGTTTTGCTTCGCGTATCAGGTCCCAATTTTCTGTCGCACGTTGGAATTGCTTAAAAAACTTTTCTTCGATCTTGCTATCAAAGTGCTTGGGCGAATGACTTGGAAAGATCGGATCGTGGGGCCTGATTTCTAAGATTTTAGTTTGTTCGTTAATCATGATAGAGGCATCGACGGCAAAGTGTTTGAGTGCGGGCAAGTAGCCGATCAGTTCTCCAAGAGACCTGCCGTATAGCCTGGTTTTTTGGATAATGCTGAGAGGGCCCGAGATTTCCATGACGGTCAAAAAGGGGCCTTTGGTTTCCTTGACGACACAAATGAGACCCATCCACTTGGCATGACGAATCAGGGGGAGGATTTGGCCGTTGGCTTTGATGGTGAGAAATTCAGATTTCAAAAGTAGGCTTTGGACAAGCGACAGATTGCACCTCAGTGTTATCTCTTGGTTGCTCATATGCTCCTGGGGGTCCTGAATGGAAGCTTCTTCGTCTATATCAGCAAAAAAACGGTGATTGATTTGAGGAATCGTCATTTTATGGGCTTTGGCAATGGAGTTCAGGACTTGATTTCTGAAAAATGCCGAACCTCGCAGATTTTTTATCTCATGGGCGCGCCTAAAAGTACTTTGCCTTAGCGCGCTGGGGTCGGGGTTGGTCAGGGGAGTTTTTGGAAGGAATACCTGGTCGAGTACTCGCTGAATAAGGGCAGATTTCGCCGTTTTGGACTGCGCTGCCATTCCTCGTTCCCTTAGTGAAGTCTGGAGTTCACGGAAGGTTTTGCCAACATTCCGTGAATATTCATCGCGCAAATCATCTACCAGAGGAAAATCAGCAGGTCCGAGATACTGTGGGTAGAGACGATGTTCGGTTTGATTGAGTCGCTCGCGCATGTCCATGGGTAATCGTCCGATTTCGTGCTTGGGAATGTTTAGTTTCGTGGGAGTCTTCTGTCACCATTTCGTACACGATCGCGTGTTTGTCTTTGTGCGGACGCAAGACCCTTCCAATGCGCTGAACAAATTCGCGACTTTCTGATGATCCGCCCAAAATGATCGCAATTTCCGCATCGGGAATATCATAGCCTTCGTTGAGAACCTTACAGGAAACGATTCCTCCCACCAACCCGAGCTTAAAGTCTTCGATGATTCTGAGCCGTTCTTTGCGCGAGATATCGCTAGCGATGATCGGGATAAGGTGATCGAAAGAGATTTTGAATGCGGTGGATTTGTCGGCCGTGAAAATCAGTATCTTCTGGTCGCGGTGTTTTTGCAGCAGTTGATTCAAGCGGCTCTTCTTTTCTTTTGAATAGGAAAGGATACGCCGTGTCCTATAGTACGAGGCGAGGGCGCCTTGGCCTTCTTTTGATTTACTGCAAAAGGCGATAAAGAGTTGGAAGGTGCCATCAGGCATAGTTTTAAAAAAGACTTTTTGGTAGCGTTTGAAGTTCTGATATTCCCGGTCATAGCGAAACCGCTCATCGGAGTTCAGACGTATGGGTATGCGCACAAGTTCATAGGGCGATAGGTAGGTGCCGACGAGACTTTCGATCCGGATTTCATATAATGTAGGTCCGACTAGCTCGCAAAGCCTATTCAATTGCGTACATTCCTCGGGCTTGGTTGCAGTAAGGCCAAGTCGCCAGGGGGCTGCGGACATCATCAAAGCTTCATCCCTAAGCCCGTTCCCGAAATGGTGAACCTCATCGATGACGATCAACTTGAAGCGGTTACCCATCCACGACATATGACGGTAGGCGCTTTCGAAAGTTGCGACTGTAACGGGAAGAACGCACCGCTTGTTGTCGCCAAATTCGCCGCAAGGACCTGGATAGAGGTCTTTGATTAATGCGACCCATTGTTCCATTAATATCTTGGTAGGAACCAGGCAAAGCGTCGGAACCTTGAGGGCCGCGATGGCCGCCATCGCCACCCGGGTCTTCCCAGCGCCTGTAGGCAGACAGATAATGCCCCTTCGGGTGCGCAACCATTGCTCCAAGGCTTCCCTCTGGTAGTTTCGCAGCAAAATCTCATGCCATTCCGCAAGCACCATCTGATAATAGACCAGATTTCTAAAAGGAATGCCTCGTGTCGTTAGTTCCCATACAAACTCAAAATACCGATGGGCCGAAGCGCGGAATTTTTGGATGCGATCATCCCAAACGAGTGCGGCATCCTTCAATGACTGGGGAAGCTCAGAACAGTTGCCTGAGAAGACGATTGTGCCTTTGTCATACGTAAGTTCCATAGCCGCTAGGGATAGCAGCACGCGATCGTAGATTCAATAGGGCGACGAAAGATGCCGCTCAAGGACAGAGATTTTTATGTTGATTACAACATTATACTGGGAAGATGTCCTTTACCGACAATGACGCGACTATACAGGCGGGAAATATTCGCTCCTGCCCCGGCTTTAAGCCCTTGTCTAAATTGCCTAAATAGTATAGTCAAGTGATGTTGCGGTAGAAAAGTCGGAGTCCATGAACTATGGCGAATAGAACTCTATTTATCAAAAAAATCGCCAAGAAGCTGCTGAAAGGTCTCCACCATCTACGATTTTCATTTAAGAAGGTCGAAAACCTGACAACAGACCTAGATCTATTAACAGAAGAAGAACTGGCAGATTGGGAAGGGTTTACGGCGCGGTTTTCGCGCATGGTTGATCTCTATCTGACTCAGTTCGTTCGAGCCAAAGCCTTGGCCGCGGATCCTGGATTTTCCGGAACGCTTGTTGATATCGCCAATATTGGCGAAAAGCTCGGACTCATCCATCTTGCCGAAGATTGGCTCGAAATGCGCGGAATTCGCAATGCTATCTCACACGAATATGAGGATGAGGTCTTAGCCAAGCTATTTGAGCGAACTCGCGCTTTAGTTCCCTTCGTTTTCGCGACCCAAGCATCACTCGAAATGGAAGCCAAAGAGTGAGACTGACTGCTCAAATCAGCGAAAAAATATGCCACGCTATTGGCGAGGTGGCTCATTCGAATTCTCTTCAAATTTACCTTTTTGGTAGCCGAACTGACGATAGCAAGCTAGGGGGAGATATTGATCTTTTAGTGCTTTGTTCTAGCCCAGAAGAAAAAGCACGCCTACAAGATTTAAAATATCGCATTTTAGGAAAAATTTATGCAGCTATCGGCGAGCAAAAAATCGATCTTTTGATCGCTCACGATGGCGAACTGAAAACCGATTTGTTTTTGCAGCAAGTTTTCCCGCGGGCGAAACGCCTTTCCTAGGAAGTCGCTGGCGCGAAATGTCAGTACCCGCTTAAGACTGATAAAAGAATTAAGGATCCGGTCGGCTGATATCTGCTCAAAGGCAAATATCGGGGCCACAAGGTCCTCGGTGCTGAAGTCGATGTGTTTGACTTTGACTCGTTTTTCGTCAATCAACCGGAAACCCGCCTGTGGTTGATACTTCTTCAGTTGATGCGGGCATCGGGGATGTTGCAGTTCCATCGACATCGTGGTGTCTAGCCACGGTAGATCACCGTTATAGAGGACGATTATTTTGCTTTGATCTGCTCCGTGCCGGAAATTATTAGCGGCTGTTTCCTGCAAGTTCTTGCAGTTCCTTTAAGGTAATTCCCGTTAGCTTCAAGATTTCGTCGGTTGAGAGGCCGTTTTTTTGCATTTGCGTGACGATTTGGTGCAATAGCATCTGACGCTCTTCTTGGCGGCCTTCTTGGCGGCCTTCTTGGCGGCCTTCTTGGCGGCCTTCTTGGCGCCCTTCTTGGCGCCCTTCTTGGCGCCCTTTTTGAAGCCCCTCTTGGAGCCCTTTTTCGTGGCCGGCGTTTTCTTTTTCGGCGAACCATTGGTCTAGGCGATTGGCTAGCATGTTTTCTACCTCATCTAAGTTTTTGAGTTTGATGTCTGGCTCTCGCTCCTCGATTTGCACAACGGTGCTCAGGAAATCGATAAAGTCTTGAATCAGGAGTTTAAGGGTGGGGTCTGAGGTCAGAACCCGCTTGAGGCTGATAAACGACTTGAGAACCTGGTCGGCCGAGACCTGTTCGAACGCAAATATCGGTGCTACCAGGTCTTTGGTACTGAAGCTGGTATGATCGACCTTGACTCGTTTCTCATCAATTAGGCGAAAGGCCGAATCAGGTAGGTACACTTTCAGTTGGGCGGGGCACTGCGGATGGAACAGTTCCTTGGTTGCGGTCGGTTCGTGCCATGGGGTGTCGCCGTTGTAGAGGACAATGGGCAAAACCGGAGGCAGGAAATCCTTGATCCGGTTGGCCTTGATCTCGTCGAGGTAAAAGAGCTGGATATAATTGCTGATCCTCAGGCTCATAAAGCGATCGATGGTGCTTTGGAACTCGAGGAAAATCAGGATATAAAGGTCGGTGGCGCCGTCCACGGACAGCTTCCAAATGATATCGCTTTCGCGGCGGCGCGTCTTGGCGGTGAATTTGGAGTTTACTCGTTCGAGCGTGTCCTATTTCAGCCGATCAACAAAATCGAGGCCCAGATAATGGGTCACCAGGTCCCGAACACTACCTCATGAAATTTTACAGGTGACTGCCAACTGAATGATTTCGTTTTTGTCATCGGCAGAAATGCTCAACTACTTTATCCGCCTGAATTGGGCTTTCTAAAGTTTTACTGCAATGTGCCGACCGTGTAATCACGGAGGGCCCTTCAATGTTTGATTCTCTGCGCCGACTCAGAAAAAAATTCCCCCTATCAGTCGACTACTTTTAGACACTTTATTTCATTGGATGAATTTGCTCTCAGAAAAAGATCTAGATTGATCAAGAAAGCAGACGGCAAGTATTTCCGAGCTGTAGTCCTCTCAATTGAGACCGGCCTTAAAAATCATAATTTGCTGGGATACAATATTGGCCAACTTACCGGCTTTTATGGCGAAGGCGAGATTCTCTTTTACAGATTATTAAAGGCCAGTGGATTTTGGGTCGTAATGGAACCGGACAAGAGTAAAGATAGGAGTGGGGTATATAAGGATTCGTTCCTTTTTCTTGCTGGGTATCGCACGGTAAGAACCGATACCATGCTCGATTTATTTCGCGACCTCAGGAAAAATCAGCTATCCACAGATTCTGCGCAGGAATTTGCAAAGTATTTAGAAGAGGAAAATTTGAAATTCCTCATAGGCGGCCCGATAACCGAAGTATTCGCACAGAAATCACTTTTGGCGAAAGAGGCTAGCAGCCTTGACGATATACCTTTAGGTGCAAAGCTATATATTCCTGACCCGACGATTACAGATAAAAAGGCACGTCGGTATTTTGCTGCCTACGCAGCCGGGCGGACCGAAAATCAAGAATTGCAGATAGCTCGCGTGCCGATCGAACCTGTCAGGAATTACTTCTATAGCAAGGGCACGAAACCTTCGTCAATTTATGAAAAAATCGGCTCGGCTGTGCAAATAGAAACAGTTCCGGCAAAAGGAGTTTTTATATTTTACGACAGACCACAGGGCAAAGATCACTAGTGGGCTGTCAGGGCTGATTTTGGGTGTTGGCAGCCCATCTGCCGTCCATCTTGCGCCGAATCAGATCGGCAAAAATGCTCGAATTAGCGCTAGCTTTTTTAATCCTCACCACTTCGCAAGCCTCTCGATCAGGTCTTCAAATACACTGCCGTAGCCCGAAACCACCGCGTCGCCGACTTCGCCTCTGATGAACGTGAGCTCTTGCCACGCTTAACGCTAATGGCTATGGGAGTTGGGTCGACCTCGACTTCTGGTTTACGCGACGAGAATATTTTACTGATAGGTGGATCTTTGGCTATGGTGCTGATGGCAGTGGTCCGAGTTCGGCTATACCGTTGGATATTTCTAATCGCCGGGTATTTTCGCCAAACTTCGCGTCCATGTACTCATTATAAAGCTCAACGCCAGCTTTAGAGGCCCCGTGGTTGGCGATGGAACTTCCTAACCATAATCCAATTCCCAAAGGAAACCCGACCGCTACACCAGTGCTGAGAATCCAACCCATGGCAAGGGCACCCGAAGTTCCACCAAATAAAGCGGCGATGCCACCAGCAAAGGCTGGCAGCAATGGTGCGATCAATCCCCCGGTCAGAGCGAGGGCAGCAACCGCAACGAGACCTCCAGCCGCTACCCATGGTAGGTGCTTTGTAGCAATGTCCTTGATTCTCTGGTCGGGATTGACAAAACTATCCTTTACGACTTTAAAGCTGTTTCGAACGGCGACACAGACTCGGTACAAGGCATACGCTGCAATACAATAGCCACCCACGGCAATTGCAATCACTAGAGCACCAGCTAGAGCATTTCCAGCATCCTTACTGTTGCTATTTGATGACCCGGAGCCTCGATTATTCCCTAATTGGGTTGAGATAAACCACCAAGTGAAAAAACTATTGTGATGACAATGATGATACGAATAGTCGCGAGATGGCGAATAAGTGTACGTTGTCGTTCTTTTTTCTATCGCTTCGTTTGTGTATCGATTGAGACCCTTTTTCTCTCGATCGTAGCCGACTGGTTCGGGGAACGCAGGCAATTTTTTCTTTGGCCCCTGTTTGGCCTTTATCTCTTGAATCTCCTTTTTTGCGGCGGTCAAGGTTTTGTTTGAGGGAGGGATTCCTATCGGCATGAGCTTTAATTTCAATAGACTGAGATTGAATTTGTCCTGACTGGTGAGTGTGTAGGCATCTTCGTTTTCAAGTTCGGAGATTTGATCGCGAAGATTCTGAACCGTGGGATAGAGTTTGGCTCGCGTCGGTATTTGCCTTGTGTGATGCGCTCCCGAATAGCTTGCTAAACTGTTCGTGCGACCTTCTCTAGAATAGCCTTTTGAACTCTTCAATCCCGTTGATTCCATTTGAAATCCCAATAATACTGCGAGGTTTTTGGATTCTGCCTTCGGCCAACCAAAAGTGGCCAATATGTAAGCCTATTGAACCCAGATTTTAGAAGAAGTATTGTCGATCGAATCCCTGAGACTGGTGTCAATTCGACATACTAGGCTAGTTTCTATACTAGTTGAAATGGCGTGTCAAGGGTATTGTGACACGCTTTTTCTTTCTATGAATTAAAGGGGTTAGATCGGACGGAGGAAGCAAGAACGCTTAAGATATACTCTTTGGTTGCAATGCGCTCACAAGCACGGCCGCTATGACGAGCATAAACGAAACATGATCGTAGATAGACGGTTTCTCTTTTAAGTAGAAGATACTAAACACGTAAAATACGCCAAATGTAATGACCTCCTGAATGATCTTAAGCTGAGATGCCGTAAAGTACCCATGGCCGATTCGATTGGCAGGAACCTGCAGGCAATATTCAAAAAATGCAATGCCCCATGAGGCGAGGATCACGATTCCTATCGCATGGTTCTTGAATTTTAGATGACCGTACCAAGCGCAAGTCATGAATACATTGCTGACAAGAAGCAGGCCGATGGTCTTAAAAGCAATCATTTTGGAACTCCTAGGAAGGTATCCTAAGGATAAGACTACCACTCCAATCAGGACGGATTCAATTTTGATCCAATATTCCGGCGGGACGCTAAAGCGGGCGCCTTATTTTCCAAGCGCACGATCTTATTTTGGAGGACAGAGGTTCGCAACAGGTGTACCTTTTAGGTTTTGCTAATCAGGAGAAACACTCATGAAGCTCTACGATGTACCAACCAACTCAAATTCTCGCAAAATCCGCGCTATCGCCTTTGAACTGGATCTGCGTTTAACCGTGGTTCCCGTGGATATGATGGCAGGTCAGCATAAGTCGCCAGATTTTCTTTTGAAGAATCCCAATGGCAAGGTCCCAACTTTAGATGACGATGGATTCTACCTCTGGGAGTCCAATGCAATTGCAATCTACCTCTGCTCAAAGCAGGGCAGGACGGATTTGGTTCCGACCGAACCACGGGCGCGGGCTGAGGTTGATAGGTGGCTTTTTTGGCAAACCGCTCACCTCAACACCGCTGTAGGAAAAATAAGCTGGGAGAAAATCTACAAGGCCAAGCTAAATCTCGGACTCCCCGACCAGGCCGCGATCGAGGCGGGCGTTGCGGAATTCAACCGATTTTGCGCTGTGTTGGATGGGCAGCTCGCTAACAACGAATTTGTGACAGGCAAGACGATGACCGTGGCAGATTTCGCGCTAACCGGTTCGTTTGGTATGCGCGATACGCTCAACCTCGATCTCTCCGCTTTTCCCAATATCAAGACGTGGCTTAGCAAGATTGAGTCCCGCCCAAGTTGGATTCAGGCCGGCAATACGCAGGCGTAAGGTAACAGAGGCGGCGGAATGCGCCGCCTCTGGACGCGATCGACACCAAACGACTTCCTCCGCTTCGGCATGCCAATCTGTGTTGCATTAAATCTCGACAACAGGGTCACGCTAATGTTAATCCAAGAGTATTGCCTGCTGTTCTGAACATCATGATCTCTTTTGTCTCTTTGGGGTTTTCGTTTGGTTAAATCTCATATTCAGTACGCCTGTGTTGCAGCCGCACTCCTAGCAATATTTGCATGGTACCAGCCAAATCTTTTTTTTCACCCTTCAAGTCAAATTTCAGATCCTGGTGATGGTCTGCTTAACTTTTGGATGCTTAGCCATGGCCTCAATTCTCTTGGATCTGGTGATTTTGCCAATTTCTGGCACGGGAATCTTTTTTATCCCTTCGCCTACACGATGGCACTCTCGGATACTCTGATTGTTCCTGTGATTTTGTCCTTGCCGTTTGAAATTTTGGGGATTGACCGCTTTGTCATCTACAATGCATCGATTCCGGTTTTCTTTGTAGGATTTGGATTGGCATGTTTTGCTCTGGCTAGGAATCTCACGGGTGGCCGGGGATGTTTAAGTTTTCTTGGGGCAATTCTAGCCTCCGTTAATTTTTTCTGGTTTAGACACATTGGCCATTATCAGCTGTTAGGGACCTACTGGTATCCTTTGATCCTTTTGCTTTGGTTGAGATATTATCAGACGCGCATGGGGTTGCCTGGTGCCAGCTGGGATTGGCGCTGCAAAGCCCGTATCTGTTCGTGTTATTTATTCCCACATCCTTGATCTTAGGCGCGGCGATGATCTACCACCAAAAGTTGTGGCAGGCATCGTTCAAGGCATGGCTTTCAATCATCGGCGCATTGCTACCACCGGTGCTATTGATTGGGTTGTATTACATCCCCTACCTTCAGGTGAAATCCTGGTATGGACTTGTGCGAACCGCGGCAGACCAAGCTTACTACAGCGCTCATTGGCCAGGTTTTAGCCAACCTTATGGTCTGGAGGCGTACGCTTCCTGGATACTTCGGCCTCAAAAATATAATGGCGAGGGGTATATATACATTGGGATCATCCCAAAGCTGTTGGTTTTCCTTGGTTTAGCCGTGCTGATCAAAGACTTTATTCGCAATCCTCGTCGCGCCAAATCCACCTTGGCTTTGGGTGGGCTAGGTCTAACATTAGCATTGATTCTTATGAGCTTGGGACCTTCCGATCGGTCTTTGGGAGCGTTAAATTTTTGGAACGCGATCGCTTGGATTCCGGGCTACTCGGGAATTCGAGTTCCAGGGAGGTTAGGGTTTCAAATTCTGATGTTCTTTGGATTTACGGCGATGCTTTTTGTTGGCCGTTGGCAGAACGGGAGCCAACGTGGCATCAGTCAGGGCTATGCGAAGCCCCTATGGGGCATAATTTTGATCTTTCTTGCCGGCATCCATATCTATGAAATGAAGCCTTCGAGAGGTCCGGATTTTTGGGTCGCCCGCGAACGAGTTGCAGGTTTGATTCAATTTCTTCAGCAAAATAAACTCAGCGAACCATTCCTGATGCTTCCGATCGGAAGTTATGTCGAGGAATTGCAGGTTGCAAGCTACACGAACGCGCAGCTTGTCGATGGAACCAGTGGGTACAGACCAGGTATTTCCGATCGCTTTATTTTGCCTAACGTGGAAGATTGTCAAGATAGCAAGTGTCTAAACTTACTTCGCAGTCTAGGAATCGGCTTGATAGCTGTAGACAAGGCCTCACCACAGGTCGGCCGTGTTCCATTTTTTCGTGATGCTGGTGGTCAGATTTTATTTGAGGATCAATATTTTATTGTCTTGCGCCTTGCGCCGGCTGCCAGTCAGCGTTTTGTTGGCGATGACGGGTACCTGGATCATTTTAAGATGCCTAGCGGGCAGGCCGATCTTGGGTTCTCTCTCGAGTCAAAAATTCATCCCGAAGATTTGCGGTTAGCCGTTGATAGCATGGCTAGCACCCGGTGGACGACGGGAGAGCTTCAGAATGAAAATCACTCGCTGACGGTCAAACTCGATAGCCCGCATCCCGGTGGCATCATTGTCCGATTCGAGTTCCCTGACGACAAGGTGAGTGCGTCTGATTTGTTATGCAAATCGTCGCTTCAGGTTGAGAACTCCCAGGGCAATCGTGTTCCAGCCGAGATCAGTGCTCAGCTAACTCGAGTTGAGCACCATCTAGCCCAATGGTTTACGATTATTCCCAAAGCAAATGAACCCTTGGCTGCAATAAAATTCAGCGCAAACCAGACGCCCTGGTGCCCCAACTGGTGGTCCATTCCTGAGGTTCAGGTCAAAGCAATCTGAACCCCGAGTTAGGAGGCCAGGGCGCAAAGCGCCACGGCATGCCTCTGCCTATCTCCTGCCTCATTAGCGAAGACTATGTGAAAAATTACAATGACTTAGAGTTATTTTATCAAGACCTAACCGAAACTACTCAAGAAATTCTGCCTTTTTGCCGACAAAACTAGAGGAGGGACAGGCCTTGAGTGGGAGCTACAAATTGTTGGTCCGCACCAATCCTCACCAGATCATCTGGGAGGTGACCAAAGCGGAGTTAACCAAGCTTTCGGCGCTTGATCCCGACATGTTTAAGAAAGCTCAATCCAAGATCAAAAAATGGCTGGCCGAACATGAGATCGATCACTATTTTTTTGAGAATGACGACATCCTCAAAATCCCGTCGAAGCTTTCCACTCCTGCTTTCAAGTCGCTCCCTGATGATTTTAAATTCCACTTTGCTTTGGCTCATGGTTACAAGACCTACTCGGGCATAAACCTTGTGAAATCCAAAAAAATAGGTGTTGCGCTTGATATCACGATCACATCCGATCCGGTCGAGATAAAGAGCTGGAATATGGACAGCTTTTATATGAATATCCGGCAACTTGCGCAACGCGAGGGGACGCCTAGGCCTTGCTTTGTTTGCTGCCAGAAGATTTTTATTCAGGCCAAATTAGGCTTGCCGATTACAGATGCGCCAATCGCTAAGGCTTTTCCTCTAAAGCTTAACACGCGGGGGTACACAGTTCATGCGGACGAACTCATAGGCCTTATTGTTGTTGTGTCCGATCCCCTTGTCCTAACGATGATGCAAAAGCGCAAAGAGATGCTGAATTTCCTGTCGAGCGAGGCGATGCGGCTCAAACCTCAATTTCAGATTGATCTGGTTAAAGACGATCTTCTAGCGGACCTAAAACGTGCCGGACACGGCAAAGAGGCTTTGGGCATAGCACTGCCCCTGACGTTCTTTGCTGGCCACTGCCGTGCGGTTTCTCGGGAGCCTGCGGCGGACGCGAAAGCGAATCCTTCCCTTCAACCTTCAGCGCGCAATCTAAGCCCCAAGGGTTCTCCGACATCACCAGGAGCAGGAGCCTCGGTTGAACTCCGACCGGAATCTATTCCGCCAGAACTAGAGGAGATCAAGCTTCCCAAAATTCCTGCCAACTATGACGGTCGAGGCCTGCTCGATATCCGGGTGGCCCCCGATAAAATGTCGGCGTCTATTGTTGGTTTTAAACCTCAGTGGTATGAGCAATACCCCAATATGCTTAACGCAACCTGGCTTGACTTTGAAATGACCAGGCTCAAGGTCTTGCTCAGACAAGCTGACCTCATCAAAAGAGTTGTGCAGCAAATCCAAGCTAAAAAGCCTCTTGACGGTCTGGAGCTTGTCAAAGGTGACCCGGGTATGCCACCTGAAAAACCTTACCTTGCTGAACACAGCGAGGTTTCGGTAGAGCATGATCATGATTCCACTCAGGGAGTTTCAAGTAAAATCCTTAACATGCGCAAATCCGTTGTCAATACCGTCAAGGTAGGAAGCACGATAGCAACCTGGGCCTTCGACGTTGAAGGGGTCATGGGTAGGGATATTTTTGGTGCACCAGTACCTCCGCCACTACCTCAAGTGCCTGATGTCAACCTTGGTGAGGGCGCTGCCAAGGGACCCGGGCTAAGCTTTGTTGCTAAAATCGATGGTCTTGTCGTTGTGAAATCCAAAGAAAATTTCGTCGATGTTCAAAGGCATTACATTGTAAAAGGCGATGTAAGTCTTTCGACAGGAGATATTTATTTTGATGGTTCTATTACAGTTGAAGGGCAAATCCGCGATAAGGCTACGGTCCATTGCACTCAGGATCTCATTGTTAAAAAAGGCGTGGCCTCAGCAAAGCTCGTGGTTGGTGGTTCAATCACCGTGACAGATGGAATCGTGAATTCGTCTGTAACCTGCAAAGGAAATGTAACAGCAGGCTTTGTCGAAAACTCCTGGCTGTCAGTAAAAGGAAACCTTGACTCCAAACGCTCGCTTATGAACTGCAACATCGTTGTCACCAATGTCAAATGCATGGGGCAACCAGGACTAGTCGCGGGAGGACGCATTTTCTGCAACCAAAGGCTTACTGCCAATAACATTGGTTTTGCGACGGGCTCAAAAACGATCATTGAAATGGGTGTTGACTGGAAGCATGCGCAGAAGGTCAATATCAACGATGGCAGGCTCACCAAATTAACTGCTTTTGTCGAAGAGCTTAAAAAAGAACTTACGGTTTATACAGGAAAATCGGCGGCGCAGATGACGCCGCAGCACAAAGAGAGCATGCGGCTGGTCCAAAAGCGTCTTAAGAAAGCTGCTCGCATCCAGGCTGCATTCGAAAGTCGCAGGGCGAGCCTTAGGGTGCAGGGTCAGGAGTACAACCAAACATGCGAGGTTATCGTGTTAGATACCCTGGTTGATAACTTGCACTTAAAAATGGCTAGCTCCGAGGTCGAACTAATGGGGGCCTGCAAAAAAGTTCACCTAACCTGCCGGAGGCGCAATAATTCTCATGTGCGGGCTCTGCCTGAACAGTTTGAAATCAGTCCCGACGGGAAGCTCATCGATCAAACCAAAACTCCGTCACAAGCTTCTTAGCTGCGCTCGTAAGTCAAAGTTTAGCCGCCACCGCGAGCCGCAGTTGGCACCCAACCCAGCAGATAGCATTCGTCACAAGTGCGAAGTGGCTGCCCAGAGCCCAGGCATTAGGTTGCCCCGGAACCCGGACCGGATCACGGCTCACCGGACAGGATGGGTGGCGATTACGCGCTCTTGGTCGAAACGTACTCAGACGGTGAGGATAGAACGCAAAGTCGAGATGGACCCAATGGGTGGACCATTTCTCCAGGAATGACTTTGATCAGCTCTGGTGCTCGGTAGACGAATCCTTCGATTTCTACGGCCCCATCGATGAGCATCAGCCAACGCATCGGAATCGGCACAGGGTAGGGTTTTGCGGTCAGTTCAACCACGATCCTGTTATTTATCCAATGTTCACGGTTTGTTACCGTAAGCCCGCGCAGCTCTCCGAAGTTGGCAATAAAGTAGTGGAGGATATGCCGCTCGCATGCTTCCCATATTCTCTTGGCAAGTTCAGGAAGAATAGTCAGAATTACCGGATAGTCGCGCGGAAGGATTTTCATGAGCCTGGCGTCTTCGGCAACCATCGCAGATGCGATGCGGTCTGAGCCCGTGAGGAACGCAATCTCTCCGAAAAATTCACCTGGTCCCAAATCTTTCATCAGACTGTCGTGGAGCGTCCCCGATTTTACGATATTGATGCAGCCTGAGACGATATAGTACAATGCTTGGTCGCCGGCGGACTCCTTGATGACACAGAGCCCCTTCGAAACTTTGATGGTTCCGACATAGGGATTCAACAAAGCCAAATCATCGGAACTTAAGTTCGAAAACAAATCGATCTCCTTCAACGGAAAGTCTTGAGATCGCTTTGGAAGTTCTGGTTTGCGTTCGACGTACCAAAGAATCAATGGCGCGACAACAAGCGCTATATATACCGAAAGAACTAAGAAAATGATCATAAAGTTGCCCTCTTCCTAACACCCCTCTATCATCGGCAAGATCCGTCCTTTACTTGAGGGTAAAAATGTCTGATATAATAAAATAGCCAAGTAAAATTCGGGGGATTCCTCTCATGAAAACCAAAAGCCTGCTCATCGCAGCATTGCTTATGGCCCGGGTATCGCTGGCGCAAGATGCGTCCGATCCCACATCAACACCAACCCATCTCGAACCCGTGCGCAATACAATTTGGATACCACTCGCGTCATTGGTCGTTCCAGGGCTGGGACAATATATTGAAGGAGATGTTTCATCTGGCTTGGGCTTTTCTGGTATGTGGCTTGGTGGACAGTATTTGGGTTGGCTATACTATCGTGAAGTTGATGATTTCAAGAAAAGCCCTGCTTATAATAGCATGACTAAAGAAGAGAAAGAGAACTACGAAACCCACGAAGATGGGCCGCGTAAATTGCAGCTGGGAAGCCAGATTAGTTTTGCGGCGGGCAGTTTTTCGACCTACCACAACTATCATGCGCGTATCCAGGCCCACAAGCAGCGCGGCGACTATGCGTTCATAACCGCCGAAGATTCCATACCTGATATTCTGACTGCACCCTTTCGATTTAGTTTCCTTGCGCATCCGAGAACCTTTATTCCTCTTGCCATCGTTGCATCCCTTTATGTCATTCAGACGAATTCTGAAAATAAAACCATGCAGAAAGACGCTTTTACGGCGTCAGATATGGCCTTTGCGGGGTCTTTTTCCTACCTTGCCGGTACCCATGAGGAGGCTTTGTTCAGGGGTTTTATTCTTCCGGCCCTGACCGACTCTTTCGGGAGCGGCTTCTGGGCTAACTCTGTGACAGCACTTGGCTTTGCGGCAGCTCACCTGGGATCAAACCCGACTCCGCTTCCCCAGCTTATTTTAGGGTGGCATCTTGGTAACGTAACTATGAAGAATGGTTACTCAATTCAGGAATCAGCGTTTATCCATACCTGGTGGGATGTCGTTGCTTTCTCGATCGCGTATCAGTATAAGAACAAAAATCCAGAGGCCAAGGTTAATCCTGTGCTCTGGTTGCCGCCGTTCGAATACGCGTTTTAACCCAGGATAGACCTTTGATTATGTCGCCTTTCAAGACTCTGGGCATACCGGAACACCCGGTGATTTTAGCCCCACTGGCCGGAGTATCCGACCACCCGTTCCGCCGCACCTGCAGTGCGCTTGGAGCTGACCTGACTTATGTTGAGATGATCTCGGCCACGGCGCTCAATTACGAAAGTAAGCGCACACTTGATATGATGAAACGCCATGAGTCCGAAAAAATTCTAGGCATTCAAATTACAGGAAAATCAGCCGACGAGACTGCCCGTGCTGTCGCAACTCTTGACCGGATGCCGTTTGATACGATCGATATTAATATGGGCTGTCCCGTCACCAAGGTTGTGAAAACCGGCTGTGGCAGTGCTATCTTAAAGGACCCTGAGCGCGTATTTGCGACCGTAAAACTCTGCCGCGGTGCAACGGCAAAGCCGTTGTCAGTCAAAATCCGACTTGGCTGGGATCTTTCGACCATCAACGCTGTGACTATCGCGCAGGCTGCGGAATCAGCCGGTGCGGACTTTATTACGGTGCACGGTAGGACCCGCGCCTGCGACTACTCCAAGCCCGTAAACCTTACGGAAATGGCTAAGGTTAGGGCTGCGATCAGAATTCCGCTTATTGGTAACGGCAATATTTTTTCAGAGCGTGATGCTATTACTATGCGGCGCATTGCCAGAGTGAGCGGCATCATGGTTTCGCGCGGCGCGCTTGGTGATCCCTGGATCTTTGCGCGAATCAAAGGTGAATTAGCGGAGGTAGATCCCGATCATTGGTTTGCTACTGTGATGAATCATCTCACATGGCAAAAGGAAGAATACCAAGACAAAGGTTTTGCGGCCGTCTGCATGCGCAAACATCTGCTCTGGTACACCAAGGGATGGCCAGGAGGTAAATCAGTGCGCGATGCAATAAATCAAACCGAAACACTTGATAGCGCGATGATGCTGGTCGAAAAATTCTACCGCGAGCTTAAATCTCACAATGACTTCCGGTATAATAACCCCACTGAGCAAGCTTTCCATTGGGATCCCAAATACGAAATGGATCGGGTTCTTGACCGTGGGGTTGGCGACGATGGCCTTGAGGCACCAAACTTGGCAATTCAGACAAACGTGTAGATCGCAGCTTCTCGCGATGGCTCTTAGTCTCTGTAGTCCCTGGCTTATCCAATGTAAGACCA
>CAZOSN010000101.1:0-16830 GCA_964582405.1 uncultured Oligoflexales bacterium | reverse complement strand
GTAATTTCAGTATGCTGCCGAGGGAGATCCCTCCTCACTTCGTTCGATCGGGACAGCCGACCAGGAGTTCTCAGACGGAACCTAGTGGACTGTCAGGGCTGATTTTGGGTGTTGGTAGCCCACTAGCTTTGAATTGCGTCACCTGCTGACCTCAGGTAAGGTGTGGGCTAGATGAAACGGGGTATTTAAACATCTGCCAGCGAGCAGGTTTAAGCCGCTGGAATTTCAGAAAATTGTCCACCTGATACCCAAAGAGCCATTGCGGAGCAGCCATGCAAATCACAAAAGTATGCGGAATCATCATTGTCAATCTGTTCGTGACAGGACTGGCGTCAGGTCAGAATACAATCGATGTCCATGGCAGACGTATCCAGCTCATGAAGTTCGAGCACAACCGAGCCAAGGTTGGGATCGAGTCGGACGACAGCGTGCCGGATTACGCTCACCTTGCTATCCAACCCGTGGTTGATCTCACCGATTTGCAGTCGTCGGTTAAGAATCAGGGTGACCGAGGCAGCTGCGCATATTTTGCAACGGCGGGTCTTGTCGAAAGCGCGTTTCGTTCCTACTACAATAAGGCCGTCGATTTTAATATGTCCGAAGAATATCTGATCTACTATTCGAAGACGGTGGATGGGTATTCGAGCGGTGGTGATGGCTCATATGTGGCACGAAATCTTAAATCAGTCCAAAACGGCGGGCTGTTGCCTGAGGAAGGCTTGCCGTATTCTGAAAACTGGTTTGGCCGAGGGTTGCCATGCGAGCGCTATGCGGACAAGAAAGACTCGGGGGCTCCCGCGCATTGTTATGCTCATTATGCTCCGCCTGCAGACCAGCTTTCGTCATTGATTGCGCCCAAAAATTTTAAGCTCACAACCACGCGGCTGACCGGATCGATGGATGAGGTCTTGACTCAGCTTAACCGAGGCATCCCAGTTACCGTGGCGCTGCCCTTGCACTATGATGGGTGGAACAATGATAAGGAGCCCGTGTTCTACAACGAAGAGCTCGACAAGGCCTGCGAGGATGACAAGGACGATCAGTGCGGTGGGCATGCGATCGTATTGGTGGGCTACGATCTTGAAAAACGGACCTTTCGATTTAAAAATTCCTGGGGTGCGGATTGGGGGTATGACGGATATGGCCTGATGGAATTTGCCTATGTTGAACGCTGGGCGTATACGGGTGAATTCTGGACTGCAAAATTCAATAAAATCGACGGTGGTCCTTATGTTAATAATCCGATCGATTATTCGATCAGCGGTGCAAATTATACCATCGAACCTGGCATTAATGCCGCCGGGGAGCCGGGAGTTTGGGTCAACCTATCTTATAAGATCTTAGGACCTGTAGGGACTTACTACTACGTGAGCGTATTTGGTCAGTCCAAGGCTCCAGATGAAGCTGAATTCAATCATATCACTTACACCGATGAGGCTCAAAAATCCCAGTATGTGGCGGATCGCTTCTATGTGGTAGCTTCCAACACGACCGAACTCGAAAAAACTTCGGATAGCCCTTTAAAACTTTTTATACCGACCGCGCACCTGGATTCCGAGATAGAGGCAGGCAAAAGCGTTGTGCTGCGCGCCTCGATTTATAGCATGGCCGATACCGACGCCTATAAGGTGATGTACCGCGAGCTGATTCCCTACCATGTTCAGAGTCGTGAAATAGGTCAATAATACACCGATATGGAACTCACCCGTGCCATTGACCTGTATTGTGAGCGGCTTGGTCCTGGACTTTGGGCCGAGCCCTGGAATCTTCTCAGCAACCTAAGTTTTGTTGTGGCGGGGGTTCTGGGGCTATACCATGCACACCGCTGTGGCGTCGGCCACCTTTGGCAGATCCGGTATTCGTCCGTCATGCTCGTTGCCATTGGGATAGGCAGTGGACTGTTTCATAGCTTCGCCAATGCCGTGACGCAGGCGGCCGATGTTATCCCGATTGGAATCCATGTCATTTCTTTTGCCTTTCTCGTCCCGCGTTATGGTCTACTCTGGTCGGTCCCTCGCTCCCTGGCGGTGATCCTAGCGCTGATCGTAGGTTCAGCGGTGTTCAGTCTTGTTATTCCTCAGGACTTGGTTAACGGTTCGCAAATGTATTTTGGAGCTGCCCTCATGCAGCTGGGGTTAGCTATGGCTGGTCGCAGGCGCGTGCGTTCGCGAGCTCTTTTTTATGCGAGCGGGTTATTTTTTGTATCGCTTCTCTTAAGGAGTCTTGACCAAGCGGTTTGCCCTGAATTCCCGCTCGGGACCCATTGGCTTTGGCATCTTTGCAATGGCATGGTTCTCTACTTGGGTCTTAAGTATTTTGTTGCGGCTCTTGGTGGAAAAATTTGGTGGAAAAATTCAAAAAGCATAGCCTAGGAACAGCTGCAGGCTTCCGAGTGTGATCGCGCGACTTTCGTGGTCAGCGATCTCTTCGGAGGTTTGCTGCATAAGCTGCAGGAAATTGGAGCCCTGTCCTGTAGCTTCCGTGGTCACGCGATACCCGGATCGGAATGGAATATTTGCCACAAACCAGTCTGCGCCAAGAAACAGTCCGCTCGTAAACGACCAGATATTGCCGACTGTTCCGACCACGATCAAAGATTCAGCCAAAATATCGCCCGATACAGAATTGCTCCCTTCTTCGACCAGGTAGCGAAACATGACCCTGCGATGCCCCATGCCGTAACCTATATAGAAAGAATTGCCCAAGAAATAGCGGCCGCTTAGTCCAAAATAGGAGAGGTAGGCATTGAGGACTGGGATCGATTCTCGTTCGGCGTCGCTGAGCTCGCTGCGAAAGTCGGTTCGTGCCTGATAGTAAGACATGCCGATTTGCAGGTCTTTGCCCCAAAATGCTTCGACGCCGGTCGTGACAAAGTTTAGCGCAGCTCCTAGGCCCATTCGTGCTCCAGCACCATACTGGTGGTTAGCGCGGATCTCCGACGATTCATCAAGCTCATAACCGGCGGCGGGACGTTTGATGGGATCCATGGGAGCTAGCTCGGCGAGCGCAGGTTGTGCCAGGGCTAGGCTCGACAAAAAGATCATGCCGAAGCGAACTTTTCTCTCGAACACCATTTGGTCTCCAATACGGGCGGGTTTTGCGCGAGCAGGGTTAATGGTAACACGGTTCGATGCTATGAGCCTTTAAAAAATAGGTCATTAAAGTTTTAGTCTATTCACCCATTAAAAAACACAAGACTTCATGATGGTGTCGTGACATATTCGCCGTTCCTGCTATGGAATCGAGTGGTTAACTCCAAAAGCGTGATTATATATTAGCAAGGGATCACAGTGGCACGTGGACGTCTGATTGGAATAGCTGCGCTTTTTTTGGGGCTATTCGCCTTGTACCAACCAAATCTTTTCTTTCATCCCGCGCGGTTTATCGCCGACCGCAGCGATGCCGCTCAAAATTTTTGGCTTGTTTGCCATGGGTTGGATGCTTTGGAGAGTTTGAATCTGAATGGCCTTTGGCAAGGTAACATTTTTTACCCCTTCACTTACACGATGGCGCTGACCGACACTTTGCTTTTTCAGGTGTTGTTGCTTTTGCCTTTTGATCTTCTGGGGTTTGACAGGCTATTGCTCTTCAATCTATCGATCATACTGTTCTACGTATTGCTGGGTGTTGCGAGTTATCTTTTGATGCGTTCGTTCACGCGCAGCGAACCATTGGCTCTTTACGCAACCGTTGTTGCTAGTGTGCATGTGTTTTGGTTTTCCCACCTAGGTCATTACCCACTCCTTGCTTGCTTCTGGTATCCTTTCATCTGCTTCCTGTGGCTCCAATTTTACCGTACCAAGGAGCGCAGGTTTTGGATCTGGACCTGCTTGTGCTATGTGGGTCTCGCCTTGACAAGTCGTAGTCTGTTTCTACTTTTTATGCCGGCGAGCTTTGTGATGGCCATCACCTATTGGTTCACAGAGCGTCCGACTCGCAGCCATGGTCGATTTTTTTTACTGATGGGAGCGGCTACTGCAGCCGTGATCGGTCTATTCTATTTGCCTCTTATTTGGTTTAAAGACATCTTTAACAATGCGCAGCTGTCGCCAGGGGCGTATTTTGGTGCAGATATTCACTCGTTTTCGGTGCCGGATGGTCTGGCTTGGTTCTCCCGCTGGGGTTTTGGAGCGCCCTCGGTAGGTGCGGAAGGACCAATCTATGCTACCCTGTTGAGCAAGGTGCTTTTGATTTGGGGCCTAGGACTTGCCGTTTATGCGAGGTTTGGACGCGGCAGATCACCGGCGCCCATGCTTTATTTAGCCTATGGTGCTCTGGCTATCATGGTTCTGATCTCGTTTGGACCCGTCAATCATTCCTTGGTGGGCTTGAGCGCCTGGAAGCTTTTGGCCTGGTTGCCAGGCTTTTCTGGATTGTTTGCTCCGGCGCGAGCAGGGTTTTTGATTTATCTTTTTCTGGCCCTCAGTATCCTCTTTGCGTTTGGCCGAACGAAACGCAAGGCTAATGCTTGGTTGGTTTTGACCGCGCTTCATATCCTGGAAATGCAGCCAGGATTTGGCCCAAGCGAGTTTGATGATAGCAGGAGCCGAGGGCTCATAGACTTTGCCAAGGCAAACCAGGTCAGCGAACCTGCGGCATTGCTGCCGCTTACGTGTAGCTTTGACGAGTACCTGGTCGCGGCAAGAACCAAGCTCAAACTGGTCAACGGCTGCGGGCGGTTCGCTCCTGACATTTCGGAGCATTTTATTTTTCCAATTCTCAATGACTGCCACGATGCCCTATGCCGCAATCTTTTGCAGGATCTTGGCGTTGGGCTTGTTGCCCTTGCAAAAGACTCTGCTCCGGCTAGCAGCCTGGCTGTGCTCAAGGCCCATGGTGCCCAGACGCTGTTTGAAGATGCGCATTATCTCTTGCTCCGACTTGGGGCACAGCGCACCGAGGTTTTTGCGGGGAGCGCCGGATACCTCGCCCGGTTTCCTGATCGTTTCAGCGATTCCGACTTGCCTTTTTCGCTCACGGCTTCACACCATCAAGCGGAGCTTGACTACGCGACAGACGGCATTGCCGCGACCATGTGGTCGACGGGTACGCCTCAGGGTATAGGGCCTGCACAGTGGCTAGAAGTTGAATTTGAAACCCCGCAGACGCAAGCTTTTGGTTTGCGCTTTCAAAGTGGTCCTGCTCAGTCGGTAGGGGCGCACGATTTTATCCGAAAACCCCAAATCGAGGCCTTCGATTTGTCGGATGATTCGGTTTCGGTCGATGCAAGGGTTGCGCTGCATCAAACAGATAAAATTTTTTATCAGTGGTTTGAATTCACACCTCCAGCGGGACAGTCGGTGAAGAAACTCCGCATCAGCGCTGGGGAAACCGTCTCGATCGGCAACCAATGGTCGGTTCAAGAACTTGTTGCGCGCGGCTTGGAGTCCAGAGCTGCACACTAAACGTGATGCTGAGAGCCTGACAGGCTCTCAGCATTGCTTGGTTTCGGTCCTGCGGGCATGGATTGGCGCTTTCGCGCCAATGTCAGGCTACGCCAATGTCAGCCTATTTGGTAGCTTCCTCGTAAATTGCCTTGAGGGCAGAATAGAAGCCGCCAAAAGCTGGAACTTCGCGCTTCCACAAGAAATCTGGGCGGTCGTTGTCGCCGAGCCCATTCTCAATCCAGCGACCGCCGATGATTTCGCCGTCTGCATTGAGTTCAAGCGTATAACGGTAGGTCACTTTCTCAAGCGATCCGGCGTTATTGGGGTCTACCGATTCAGCGACTTCAACGATATAGCCCACCGTGGTCTCGACTTCTAATTCGCGAACGGTACCGGGAGCGGCTCCGCGCGATCCTCCTCGACTCTCCCGCTTTATCTTTGATGAATAGCTGTAGACGGCTTGGTTCCAGACTTCGGCATCGCGCGTGACATCGAAAACAAACCCTTCGTTGTTGCGCCCGATTTGATTGGCCAGCACAACATGGAATGAGCCAGCATTGACGTCCTTGCATTCCGGTGAATTTACGATGGCCAGGTATTCTTTTTTGGAGATGGTTCCTTTTTCAAATTTTTCTCGTGCGTCAGAAAAACTCTTGTTGCAGCGGCCACCCAAAAATTGGGTACGGCTTCTGGTTTCATGCAAGAAATAGGTAAGCAGTGCTTTGATATCCGACGATGCAAAGGGCACTGATACGCCCTTTGCATTGGTAACAGTCACGGCCTTGGGCTCTTTGTAGGAAATGGTAGCAGGAGCCCACGCATGGCAAAGCCCTTCCCAGGTCGGGATCGTGAAGTTTGGATCAAACGCTGGGCAGCTTTCAACCGTGCGCATAACCTGGGTTCGCTCACGCTCTTTGTTAGTGAGCGGCATGTCGCGGCGGCCTAGGAAAATGTCGTATTTTTCTGCGGGTGACAGAGTCTCCAAGGAGCTTTCCGTGTAGCTGATATCGTATGAGAAAGAAGCATCAGTGCCGTCATCTAACTGCCAGCGATTGGTGATCCCACCTCTGTAGGTCGGGTAGTAGGTATCGCTCCAAGGTGTGGTAGAAAGCTCGCCGTTCTTGGGGAGCTCGCTGAATTTTGAGGTGTAGTTCATCTCGTTGGTCAGGTAGTTGATGTCCATGATTGATGGATCATTCCTGTCATTCCATGCTTCGCGCAATTGACTTGCGGACTTCTGGCCGCAGGCGGTAAGAGCTAACATTCCGATTAGCGCATAGTATTTCATTTCTTCCTCCTTAAGTTTGGAAAGCGGGTCTAGTCGTTAAAAAGCCAGGTTTGGGCTTTTGAACTGCAAAATTTGGATGACTGATCTGCGAGCGTCCATAGCTCAGGACAGATCAAGTTGCAAGAGTTTATAAATTGATATCTATTTTTACTTCGATGAGGAGTCAAGGGTGTCGTGTAATAGGTTGTAATAACGAAATTTTTAGCGATTTCGGGCCTGTCTCACGGAGCGAAACGGAGCGAAACGGAGCAAAAAAGCCTGTGGGCTTCGGGTGAAGCTCGTGCCATATTCTTTCTTGCGGCTAAGATCCATATCTGACTTCTCCCTAGTGGTTCATCGCAGCTAATTTTAATTGTAAGTGGCTCATCTGTCGCCCATCTTACGCCGAATCGAATCGGCAAAAATGCTCGAATTAGCGCTGCTAGTCCTGTGCTTTTTGCCGATTCGATTCGGCGCAATCTGGACAACATCTGAACCACTTACAATTAAAATTAGCTGCGATGAACCACTAGTACCCCTTCAGCATTGATTTTGGGGATCAGCTGAGCCGCTGATCCCCAAAATCAAGCCCTGACAGCCCACTAGGACGAATCCTAGCCGAAATATAGTCTTCGATGCCGCGAGCTTGAAATTTATCCCTGTTAACACTACGATAAACGAGATCTCATCTGCTGCTTTTTCCGTGAGGGTAATCATCATGTCTTCAGCCGTCACAGTCGTCTTGCTCTATGGTGGTCGGTCCACCGAACACGAAATTTCGTGCCGCAGCGCGGCTTATGTGGTGCAGAACCTCGATCCCAAGGAGTTCGATCTCGCCGTTATAGCCATAACGAAAGACGGACGCTTTGTCCCGCAGGATTCCCAGACGCTGCGCAGGCTAAAACCGGCTGTTCTACCCATTGAGGACAAGGTTGCATGGACTGATACCGATAAAGAACTCTTGGCATTGTTTGTTCCCGGTTCAAGGCCAGGCAAACTAGACAAAAGCCGCCTTGTGGTTTTTCCGCTTCTACATGGCACGGGTGGCGAGGATGGTTCAATCCAAGGTCTCATGGACCTTTGTGAGCTCGCCTATGTTGGCCCCGATGTTTTGGGCTCCGCGTTGGCGATGGATAAGATCCTTACCAAGGAATTGGCGCAGACGGCGGGGATCGCGGTTGTGCCCTATGTTTGGTTTCGCAAAGAGGAATGGCAGGGCGATCAGGCGGGCTGGGTGAATCGGATTTGCCAGGCTCTGGCTTTTCCCGTTTTTGTAAAACCCGCACGCCTAGGCAGCTCGGTGGGTATCTCCAAGGTCGCCGACAAAGCAAGTCTTGCCCCAGCCATCGACGCCGCGCTGAGCTTTGATGACAAAGTTTTGATCGAGACAGGGATGACCGTGCGCGAGATCGAGTTTGCGGCGCTTGGCGGCTATGAACCGCGCATTTCACGCGGCGGTGAGGCGATTGCGAAATCAGGTTTTTATGACTACGAGTCCAAGTACCTCGACCCCAAAGCGTCCGAGGTTGCGATTCCGGCCAAGATTTCGCCAGAGCTTCATAAAGAGGGTCAAGAGATCGCGCGAAGGGTTTTCCAGGCGCTCAACCTCTATGGTCTTTCCCGAATCGATCTGTTTCTGACAGCTCAGGGCCGGTTCTACCTGAACGAGGTCAATACCATGCCTGGCTTCACTTCGATTTCGCAGTACCCACTCTTGTGGCGAAATGAGGGCTTGAGCGAATCCGAGCTGCTGCGTGCGCTCATCCAAACCGCCCTGGATAGAAGAGCCACGAAAGCCGCGCTCGGCCGCAGCTTTGCGCGCCATGTTTGACGCACTAACCCGATTGGACACAATCTCGGCAACATCTGGACTACCAACCCCCAAGATCGTCCCTTAGTTTACTTATGCGAAACTCGTCTCGATGGACTTTCCAACCTTGGGCTGGTAAGAGCGTTTCTAAAGAATTTGTAAAGAATTGGTGAGGGGCGCGCATGGGGTGGAAGAATCGGCATCAGGCAGTCGTGGCTATTTTTCTCCTGACTCTTTTGGGATCTTGCGGTGAACCGCTGCCCATGGAAGAAAGCGCGTTCAACACGCGGCCGGTTCTTAGATCGTTTTTCTTGTCGCTTGTGCGCCTTACGGAACCACCTCTGGCAAGTCTTGCGTCTGATGCCCGCGGGGAGGCTAGAACTCGCATTTTTGCCGAGCAGGCTGAATTCCGCGAAAAACTTAGCCAGATTTCGCCAGAAATTCAGATATTGGCGAGTTACAGTCGTATCATCAATGGGTTCTCGATCAAGGTGCCATGGCGCTTCCGCGATCGGTTTAATGATTTGGTTGCATCAAATAATGCGCTCAGCGCCGATCAGAGGATTCTAAACCGCCCTGATCCAGAACTCGTCGGACAAAATTTCTCATTTGCGGCAGACAAGCCGGTTTGGGGTGACGTAAGTTCGGTCGAATTCATGGGTATTCCCAACCTTCGCAAAACCTACCCGGTCTATGGCCGTGGGACCCGCGTTGGTATTATCGACACGGGGGTCGATTACACGCACAAAATGTTCCATGGTTCGGGTGACGCGAGTGATTATGCCAAGAATGATCCCAACACAGTTGAACCCGGCAGCTTTCCTACCGAGCGGGTGCGGGGCTATGATTTTGTCGGATCCGCCTACGATGCTGGTAGCAAGACGCTTGAGTTGCGCATTCCCAGACCTGACGATGACCCGCTTGACGAAGGCGGTCATGGGACCCATGTGGCTGGAACCATAGCGGGCGAAGGGTATGGGACGATTGCCTATAGCGGTTCCGCCCCCGAAACCAAGATTTATGCGCTCAAGGTATTTGGTAGCGATGGTTCGACCAGCGATGCCGTTGTTATCTCAGCGTTAGAGTATGCAGCGGATCCCGATCGCGATTTTGATTTGTCCGATCATATGGATGCCGTGAATCTTTCGCTTGGCTCTTCGCTTGGCACGCAGTCTGCGGCTTACGAGGAGGCGATCACCAACATCACGCGAAGCGGAACCCTCGTTGTCGTCTCGGCCGGAAATAGCGGTGACACACCCTATATCGTGGGATCGCCTAGCATTGCCAACGATGCCCTGTCGGTTGCGGCTTCGGTTGATGGCATGGAACACAACTGGCGCACGCCAGCTTTTAGAGTTGTGGCTTCGGGAGAATCGGGACAGGATTGGCCGCTGACGGAAGGTGCGATTACCCTCCCTGCTCGCTCTAGTGGGATCGAAGCTGCGCTGATTGTGGCGGTTGGGGACGCCAATGACCCACTCGATGAACAGACTGCAGCCAAACTTAACGGCCATGTTGCCTTGATTTGGCGTGGAGGCACAAGCTTTTGCACCAAGGGTCAGCACGCTCTAGATGCCGGCGCGGTTGGGTTTATCATGGTTAACAATACGGATGGCAATCCTAGCGCCATGGGGGGCAGCTGCAGTCTTCCGATCCCGGGTGTCATGATCAAAAAAGTTCATGGCGAATGGCTCAAGAACCTTCTTGATGCGGGTTCGTCGGCCACAGTTGATTTCAAGACGCAAAGGAGTTTCGATCGGCTGGAGCTTATCGATACCATCGCAGGTTTTTCCTCCCGCGGACCGCGCTCGATCGATGGCCTGATCAAGCCTGAGATCACAGCCCCGGGTTATCAGATAATTTCGGCAGATATGGGTAGCGGCGCCGGAGTTACCCGGATGAACGGTACCTCGATGGCGGCGCCGCATGTGACGGGAGCGGCGCTTCTCCTTCATGAGGCATTTCCGCAGCTTTCGCCCCGCGATCTCAAGGCGCGGCTCATGGCGGGAGCGCTAAGCATACAAGATGAAAGCAAGACGCCGTATCCTATCAGCCGGCAGGGTGCGGGCAGGATCCGCATTGATGTGGCAGCTGCAGATTCGATAACCTTTGATCCGCCAGCGTTAAGTTTGGGGCAGGTTGATCAAATTGGGGCAAAAACCCTCGCGAAAGCCGTGCGGATCAAAAATAGCGGTGGCCAGTCGGTTAACTTGACACTAGATTACGCCGCAGCCGTTGGTATGACGATTTTGGGGCCTCAGACCCTGGCGCTCAACCCAGGCGAGGAGCGGCAGGTCGTGGTTACGATCAAGCTCGCTGGGCCCAAATCCGACAGTCCTAGGCGCGAGCTCGATGGCTGGGTTTCATGGCGCGATGACGCGCGTGGTGTCGCGGGGCATATTCCCGTCCTTGCTCTCGCTCAGGCCATTGCCGATATTTCGGCCCCGCGTTTCACCATCGCCTCAAGTTCAAGCGCTAATAGCGCCAAGGCACTCGGCACGCTGACACTCAAAAACAGCGGCGGTCGTGCCGCAACCGCGATGCTGTTCAACCCGCTTGGCACCGATGAACGCAAGACCCATGATCAGACCACAGCTCCCGTGACTCAATTTTGCGATTTGGAGTCAGCTGGCTACCGCATCATTGATCGGTATACTGCCCAGGGCTATCAAACTTTTCTTGAATTCGGTATCAAGACTTACCAGCCTCTGACAAGCTGGGAATTGTGCGAACCCTCTATTCAATTTGATACCAATGGGGATGGTGCTGCCGACCTCGAGCTCATCGGAGATGACCAGGAAGCTTGGGTCGCAAACGCCGAATCCAAACCCGCCGCAATCCTGACCGATGCCACCAAGCTTCGGGCCATTCGTTGGGACTATGACACGGGCAAAACCGCCGAGCTTGATTTTAAGCCCGCAGTTCTCGCCGTGGAGGAATACACACCCTTCCCCCAATCGACGATCATGATCATGCGCGTCAAATTAGGGGACGTTGCAACCTCTAACCTCGATGTCCATCTTAAAGTAGCTCTGCAATCGGACTCGGCGGGCTCCGATGAGGATGACTACCTCGGCGATCAAAGAGCAACATGGTCTGTTATCCCCGGGACTGCTTCCGAAACCCCTTATCAGTTTTTTAGTCCGGATATTGAACTTGAGGCCTATGACGAGCAGGAGGTCGGTCTGATTCGAGGGCCACTCGGTGGAGAGAACCTTCTGATTATCTATGTGCCGTCTAATGCTGGGACGCTTTCCCAGGCGGCGCGCGATCGCCAGAGTTTAATCCTTACGCCTGTTTATGAACGTCCCTGACAGCCCACTAGTCTTAAGGCCGAGCAAAAACTGCTTACTGCCAAGCCCTACTGCGTTAAATCGACGATTGCTGCGTTGCTTGCAGGGAAAAAACCGCAGTTTACCCAATGTAAACTGCGGTTTTTTCCCTGCCGCGCGCCTTTCCCTCCCCGACTTAACGAAGTAGGGCAAGCTGGGGGGCGCAAAACAATGTTCTGCGCCCGCGAGCCGTTATTTTACCGTCACCGCGAGGGATGTCGTGCGAAGAACACCGCCGTCAATAAATTGAAGCCAGAGTCGGTAGCCGCCAGCTTTTGGGAAAGTCGTATGCAGCATCCCTCGGTAGGGCACGGATCCCGCCATCGGATGGACATGGATCAGGTTATCGCCGCTGTTCGGGACAAGAATCGCGTGCGCAAACGCACCCAGGTAAGGGGTGATAACAGGAACTGTCCCATCGTCGCGGGAGATCGTGACGTTCAGCATCGCCATTGAACCCGCTTTAATCACATTATTGCTTAGGGTGACGCGAGAATTGCCGTCGGCGGCTGTGCGAATATCCTTGGTGATCGGCTGCACCATCCAAGCGGGTTTGCCACCTGAAATGTCCAATCGCGCGTGCGCGGTGAATTCGTGATCACCCTGGGTGAGTTCCCCTTGCACCCAAACCCAATACTTGCCATCAACCGAAAAATTCATGGCAACAACCCAATGTGCGCCATCAAATTCTGGATGAACATGCTGAAACTCTTTTAGTGCCGGATCGTAGGATAACAAATGCAATTTTTTTTCGTGGGATACATTGAGATCCGCGTCCGAAATGGCCAGGCCAGTTTCGGTGCTGATCAGATCGAAGGTATAATCGACTTCGCCAGCACTGAGCGATGTGGCTATTGGAACCAACTCGACTGCTTCCTCATTATTGTCCGCCCAGGCTGATTGCGTTAACAGCCCCAAACCTAAGATTGCTAAAATCTTCCTCATTCATTCCTCCCAACATACTTTACATCATGAATGTGTCAAAATGACCTAATAGACATTATCCCTCATGCTGCCTCCATTCTGGGCTAATCACAACAACAAAAAAAACCAAGCCTGACTCATTGGCATCGATAGACGCTCGCCGGTTTATATCGATTGATGTTTTGATTTTGCTGGCTCTTTTGCTGGCTCTTTTGCTGGCTCTAGGATTCCTGCCGCGAGGTCCCGTCAGGGCTGGCAAAACAATTCGGGGCGGTATTCAAAATGCATTGTATCGTACCGCTGCCATTTGCCTCCCCAGATAAAACCTTCTTCCTCAAAAGCTAGGACGATGGCCTCAGGGATGCGGTTTGGGGGCATTGTGCTGGATAGCTTGCCACGCTTATCAAAATCCCAACGCCAGTAATCTGCATAGAGCTGCCTAAGATCGACCGCGATTCCAAAGCTGTGCATGCTGAGCCTTGATGTGCCCTGGATCATGCGCCAGATCATCGAACCCCCGATAGGCTTAAAGTAGCGGATGAGAGTCGGGTCCATGGAAAGCAGCTTTTGTGCGATCCTAGTGAGCTTATCCGGAATACCTTGACGTCCTGAAACCTGGATAACTTGCTCGCCTTGGGGATCCGGCCATCTGAGGGATACGGCTTGTGCGGATACCGCCTGCGAATCAGATCCATAAAGCTTTTGAAAAAAAGGCTCGTAGCGGAGCCGACCAGGATTGCCCCTCACGGCTCCCCTAAGTGGGCCTTTGGGGTAGACCTGACTCATCTGGTCCTCTAAATCTGCGAGGGAATCTGTCTCGCGAATTCCCTGTGGCTCTTCGGGCACTCCCGGTTTCACAACATACAGCAGGCGCGTTCCATCGCAGAAAACAAGCTCATTGCCTTCAAAACCACAAATATCCTGCGGGTATGCCTTGATCAGGCATGCCGCTCCCGGAGGGATTCCCGTTTCGGCCCGGCCAATTCCCATGAGGCCAAGTCCCAGCATACAGGCATAAACCCGCGAATTCATGACAACCGACTCCACCCTGATGAGTTTCACCAAGGTGGATTCGGATGTTTTACAAAAAACCTGAGACTTTATTTATTCAAGCGGGGTGATGCTCGACGAAACCAAAGTGGCGAAAAACGGGGTTCATTTCTTTTTCGACCCGTTCACCGGCCGTTGTTGTTTCCACCCGCTCCGTATTCATGCGCAGGAGCCTAAGCTTTGCTCCGTGCCGAGCTTTTGGGCTACGGGCATGACAGGCGGTGACTAGATCGAGGAAGAGGTTTGCTTTGTCTGCGGGCATTCGTAAGCGAGCCGCAATTTTTTCGGCCGCCTTGCGTGAAAGCCCCTGCTTATTATTGAGACTTTCGGAGACCCTAGACGGTACGATTTGCAGGTCGCGCGCAAACGCACGCAGCGAGTAATGCGGGTTCTGCCGGACTCTTCGGGCCAGTTCATCGCGCAAAATTTTGCGATAGTCCGAATAAGCTAGCGGCTCAACCGCAAATCCCGCTGGGTTTGCGATTTGGGCCCAGCCACCTTGATGAGCAAAATCGTTCATAGTTCTCTCCCTCAGTGCTTGGATTTCGCGAGGGTCAGATTGTGACCCTCAGAAAGTCGTAAGAGCAAAGACCTTGCCACTCGGCCAATATTCCTAAGTCACTAAAATTATTAGAATGCTACTACGATTACCAAATATAATTGTGAGACAATTCTAAGATCAGCTGAGATGAAGCCCGTTCACCGGAGCTCATGCCAGTATTCCGGCCGATTTTCGCAGGCCGCGCGGTAGCAGGAATACCCCCGCCGTGTGGAAGCGCAGGCTTGCAGAATCAAGCCCAGCGCAATCGCTATCCCTACTTTCTTCAGTCCTATGCGAGTCATGATCACCTCCTTTATTTAACCCACCTAAAGATCGGAGTAATTTGAATAAACTTCATAGAACTTTGAAAAGTTTCTGAAGGAATCAATAAAACCAAAAACTTATCCAAGCTATTCAGTTAATTCTGGACTTTTTGTTTGATTAGCGTAGTGATGTAGGTCGCGGCGATTCTCTTAACTCCCGGAATAACAAGAGGCTATTTTGCAGGGCGACCCCAAAAATCCAGACTGCTTACGCCCGTCGCGCAAGGCGCAAGCGAATATCGAGACCCTCTACCGGATTTTCACGCTTCCGGAGGGTGAGCACACAACGCTGGGAAAGATCGATCGTGAAATTTCAACCAACCTGAATGGCTTTCTCAAGGACTCGATCGTGGCAAGCGATATAGCGCCGGTCGATTTGGAAAAGGCCTTTCTCGATACGGCGCTCAATGACGACCCCATCTATGTTTCGGACCAGGCGGAATTTCTTCTCAAAAAAGTCGTGGCGCAGTCGGTGCACGTGTCGTCTCCTTCTTTTATTGGCCATATGACTTCCGCAATTCCCTATTTCATGCTGCCTCTTGCCAAGATCATGATCGCATTGAATCAAAATCTCGTTAAGATTGAGACCTCGAAGGCCTTTACACCGCTTGAGCGTCAGGTGATCGGCATGCTGCATCGATTGGTCTATGACATGCCCGAGTCTTTTTATCGTCGGGTGACCCAAGACCCTGATCATGGCCTGGGCGTCTTCTGTTCGGGTGGCACGATTGCCAATATCACGGCGCTGTGGGTTGCGATCAACAAGCTGTTTCCACCTCGGCCGGATTTTGACGGCGTAGGCTCCGAAGGTCTACTCAGAGCCCTAAAAAACTCAGCCTATGAGGATCTCGCGATTCTGGTCTCTGACCGAGGCCACTACTCGCTCGCTAAGGCTGCAAATCTTCTAGGCATTGGTCGGAAAAACCTCATCGCGATTCCGAGCGATCAGCACAACAAGATCAGACTCGATCTGCTCGAGGCCGAGATCGACAGACTCAAGGCCGCAAAGGTCGGCATTGTGGCGATCGTGGGCATTGCAGGGACGACAGAGACGGGTAGCGTCGATCCGTTGCCGGCCATGGCGCGGCTTTGCCGCAAGCACAAGATCAGTTTTCACGTTGATGCGGCCTGGGGCGGACCGACTTTGTTTTCAACCAAACACCGTCACCTGCTGGATGGCATCGCCGAGGCCGACTCGGTTACCTTTGATGCTCACAAGCAGCTTTATGTTCCGATGGGAGCTGGGATGGTAGTGTTCAAGGATTCCACTGACCTAAGCCTCATCGCGCACAGCGCGCAGTATATTGTCCGTAAAGGCTCGCGTGATTTGGGGCGGACATCCATCGAGGGCTCCCGCCCCGGCATGGCCATGCTGGTGCACTCAGGTCTGCGCGTGATCGGCAAAGATGGTTACGGTCTACTTATCGACCTTGGAATTGAGAAAGCTGCCTGGTTCGCGGAATATATTAGGGCGCAGCCCGATTTTGAATTGGTATCCGAACCCGAACTCAATATTCTTACCTACCGCTATGTCCCCGCCGCGCAGCTCGCTGAGTTGAAAAAACACCCCGAGCGGATCACCCTCTACCAAGCCGAACTCAATGCGCTGAACATAGCGATCCAAAAAGAGCAACGTGAGACAGGTAGAACTTTTGTCTCACGAACAACACTCACCCCCGAGCGTTACGGCCGAGCCGACGTCAGCGTCTTCCGCGTTGTGTTAGCCAACCCTCTCACAACCCATGAGATTTTGGTCGATATCATCGATGAGCAGCGCGCCCTGGGCAAAAAACTAACCCCTTCAGTCTTAGCTGCTGCTAAATTTATCTAGCATCTCGCAAATCGCGACTATTTAAGACCGAAGCCGTCGTGCCGACTGCCAAACGGCGGGATTTTTTTGGAAGTCCAGGTAGATCGCAAGGCTACTCTATAAAAGCTAAAGAGCAGGAGCAATTATTTGTGCTGGAGAATCATCAGCATTAAAAATTTCAACCAGGTATATCAGCTCTAGTTGCTGGTTGGCGGGGAATCTGACCCAGGGATTGGCGCTTTTGCTGACCCTGGCGGAGCGTAGCGACGACCCTCCTAAAACCTTCTGTACCTGAATCGTCTCAGTGGGTCAATTGGCAGCCATCTTTTTTCTGTAATACGGATTACGAAAAGTTCGTGAACGCTATGAAGTCGGTGTAGCAGACC
>CAZOSN010000100.1:0-16975 GCA_964582405.1 uncultured Oligoflexales bacterium | reverse complement strand
AGGATTCCTTTAGAACCAGGAAATCTACATGCTGAAAGCGCGGAATGTAGGATGATTTTGCTGGGTCTGCTTTTGAGTTCTAAATTGTGCTTAGAAATCGATCTTCATAGTGCCCTTCGGTACACCAAAATCGCTAGGTATCGGACTGAAAGTCACTCTCTACCGCCTGGATGTGTCCTGGTCGGAAAAGGCTATCCTGCTCATTTTATATCAGTATTTCGGCCTGAGCTCGGACTCGAAGATTGGTCTCAAATTCTACTTTATGAGCAGTCTAACCCCATTCCCTGGTATGACGGGTATAGGTATTATGCGACCCTAAATGCAAATTGGGCTGAAAAACACTCTCAAGAATTCCCGTGTATTGTTCGGAAATTTAGTTCTGATTTGACTGTAGGAGGTTGAATCCTAAGAGAATCACGAATCGCATCAACAATTCATAGGGCCTCATAGGGCCGCCTTGGATCAGAAGGCGGCCAAATCTATGTGATATTGGCGATGGAAGTATCGGCGGCCTCGGTCCATGACAGTGCCAGAACATCATGACCTGCTAAAGACGGAAGTGGGGATAGCCTCAGGGGTAATTCGCGGCAGATCGAGTAGGCTAATTCTAATTCGTGCTCGCTTTGATCAAAAGCGGCATTTCCCTTGGGACCTGCATCAAAAACGAGGTGTTGCTGGCCGCCTTTTTTAACAACATCAAGCCGCAGACTAAAGGGCTGACCTGGATTTTTCATACGGGAAAAGTACATAAAACAGTGGTAGATGACGGCAAGCCAGACAAATTTGGGGATATTAAGGCATTCGATCTTTGGCATGGTGAGTTTCGCAAGATCATTTGCCCAGGTTCCCAAAAATAGACTGTTCTGATTTTGCGCCATAGCCATCGCCTCCGTGAGAACTTCGGAAAGGTTAGTAGCTGGTTCTAATTCATCGTGCGGATTGATCAACTGAATGCGATGCTTGACGATCTCGATGAGTCGGGCCGACTTCTGACTGATCTTGCGGTTTTGAATCGCGACATTGATGACGGCATTGATGGCATTCCCCGTGGTCTTATAGAGGAATGCTAGATCCTCAACCAACTCATTGGAATTGCCAATGGGCCGCTCGGAAAGAGATCTAAAAAATTTGCGCGGGGATTGTTGCTTACTTCCAATATACCATCGGTGCGCGAGATCCTTGAGTTTTTGCAACTCTCTGCTCAGACTGATGCTCAGCACGTCTGCGATATCCTCGGATGTTGAGTGGGTATAACTAAGCTCCTGGTACAAGTAGTAGGATTGCTGATCCACTTGACTTGCGAGGCTGTGAAGGAAGGGGAGCTTTGCGAGCTCAAGCCGGCTCTCGTGCAGGTTTGCCATTAGATCAAGAATCCGTTTATCGAGTAGTTCATTTCGTTCTTCACTTGATCGCCAACTTTTAAGCAAAGATGATACGAGTTCTCCGATGCTGTGCCTAAGGTTTATGGCTAGTGTTGCACCTTGTGAGGGACGATTCTCCGGAGCTGGTAGGATGATGGTTTGTGGTGATTTGAGCTTGAGATCATTCACCCACCCGAGTGTTTCCTCTAGGGCTTTGTCTGTCTTATGGTGATCCATGGCACCAAGCGCTAGAGCAACTAGCTGAATACCAAGGAGAAGGGCAATCAGGAATGTTGTGACGTCCTGAATGGTCCCGGGAGACCCAAACTGCAAACTCGAAGCGACCCAAAAGCTAGTTGCCCCATATAACGCCAAATTGGGATCAGAAACAAGCCTGGCAAGGGCTACACGGTCCGAATCGGTATCGCCACTGATGGTCAGACGACCATCATCAAACAAAGGTTTCAGTGATGCGAAGCGGTTCAGCCACTCCGCATCAAGCGGAACAGAAGCCATGAGCTTGTGGGCAGTTCCATCGATAACCATCCGATGCCATACGGTAAGGGCAGGAATGCCCTTGATTGCTGTGAACTTGGTGGAGAAGTCAGCGGTTTCGGTTGAGCAGCTGTCGTGTCCACCTTGATTTACCTCTATAAGGGGGGCGCAGGTTTTGCCGTAGAGACCGAGGCTCCCAATATAGCCTTTCTTGATTTTCCCATCCCATAGCTGGCTGATCGTGTACAATCTTTGTTCAGCGAGTGCCACGGGCAATGTTGCATCGGCGCCCAGTGCCTTGATTTCGCGTTTGAGGTAGCTATCGGTATCGAGGATGCTGGTCTCCCAGGTTTGCTTCATCTGCATGAGACGTGCGGATTCGCTCGTAAAGTGACATTTAAAGGCAAATGTGGCACCGATGAGCAAACTAAGGCCAATGAGGCATCTGGTCTGGCAGAGCTTCCTGAGCATCGAAGGGCGGACTCCGTTTGGCTATTGGGGGCTTGGAACTTTTATATTAAAGTAACCTGTCTTTTCGGAGTCGCCAAGTGTTATTGACGGGAAGTGGCAGCTAATTTCTCCTAAAGGATTCGTCATGAGTCGCTTGAAACGCCTTTGGATCAAAGGAAAATTCGTTTGGGCATTCGGCCTGATCGTTATGATTCTCCTGCGCATGATTTGGGTGCAAATTCGAGTTTTTTCCCTCGATTTTGAGCGTCGTTCCGTGATGAGTCTTGAACAAACCTTCAGCGAACACTATAAAAAATGCGCGTTTCCGGGAACTCAAGAGGAAAGACTCCCAACCGCACCACGGATCGTCCATGATCAAAAAAGCCCGCCTGTGACCAGCCCTGGATTTAGCGACTTTGTTTTTATGGCCTGTCGCAACGGTCTTTTTTCCACGCCAGTTTTTCTGAAATACAATCAGAACCTGCTCCTTGTTGTTGTATTTCTAGCCGTGCTCATGTCGAGGCTTGTGACTGGTGGCTTCATGCTGCCGCTGATCGTGGGAGTTGTTCTGTTAAGCCGCGGCCGTTTCATCGCCAGCATTGGCACGATCTCATCGCTGTTATTGGTGAACACGGTCGTGGGTTTCATTATGCTGTCAGTAACCCATTGGCTTCGCACTGGCTGGCGCCCCAGTCTGGGGATTGCCTTGGCAGCGATTTATGCCGCGGGATACTGTCAGTCCGCCTTATATTTCTTGGGGTTTGCCCTGCCGCTTCTTATTATCTTCTGGCGTGTCCTAAGGATTGGACGAGTTCCTGTACCCCTGGTTTTCGAACCCAATCAAGGGCAAGATTTGAGTCTAGTCGTTGAAAAATTTCGCAAAGCAGTTGGTTTTCACCGTTTTGCCCAGTTTACCGACGGTAGCGAACTCGATGCTGCTCGACTCTTGTCACCTCTTCGCATGCCTTTTTCTACCTGGATCCTCTTTGACAAGCGCTGGCTCAAATTCGGAGCACTCTCGCTCGCCGGTGCCGTCGTCCTTGCAGGCCTGGGAGTATTATCGACTCGACTTTTCGACGGAATTTCTGATCTTTGGGCCGTCCTGGCTCGCTCGCAGGATGTCCATGGTCCCCTCGAATCCTGGGTTTTTGGCTTTGCATCTTCCCTGGACCTGGATACAACTCTGGCCTTGGTCTTTGTGTTTGTCAGTGCGCTAAGTTCAAAAAGACGGGGTATGCCGGGTTTGAGCGATGTATGCCAGGCCGCGATCATGCTGCTCGCCGCCGCAGTTGCGGCAAGTTTTGTGCTTGATGTTCGTGAAAACATAGTGCTTTCCGCGTCGGGAGACTTTGCTGCTTGGTCATCGTCCTATCGGGCCCCGAGGGTCTTGCTTTGGTTTGAGCCAATATTTCTGGCGCTTTGGATTGTGAGTGTGTTTAATATCCTTAAGATAATCGACTCTTTTGTTGGACGAAAAAAATTTTCTGCCTGAAATAATCCAAGTGCCTCTGATAAATCCGACCAATCACACCCGAGATTTTTACCATCTGAGGCTGTCAGTAATTTGATTTTATACAAGATTTCCATATCACTGATTTCACGTGACTTATGGTCTTCCTTTGCTGCCTAGCAAATCACAAACCGCTAAGTCCTCAAATTTTTTATTGCTAACAGGCCTAAACCAAATTGGAGGCACGACGATAGTCATTTTGATTCAAGCATGACTTGGATCAAGTGAATACCAACACAGACATAGGAGAAACTACCATGGGACTAAGGATTCGAACCAACGTCGCTTCGCTTAAAGCTCAACGCTCGTTAGGGGGGACAACGCAAGCACTGAACTCAAACATGGAGCGCTTGTCGTCAGGCTACCGGATCAACAAATCTGCGGACGATGCCGCAGGGCTTGCGATTTCAGAAACCATGCGATCACGGATTCGCAGTATGGGGCAGGCCAAGCGCAATGCCCAGGATGGCCTATCGATGATTCAGGTCGCAGAGGGTGGCCTCACGGAAGTATCCAATATATTGGTTCGCATGCGAGAGCTTGCGATGCAATCAGCATCGGATACCATCGGGTTGGTTGAACGTGGCTATACCAACCGGGAATACAACCAGCTTGTCGATGAAATTGATCGTATAGCCAATACCACCGAATTCAATGGCCTGAGACTCTTCGCCGGATCAGACGGCAATAACGAGTTGGAAAACATCACACTCTATGTTGGACCTGGGAGCAATCAGATCCCCAACTCCGATACGATCGATATCAATATCAATGAGTTCAAGCTAGATACCAAGGAAGTTCTAGGCCTAAACAACGAGGCGGAAATTGGACCTATTGATCTAGAAGAAGGCTTCGAACGAATCACAGCGCAAGAGAAGCTGGGTGCGCTGGACAAAGCGCTCAACATGATTTCATCGAACCGTGCGACTCTGGGATCAAAACAAAGCCGGTTGAACTCGACCATATCCAATCTCGAGGTTCAAACAGAGAACCTCGAACAGAGCCGAAGCCGCATCAGAGACGTCGATTTTGCCGCTGAAACTGCGGAACTCACTCAAAATCATATCCTGTCTCAAGCAGGTCTGTCGGTTCTTAGTCAGGCAAATAGCATGCCGCAGGAAGTTATCCGTTTGCTTCAGAGTTAATTAACATCGTAGTTTGCGATGTGTGTCTTGGAGGTGGCTGCGTCTATATAAGCGCCCACCGGTTTGCCCCAAACGGGGCGCTTTGAGTCTCAGGTCTTGTCTTTGCTAGCTCTTTTCTGTAAAATTGTCTTAGATATCCCATGGCTCGAGCTACAAATGACATGAGGCCGTAATCATGATCGCATGCTTCCGTTCGGTTTTGCCTTGCCTGCTCGCTTTAAACTTAATGCAATGTACGCAGGATAGCGACCTCGCGCCCGTAGCCCTACCGCCTCAAATGTCTCCCGAACCAACGAAACTAACCAAAGAGCACTGCTACAAATGGCCCTTTGATAAACCACCGCCAGTTTTCCTTAAGGATCAGGGTGTTATGGTTACCAGCATTCAGAATTCTTGCGTTACACCCGAAGGAACCGCAGGTTATGCGGCCGACGCGGGTTGGATGGCTATGGGTTTTCCGTGCACCAAAGGCCAGGGTCGCGTGGAATGGAAAGGTTTTTCGACCAACCCCTTAATGATATCTTTTATAATCGCCAACTCCTGCCCCATGGCCCCACAGGTGATGGACCAGGTAAAGTCTCTCGGTGTGTCCAACCTTGGACTGAACCCAAGCGCAAACTTATTGGCCTATTACCCGTTTTCCGTGCAGTACTGGGAACTCGTGGAGTATGACGAGGCTGATACCGGCCATGTGGTCGAGGTGCGCTCGAGCCAGGCCGTAAGCAAGGCATGGGCAAACTTTAAAAAAGGCATGCCTCTCAAGATTCGACTCTTTGGACGAGAAAATACATGGATCAAGGGAAGAGGTATGTACCAGGTCGAGGCTGAATTGGTCTCGACTGGCCGCAAGACTTTTATGATAAAAGTTCTGGATGCAAAGCCGCTTGACGACGGCCAGGTTTTGACGGTTCGAAACCGCTGTGAATCCCTTAGACCAGCCCGCGACTGCAATGGTGTTTTTGCATTTTAAGATGCTGGAACTTCAGGAAGTTCTGCGAATTCCTGAGCAGGAAGCTTGGCATCGTCACCGGTTTTTTTGCCACCTTTGATCGATTCGTTTTCGATTCGCCGGCGCAGACGATCGATACCTTTTCTGATCACAATATCGCCTGGATCAAGGTCTGCGGCGCGCAGCCAGGCCCGCTCCGCTAATGCATAATTTCGTGTTTTGATAAGCACGGACCCCTTCATTTTATAGAGTCTGACGCTCGTAGGATAGAAAGCCAGAAGATTATTGATTTCGACCAAAGCGAGCTCATATTTGGCATCCAGATATAATTTGTTGATCTTGTTAATCGCAAGCGAAAAACTCGGAGCTTGTGAGGGACCTCCCTTTTCTCCAACGCCATAGGCTTTGTCCATAAGGGCGCGCTCTTCCTGGGTCGCATGACTTACGTTTGGCATCGCAGACACGAGCTCGCGGTCAGTAATCTGCGGATTTTTAACTTTGGGGTCCCCTGATTTGTAACCGTTCCCCGTAGCATCAGCGACGGGCACTTCGACATCATAGTCTTGAGCCGCGCCGGGAATCTCGACTACATATTCGGTTGGCCCTGAGATGGTGCGGATCACAAACCGATCTTCATTGCCCATCCGATCCCGACCGATAGACTTATTGGTGTTAAAAGGGTACGCGATCTGCCCTTCAAGGATATCCTGGGAAGGATCATATCCCGAGCAGCCGTAGCCCAGAAGGCCAAGAATCAAGCTAGAAATTATAGACGAGTTCGACTTCACCGCCTACTCCTCCGGGCGTGTCCGTGTACTTTTGGTTAGCTAGGACTTTGGACGAAGCCACATAAAGCATCGCGATTGAAACGCTAAACGATCGACCGAGATATACATCAACACCACCTCGGACGGTACCGGCAAGATAACCGGTAGCCAACAATGTACCAAGCCCACCGGTAACTCCGATACGGGTGGTATTGTACGATTCAATTGCGCCTAGAAAATTATAGGCATAGAGCATGTAGAGACCGATAGCACTCGTAAACGGTGAGAGTTTGGTGGTGGTCGATTGATTGGACTGATCTGTCGTCGTGCTCGTGTCAGTCGTGCCCCCAGTTGTGGGATAACTGGACAGCGTGCTATTGGTTGACTGATAGAGGTTCAGAACAAGGCCGAATTCACTATGGCGGTTGTCAAATTTCTCGGTACCTCGGAAATGAGCCACCATCATTCCCTCGTCATTGCTATCACCCGTGACATTCGGGACGTAGGCACCTCCCAGTCCAAAGGCGTAGCGAAACTCAGGGACGTAGTCTTCGCCCGGCCTAGATTTTTTCACCTGACTGTAGTCTACGGCCAGTCGTTGGAAGCGGCTTTTGATGGTTTCGGAATTGTAGGTTCTTGACCAGACTGTTTCTTTGGTATCCGTATTGAAGATCTGGAACGCGAGCACCATGTGCGTTGTATGATACACCATGACGATATCCATGAAATATTCAATACCCATGGTGCTGGCTGCCCGGTCCATCTCAGCCATATTGGTGGTTGGTGATGTCACGACGAGTTTGCCGTCGGCAAGCCGCGAGGATTTGTTCATACAGGTAATACAGCTAATAAGCCGGATTTTGGAGTTTTCCCGTATTCTTTCAGATACCAAAAGCGCTACATAAGACTCGTACGACCTAGGCAATGCGGAGTTTACCGTGACTTTGCGAATGGAGAGGTTTTTGAGGCCATTGATTTGCCCCATTTTTACATCGTAACCGAATTCTGCCAGAAGTTCGTCAACCACCTCGTGAAACCGACGGACATGAGGTCCATCCGCTATGGCCATGGCCTCTGCTTCTTTGCTTTGCTCGGCCGCAAGTTCGTTGGCATCGTCATCGCCGCCGTCGTCATCGGATTTTTGGCCCTTGTAAGCCGGATTTTTAACTTCTTTTGCGACTTTTTTTCCATCCTCTGGTTCATCATCATCAAATTGAGCAGCGGCTCGACCCGCGAAGGCCAAGCAAACAATGAGCGCGATTTTGAGGCCATAGCTCATAAAATACCCCCAACTCTTGCTTCATCTTATCGGCAGGGTAGGACAAACCATAGCCGCAAGAGAGGCAAGTTCTACCGGGTTTTAGTAGGCTAATGCGCCCATGCTCCGTCAATCGACGTCAGCAGGTTCGGCTGGTTTGGGCTTGGATGGGGCGCCAACTTGATAAAATTCGCCGGTTTTATCGCTTAGGGGATTACCTAATACATCAACATTTCTGGCAAAAAAATCGTTGGATAGTTGAACGTAGCGCGTGCGAATATAGTCCATATATGCGTGGTCGTTTTCGATATCGTCCAGCGAAAAGGCGATAATCCAAAGTACCCTCATATCCTCAAGAAACCGGACATTACGCTCTTGAAAACTCATCGACATATGATCATTTAGGAGTGTATCGTCGAGATCGGCCATGATCTTGTAGAAGCACCAATGATAAATCTCCTGATTTTCTTTGACATCAACTATCGCCTGATGCTGGGCAGCGATCAGCGATTCCGGACTACGGGCCTTTTTTGACAAGGAATCGACTTGTTGCTTGCAACCACTGAGTTTGGCCTTCGGCGGTATTTCGTTGGTAAGCAAGAGCACTTTGGTGTTCCATGCCGTCGGATGCTTGGGATGAGGAAATGCGCCCTCCAACCCACTGCCGCCTTTTGCGTTTGGTTTGACAGCTTGGTCTGAAGCCTCATCAGAGTCTTCGCCAGAAAACATGGAGCATGCGGGGCACAGGAGCAATGCACTCAGAATAAGCAGACTAATCCCAAAATCCGAAACCGAACGAAAGGTAAAATATACCTTTGCCTTTCCCCGTTTGCACGCCAGCCGCATAGTTGTAGCTAATCCGGCTATAGTGTATCGACGCGTAGGAGATTTCGGTAAAAAGGCCTGGACCATCGATAACGACTCCTGAGCCATTGAACTCATCAGGTTTGGCTCGGCCTTTTTCTACAAACCCAGAGCGATTCAAGGCCGCTAGGCCACTCATCCACATGATGGCTTCGCGCGTCTTGGCAAACTTCACTGGTTCTTCCGATGGTCGGACGCTGCCTGGTGGCCTGTCGTCGGTCTCCTCGAAAGAAATCTTTGCCGAGCTAACTTTACCCAGCCCTATCATCGGTCCGAAATAAGTAAAACCAAAGCGCCCGGCGGTTTTTTTGTACACGGCGGTTCCCGATAGGGGCATTAGGCGAAAACCTGTCCAAAACTCATAATTTCCGAAATGTTGATGGGCCTCCGGCTTGAAAAAAAGCTGATAATAGACAAATGGCTCAGCTACGTAATTTTTTAAATTATGATCATAGGTTACAGCTTTAGGTATACCGAGAGCTGCGGACATGGCAAGGCGCATCGGGCCGGGATTTTCCTCGGCTATTTTGAGCTGCTCAGCTTGCGATTTGCGCCTTGATTTGTTTTTTGTTGGATCCTTCCGATCGCGCTCATGCCTTCGGTTTTTCAGCCGTTGCAAGTCTTGTTCGGCTTCATCATCGGTCGAATTGCGGTTTGGCCGGCTTTTCGGCAAATCAGGTGGCGCAATCTGGGCAAAAACCACCGCGTAATCTTGCGCTAGAAACCAGGCAAAAAGCACCAGGAATAAATTGACCAGGAAACGCGTGCCCATTTTTCTAGTTCGCTTCATTACATACACTGAAAACATATTTCACACGAGTGTACGATGCTTCCAAACATCGTACAAGTTGAAGTTATCCGCCCAGATCGCGCTTTTGTGCAAGGAGAGGTTAGGATGAGATTTTCCAAAGATCAGGTTGGATGGGATGCGGACGATTTTAATGCATTCGACGAAGTAGACATTCTCGAAGGCTTTGATCCTGACCATATTCAGCCCATGGCAAATCCGAGCCTCTCGATAAAAATCAGGCATTATGCTGCAAGGATGCTGCTGCCGCTGTGCATGATCGGCACGGGAGTCGTGCTTTGGTGGCTGTCTGGTTTTTGGCAAACGACGGGTTTTCAGCCGCAGATAGTTTATGTCGAGGTAAAAGCGCTCAGCGAATCAGGGCATCCCATCGCCGGTGCGGAGGTGGAGTTTGGAACAGCAACCGGGATTACGGATGCATTCGGCGAATGGCGACGTTATCTCAAGGTTGGTCATGACGATAAGATTGCAGTTCGCGTCAGCAAAGAATCTGCTGCAGGAATGTTGTTGGGTACGAAAACCATCAATCTTCCTTTGCCTTCCCAACAAGGGAAAGAGCCCGAGATCAAAGTACGGATCAGATTACTTCAAGCGGGAAAACTTAACCGCGCAAAGGCCTTTCTTGATAAAGTCAAGACCAGTGAATCAAAGGATACGGCAACGGTCAAGTCCGAGCCCATGCGCTTCCATAAGATCGAAATGCGCATGGTTCCTATGCCCGCAGGTCTCCCATCGGACGCTCAAAAACTCTACAAAATTTCAACGGAAGAGGTCTGGCCCGAACTTCGCAAAGCTTTTCAGTCACAAGGTTTTGAGTTTGGAGAGAGTCCTGATCTCAAACTCCAGCTCCGTTATGTGCCGCAGCATTCCAGCGGCTATTTGCGCATGGATGTGGCATGGCTTAGCCAAGGAAAATGGCATCAAAGCAGTTATCTTGGGAGTATCAAATCCGATGCGCGTGCGACGGCAAATGAATTTATGACAGTGTTCAGGGCATTTATTCCACAGGAGTATCAGTCCGTCCGCGAGGGAGACCGCTTCTTCGCGGAAAATCGCACAGACTACCCTAAGCTTTGGAGACTTACTCAGGATGATGTGCTTACGGATGGGGTCCAGACTTTCCCTGCAAGCTGGGATGCAAAAGCTGGCCGTATTGAATTGCTATCTGGTCAAGATCAGCCATGCTTAGGGGCAAGCGATCGCTGCACATTGCGTTTGAGCACGCTTCGCGATCGACCACCTCAAACCGGTTGGCGCAAGCTCCGATTTAAGATCGTGTCTGGTGTGCCCAAGGGGAGCGCTGTATTTGTTGCGGGATTTGAAGCTCAATCTCTGGGTCAAGGGTTGTATGAATTTTGGGGCAAACCAGGAGATTCAATGAATCTCACGGTGCTTCAAGGGTCTCGGCTGCGAGCGCGGCAAAAAATTCAGGCGCGCGCCTCAGGTGTCGAGCTAGTCATGATTGAGCAGGATGCCCTAGCACTTCGCTGATTGTTTTCGGAACCCCCAAACAATCTATTCAAGATCTTTAGTCTCGGATTCGGGAATATCTTTGGGTCCGGGTAGAGCGCGGTATATTTTTTCGGTATCGGTATGGTGCTGCTTGCGAAATGCCTCCTGGGCATCTTGCAAAGAATGAAGTTCCTTTTCATAAGCAGCCTGAATTGCCTTTAGCTTCTGGATTTCTTCTGGAGGGCTATCAAAGGTCTGTGAGGCCATAAGTTTGTCGATCTGATCCGCGATAGCTTGGATGCGCGAGGTTGTGAAATCGATCAAATTGCGGTTTGCGACGAGTTCGGGCGATGCCCCGTCGGGAAGCTGAAATTCATCTTTGAATTCGGTTTGCGGTGGCTGAGCGATAATATGGATCGGAGCCGATTCGAATTTCAAATTTTGACCAGGCTGAGCGGGTTGATTTGGTGGTGATGCTGGTGGCGTTGTTTGCGCTAGCGCCGTACTGGCAACCAAAACCATAGCCCATGTAACCCAACCTTGCCAGAGCACCATACGATATCTCCTGCGATAGTCTCGATGAAGTTCAGATAGTATTCTAAGCGAGACGCGCCAAGTTTTCAAAAATTCATACTTGGGTTCGGTTTGATTAAAGCTGAAGGGGTACCAATACCTCGTCCAATAAGTTTTTCCCGATGAATGACTGAATTGTAGGTCCAACTTGGGTTTGAAGAAACGTTTTCCAACCCCAGTCGTAGCAGCGCTACGGCGAGGATTGGGAAGCGCTGCGGGGGCGGCCAAACCAGATTTTGAAAAAATTAAAATTTCATAGGGGCGCTCTGCGCAGAGCTTGATCTCCAATTGACACAACTTAATGGAAGACCTAGCATGCGCTTCATTTTTTCATCAGCGGGGTATCATTACTAACGATGCGGCGGTTTTTGAGTGCGACCATACTGGTGTCTAGTCTTGGCTATTTTGTTGATATTTATGATTTAATTTTGTTTAGTATCGTCAGGATTCAGAGCCTCAAGGCAATCGGTATCCCTGAGTCAGAGCTCATGGATAAAGGGACCTTCCTTCTTAATATGCAGATGGCCGGCATGCTGGTAGGTGGAGTGATATGGGGCATCATGGGTGACCGAAAGGGCCGGGTGTCGGTCCTATACGGTTCGATTTTGCTCTATTCGGTCGCTAATATCGCCAATGCGTTTGTCACATCATTTGAGACTTATGCGGCGCTGCGACTAATTGCGGGAATAGGACTCGCGGGCGAATTGGGAGCGGCTGTCACTTTGGTTGCCGAAATGATGCCAATCAAGGACCGTGGCTACGGGGTCGCGATTGTCGCAAGCATAGGCATACTGGGGGCACTGTTTGCGGCCTTTGTCAGCGAAACTTTCTCATGGCAGATGGCCTATATCGTTGGCGGGGTCATGGGGCTCGTGCTGTTAGGATTACGGATCAAAATGCATGATTCGCCTATTTATCAGAGCATCCAAAGCGATGCTGCGGTAAAGAAGGGGCAGTTTTCAATGTTTTTTTCTGACAGAAAACGCTTCGTCAAGTACATTTCGTGTATTTTTATCGGTACGCCAACATGGTTTATTGTTGGGGTTCTTGTTGCCTTTGCACCAGAAATTACCAAGGCGCTTAACGCCACCGAGCCGGTCATGGTGGGACGGGGAATTGGCTGGCTCTACCTAGGATTGTCGCTTGGGGACCTTCTCAGTGGCTTTATGAGTCAATGGCTCAAAAGTCGTAAGATAGTGGTTGCGCTCTTTGTCTTGGCGTCCGTTCCCCTGATGATGGTTTATTTGACCTGGACGGAGAGATCGTCGAATTTTTACTACCTGCTATTCTTTATCTTGGGCATCACCAATGGCTATTGGGCTGTTATGGTAACCATCGGTGCCGAGCAATTTGGAACCAATCTGCGGGCAACCGCAGCCACAACGGTACCGAATTTTGTCCGGGCCATGGTCATACCTTTAACCCTCAGCGTGAAAGCACTCAAAACCCATTACGGCCTGATCCCGGCAGTCAGCGGGGTTGCGGTAGTCTCTGTCATACTAGCGTTTGCGGCTCTTTGGTTTCTAGAAGAGACCTATCATCGCGAGCTAGATTACCTCGAACTCGACGCAGGCTCGCCTCTGCCCTAACCACAGGGTTTTTCAGACGGCTTTGTCTCGCGCCCATGGGCGTTCCAACAAAAAAAATAGAACTTGGCTTGCGCCGGAGTTTCCGTTATAGGCATAGGCAAGACTTTGTCGGAATTTATGTTAAACATTGTGAGGAGCTTAACGATGATGCTCAAACGATTTACACTGCTCGCCGCTGCGATGCTTGCTCAGACTTCTTTCGCAAGCGCAATCGACGATGCAAAGGCAGCGATTGGCAATTTTGGAGTTGTCTGTTCACACGAAGGCTGCGCTGACCCGGAGGTCTATCGATCAAACCGTAGTTGGGGGAGCGATCAAGGGATCCATGCGCTCGAGAATCTCGGTGTCAAGACAGTCGTTAACCTTATGTCCGAAGAATCCTGCAGCCAAATTGATCCCCAGGGGCGCATCCATTGCATCGACATGCCCATCAGCCCCTACCATGTCTGGGGCCTTGAAGAGGAAGAATTCGAGCAAGCTTTGGCAACGGTCCTGGGTGCCGAACAAGACGGTGCTGTTCTGATTAACTGCCAGCGTGGATCTGATCGCACCGGCATTCTCTCGGCGATCCTTGAGATCCGAGGGCGCGGATGCAGTGATCTTTCGCAGACTGAGCAGTCATCTTTGCGCCGCGAGATTGACAGCCGGATGATGTCGTATGGTTTTAATAATCTGTTCTACAGCCTTTGGCGCAAAGAGGTTAATTCCTGGGTCTCAAATCCTCCTTCTTGGGTTTGTGATTAACCCCACTTCAGTTGAGTCGGGGAGTGCAGGGCGCTCGGTAGGAGCCTGTTCTAAAAAGGGGCAGTTTTTGGTTTTATCAAGGCGACCCGAGAACCGAAGCGTGTGGGTGCAGAGCTAACATGAAAGTATTGCTATCATGCCAAAGGCTAAGCAAAACATTTGCGCACCACGATCTCTTTTGCGATCTAGATTTTACCCTCTATGAACAAGACAAAATCGGACTTATCGGTGCCAATGGCGCCGGTAAATCGACACTCTTGAGGCTTATAGCCCGCGAGCTGGAACCCGACTCTGGCGAAGTGGTGGCGCGTCTTGGAGTGAGGCTTCACTACCTTGATCAATCTCCCCAGCTTGATCTTGCCGCTACGGTTTCAAGTTACCTTAAGTCGAAGTGCCTTGCGGCATCATTCTCCGAAACTGAGTCCGACGCCAAGGTAGCAAATGCCATTGGGGAGTCTCAGCTCGACGATATCGAGCTCGCCAAACTATCGGGCGGTAATCGCAAGCGGGTCGCTATCCTTGGCCACCTGGTGCAAGAGCCGGATTTTTTTCTTCTCGACGAGCCGACTAACCACCTAGATTTTGAAGGTGTGTTGTGGCTTGAAAAGCTCTTGCAGCGAAGCAAGTTTGGATTTTTGGTGGTAAGCCATGACCGCTACTTTCTTGACAATGTCGTTACCAAAACTGCTGAAATATCGAGAATTTATGACAAAGGCATTCTGATTCTAGACGGCGGGTATACGCGGTTTCTCGACCAGCGCGAAGCGTTTCTTGCTGGGCGTGCTGCAGAACTGAAATCGCTGGCCAATAAATTGCGCAGAGAGGAAGCATGGCTAGCTCGCGGTCCCCAGGCGCGTAGCACCAAGGCACAGTATCGCATCGATGAGGCCCTCGAATTAAGGGACGAGTTTCAAAATCTCAAAAACCGGCTTGCGAAGCGTGATCTCAGCTATAACTTTGCGAGCCAGGAGCGCAGGACCAAGAAACTCATCGAGCTCACGAAGGTGTCGATTGGATATTCCGAACCTCTTATCAAAGAACTCTCACTGTGTCTTGGCCCTGGAAAAATTGTGGGGATTGTGGGTTTAAACGGCGTTGGAAAAACAACTTTGCTCGAGGCTCTCTACAGCAACAATCACGTCCTGTCAGGAAGTATCACGAAAGCTCCCGACCTCAGCATAGCCTATTTTGATCAGCACAGACGGGCGCTTGACGACGATAAGGATCTTAAAAGCGCTCTCTACGAAGAATCTGATAGCGTCGTTTATCAGGATCGCCTGATTCATATCAACGCATGGGCCCAGATGTTTGGTTTTGATCCACGCCGACTCAACACCAAGGTTAAGGAATTGTCCGGGGGGGAACGGGCTAGGGTCCTGATCTCTCACCTTATAAGGAAAAAAGCGGACGTCCTACTTCTCGATGAACCGACCAACGACCTCGACATTCAATCGCTCAATGTTCTTGAAGACAGTCTGTCTGCATTCCCTGGTGGGATCGTCCTAATCACCCATGATCGCTATTTTCTAACTCGCCTGTGCGACGAGATCATAGGATTTGTTCGAAAAGGTGAAGTCAAACTTTATGCTGACTACGCGCAATGGGAAAGAGAATTCCTCGAAGCACAGCGCCCCATACTCGCAAAGCCTGGTCGCGACATTGCCGATTTATCTAAACCCCGAGTTAAGAACCGTGCTCCGAAATTATCCTACAAGGACCAACGAGAGTATGACCAAATCGAATCGGAAATAGCTCGGACTGAGGTTCGCGTCAAAACTTGCGAAGACGCAACCCATTCCATTGCACCGGATGATCATCAGGGTCTCACCAAAGCCTATGCTGAGCTGAGCGAGGCGCAAGCCTCTTTGGAGCGTCTCTATGATCGCTGGGCTGAGCTTGAGGCAATCCTTGCAGAATCTCAGAAGTAAAATTTAATCTCAATAATATCCATGCATTAAGGTAATCCTAGGCCGAGTTTACCAAATTTTGGTTAATTTTTTTTGCCCTATGCCGAAACGTCTAGCGAGGGGAGGGCAAGTTATGAGCCTGAAACGAGAGCAGCGCAAGAGTCTCATTTTGGCCAAGGATCTTGAATTCCGTAGGCGTCTAAGTTCGCTACTTATCGATGCCGGTTTCATCGCTGAAAAATACGGAGCGGCTACCGAAACCGAGTGCCGCGAAAAGTTCAAGTTCGACAAAGCCATTACCAACATCGTGATCAATGGGCCTGATTATCCAGGTAAAGAAGCTTTTGTGCTGCTAGCAAATCTTGACGAGATGCTCGCAAAACGAGAAGCGATGGTGATCATGTATCTTAACGAAGAGCAGTACTTGGCTGTAGCTCCTCTGCGAAAACGCTTCACAAAGTACGGGTTCTTCGAATTTCCAGCGAAAAAAGCTGATCTTCATCGCGTATTCAACGCGATCGGTGTTCCTAAGCCGGCATCAAAAGCTCCCGAACAACAGCAGGGATCCGAACAGGCCGGCGGGGACAAGAAAAACCTTAATTTCTACGAAACTTCAAATCATGTCAAAGACACCATCGATTCGCTTGGCAAGCTCCTCAAAAATCCGGCCGACCTCGAATCGCTAGAGCACATCGGCCAGCGATTTAACGGAATTTTTGGGGCTTTTTCTTTTGTCCTGGACAAACCAGGTTATCGGGAGCTAGCCGACTTATCGCATATTATCGACGATATCGCTCGTCATTACCGCGAGAACTCAGAATTGAAGACAGTTGAGAAAAAACACCTCGATATCATGATGGAAGCGGCCAAGTGCAGCTATCTTTTTCTGAAGGCTTTGCGCGACAATCAGCCTATCGCGCCTGAGCAGAATGAGTCGCACAAGAAAATTGTTGCTAATTTTGCAACCTTTGAGGAAATCAAGCGCCGCGAAAGTATTAGTCAAGATGATATAGACAATATGATTGACAGCGCGTTCAAAGATCATGCGAGTTAGTCCCTGGCGCGAAAGCGCCAGGGACGTATCCTGACGACCGCAGGGAGGA
>CAZOSN010000099.1:0-17067 GCA_964582405.1 uncultured Oligoflexales bacterium | reverse complement strand
ATTCGTGCGCCTGCGTTAGACAGAAATTTCCAAAAAACTTCCGAGTCGATTGAATAGTTTCATTTTCGATCGAGTGAAATACTACAAGTCTATAAAGTATGGACGCGGAGGAGTCCTCAATTACTAAATCTCTCCTACCGACTTTGCCCAAGTCCCTCGATCTTTGAGTCTAAAGCCATTCATCTGTCCTTGATCTGCATTGCGCACCATTGAACTGCCTGCTCTACTGCTGCCAAAACTGCTTCTATTTCCTTTTTTGAATACTCTTCAGATCCATCAATGTAGCGCCGAATTGTTGCATATTCCGATAGAGAATTCAGATCATACCCAAATGGGGCATCGATACCTTTGGCTTCAAGTTTGGTTACCAGGATACCTATATCATGAACAAAAGGAACAGGATTTCCCTTGGCACATAGAACGGCCTTTAGAGCCTTTTCCAAGGCTTGCTGTCCCAGGTAGTAAACGTTCTCAACTCGCGTATTGGGTACTTGTCCCAAGGCTTTTGCTGATTCAAGGTCTCCGTGAGCTATTTTCATGAGTTCAGATGCATATTTAGGACTAAATAATTGTTCCTTTGTCATAGAGGATCTTTCCTTCTTGCTTACATATCATCGGGACGCCACCAAGTTCGGCTCTCCGTGCAAATTCCGACTCGGTGTAGAAAATCATATCGACAGGAACAGAAACTTGTCTGCGAGACGCATAGTATTCACGTCGAATTAGTTTAAGATCAGTCTCATCGCTGTAGATTGCTAGTAGGTCAATATCAGACATGTCAGTCATTTCACCTCGTGCGGCAGAACCAAAAAGGTAAACTCTAACGGGAATTGATATTGCTAAAATTCGTCGAAGTTCGGCCTCTACGAGCTTATTTACAACGTTTTCTGGAATTTTTTTAGCTAGTAAGCGAGTTAACACAACCTCCTCCTCGGATTGTCACTATGGAATGTCTATGGCATTTTAGCAATAAAAACGTCCTGCCTCCGTCTTTCTATAGGAAGGATCGTTAGAAACCACAATAAGCCTTATGGGCAAGACTGTGAACGCTCAAGGACACTCCAAAGGGAAGGATTTAGCACCCTGGGATCCGTTATAAAATGATTGCGAAAAACTAAATCAGGTTTTGATTTTTCTAGGGACGGAGACGTTGAGCAGCGCTGGGCGAGCTTTTTCACGCCTTACATCCTAGAAATCGCTGTGGTACCATAATTTCATGTTCGCGGCCGTGGAAACGTCGAATGTTCGGCTTATCCGACTAACGTCTCGGCTGTAATTTTTTGAAAATTTGCTGGAGTGAAGCTCCGTTTTGGGCCGGCGATTAAATAATTTCGCGGCCCGCGATAAACCCGGTGCTGCGGGTATTGCAACCGCAGGTTCGGTTGCCAGCAGATTCAAAGCGAGCGTAGCAGGCGATGCAGTGCCTGACTTTGATCACGATCGGAGAAAGGTTGGCAAGGCGGCGAGCATGGTTTTTTAGCTCGATATCCTTAACTACCGATGGAGGTAATTTCTTGATTTTGTTTGATTTAAACTCATTTAACTCTGGGGCAACCGTATGAGACATACCAACCTCTTGACAAGATTGAACTTATAATCAAAAAAGGGTAAAAACCCATAGGAACTATCCCAGAAAGCGAGCTAAATGTCAACTGAAATACTAAATTCGCGTCAAATTTGTTCGGTCAGCTTGAAGCGCTTATTTTTTGCATGCCTAGGCCTTGCTGCATTGGTTGAAGGCTGCACCAGCGATCCTGTTGCAGTCGAGGTCCCAAAGCTTCAGTCTGAAACAGTTAAATCACCCAAGGCACCGTTGATCGAGGTCGAACCTTATGCAGCTGCGGAGCCGATTTCGAATGAGACGGTAAAGCAATTCCCTCATTTGGCAGCCTATGAAGGGCAACTTCTACTGTCGGGGGGACCCGTTCAGATGGTGCTTGCGGGAATACCGACCTCCTATCAAGACCTCTGGCAAGACGGAATTCTGGCGTTGTTTGAGGCGCGCGTTGTAGAAAAAAAACAGGTCTGGCGCAATTTAGAGCTAACCAGTCAGATTCAATTTTTTGTCGGAAGCTCTGACCAAAACGCTTTTTTTCCTATTGGAATTCTTACCGATATCACCCCAAAGTCTGCGACGCTTCGCTATATTCTTCAGTCACATCAAAGCCGAGACGCGAGGGTAACCATGGCGTTGGCGATCGATAGCTCCTCAGGACTTGTTACAGCAAAACTTGAGGATGCCACGCTTGCTCCCGGTAAGTCGCTGCAGTGGGGCATACGTCCATTGCCTCGTGGTGGGGATAGCCAGCTTATCGCTCGCGACAAGAATCTTGCCTATGGCATGACGCTTTATCGATCAAGCTCCATTGTTAGTCTTATCGCGACCAAGCCTGCTCAGTATAGCGAAGATCTCCAAGAGCTTAAATTCACGGTTTCCGATCTGGGCAGGGATTTTTGGGAGTTCAATATCGGGAACGCAAATCAGCTCAAGTTGCCCTACCGGATAGCGCAGATCCGCTGCGCGGCGAAAAATGTCTCCTGCGATCAGGCCCCGACAAAATTCGCCGCCACGGCAGAATCCTTTGAAGGGATCGACCATACACTCTTTGTGCGCGATCAGAATAATTCTTTTCTGACCTATACGGTGCTCAAGCAAGGTACCACTCAAGAGCTAGGACTTTATCCTCAGACGCCGTATGTGATCGAGGAATTAAGCTCTGAAATGGTTGAACGCGCGCGGCTTACCGGCCAGCCCGAGGGAGCCTCGACGCTTAAGCTCCCCAATCAAAACCTGATTCCTTTTAAACTCAGCTGGAGGAATCAGAACCAGGAACCAGCACGAATCTTTGTTAAGCGAAAGATTGACCCCTTTGCGTCAACGCTTGATGAGTTACCAGTTAAATCCGAGGGGATAATCCATTGGACAGGATATAATGAGTTTATGGCAAGCCGTGGCCCCGTTGAAATCCCGTTGGGCGCCGGTCAATACACGATTCAGGTAAGCAATGCCTCGATGAATTTGCTCTGCGTCCAAGATTTTGCGATTGATGCACAAAATCGTGAATTTGAATGCCTCGATGTTGCGGACCATCCTTCTTTTCCTAGCTTTGCCCCGCTAGACCAAGAGACAGATGGACTTCCTTCAGAGCTGTGGGGTGCGATGTATGGCTCAAGTTTCGCATTAAAAAATTCCACGGACGAAGCCTTGAGTCCGATTCAGGTTGCGACAAGCTGGGATTCATCCGAAGGCCTGCATGCTAGTCTGCTTCCGCTCACCAACGCGCAATCGGAGCAGTGGCAAAAAAATGTGGAAACCGATTCAACAAAGCAAATCAAGCAAATGATCGAATTTCGTGACCATTCCGCACCGCAAGCCAAGATCACTATTGGCTGCATAAGCCACGGCATAGGAATAAATCAGTTCCGGGAGGCTTTGCTGCGGCTTAACGCGGATGCGTTGACGACGTTTGGCTGCGGCACCTCGGCATTGCAATCCGAATTTTTGCAATATGCCGACCAATTGATGATAAAGCGTAAGAAACCCATCATCCTGCTTCCGGCGCCACTTTCGAGGGAATCGCTCGGGCATTTGGCCCATCCTGCACTTGGGATTTTGCCGGTTGGAACTACGCCTGCGCAGATCGCTGAACGCCTTGAGAAGGGCGAATTTACGTTGGCCCAGGGTGCCGTGATTTCCTGGAACAGAGTCGACTCCAGTCGTGAGCCTAGGTTGCAGGTCACGATCGATGCGCTTAAGGACGTCATACCCGAGAGGCTGGCGGTCTATAGTGATGGCAAGCTAGTGATCGATAAGTTGCTCGGATTCCCCCTAGGTCAAACCACGGGTTCGGAAGAGATCGTGTTAGCCAAGGCTCGGTGGGCGCGTATTGAGGTTTGGGGGCGGCCGGGTAAAGGGCAAAACAACATGATCCTGGCTACTTCAAATTATATCCAACTCTAATGCAAATCAAAGAGGAAGAACTGATGTCAAAACCATCGATGCGGCCACTTTTCACAAGAAAGCAGATAGCTGATAGGATCCGCGAGCTAGGGGCCCAAATTTCCAAAGACTATGCTGGCAAAGAAATTCTGGCCATAGGCGTATTAAAGGGCTCAATCGTCTTCTTAGGCGACCTCGTTCGAGAGATAGATAGCAATGTTGTTCTCGATTTTATTGGTGTTTCGAGTTATGTCGGGACTGCTTCAACGGGAGAGGTTAGGATCACCCACGACCTCGGCTGTGAATTGGTGGGCAAGGATGTTTTGTTGATCGAAGACATTATCGATTCAGGAAGAACAATCGACTTTCTGTTGGATATGCTAGCGCTTCGTAAACCGCGGAGCCTCAAGGTCGCGGCATTCCTTTCCAAACCCGAGGCTCACATCATGCATCACAAAATCGATTATGTCGGATTTGAAATAGGACGTGAATTTGTCGTGGGTTATGGGTTGGATTTAGATGGGAACTATCGCAACCTTCCCGATCTCATGCAGATTGGGTCATAGGCATAGCGTGCCAGCGACTGTCTAAAAGAGGGTTAGGTCAGACCAGTCGATAATGAACGGCGTATCCTTAAAGAATCTCACCTGAGGAATATCCGCGAGCTTAAGACCCTTCTCCTGGAGAGCTTTGCAACAGGCTTGCCAGGAAATCCCCCAATCTGTGGACCTGGATTCTCCAAAAGGCAATACATAAGCAAGGGCGTAACTTCTGTCTAAAACCTCGACAGGAGGTATCAGAGGGGCTCGGAGGTTCTTTAGCTTTGCCATGGCCCTTACAAAGGCCCCACGAGACTCTGATCTGCTAAATTCCCCATGAGCAATCTTGATTGCAAACGGGAATCCCCCATGCTCAGTCCTCCAAGCCGCAAAATCAGCCCCTTCACCTATTTGGCTAAAACCTGTCAGTGTATGTCCTAGGTTCAGCTTTTCGACAGCCTGATCCAAATACGATGGATCAAAAGCCTTATAGAATTCGGTCTTTAACGACTCATAGGCGGAGGCTGTGATCAAATGTTGTCCACTAGTCAAAAACCTAGCTCCTCAGGATTTGGGGAACACATTGTCTGGTTCAGATTAAGATTATGGAATTGTTATTCTATTTGCTGTCTCCTTGATAAGTCAATCCAGGTTCACCCTGGCATAGCCCTTGCTTTCCTAGTGGTAAATTGGGTAAAACCCCCAAGGACTCGCCCACAAAGGAGTTTAGCGAATGGAAAACAATCAGGAATCAATCGAAAAAGTAGTCTCCATCTTTAGCCACGCGAGCCTCAAAAAACGCCCTGAGCAGCCATCCGATGACGAAGATGCAACGCCGACAAATTTCGCGGACATCATGCGGCAAAACGCTGAAAAGAAGCGCAAGCTCGAAGAGGAACGCAAAAAAGCAAACAAGAGCGTTATCCGTTCCTATCGCTTAAAAAAATAACCAGATCCGTCGTTGATTGAATCGTATCTACTTCTTACGCCTTGCGTATGCTGTCTGTTGAAAGGGGCTGCTATGAGTGACACACAGAACAATGTAATTGACCTGAACCGATTTCGTGACAAGAAAAAGCATCAAAATGAAGTCAATGGCGGTCGTAAGCCACTCTTTGTGAGTCACGTCGAAGGTGTGATCAAAGGTAGCCCCCACTTAAGCCGTCCTGATGCCGAGCAATTTGGAAGTCGCATCGAAAGAATTAAACAAAGCCTTGAAAAAATTAATATGCTCATGGCTGAATTGCGTAAACAATCCGAAGATCGCACCCGGCGTTCAGATCCTCCAAAGCCTGAATAAATTTTGCTAAAGGCCAGTAATTTTATATTTCCTCAACCGTTTTCAGCCCGGCAAAGCTTCAGATCTTAGGCCGTTTTTCCGAGAACATGTCAAACAGGGTCTAAACGCGAGGGGAAGGTTTGTCAGGCGCCAATGTCATTCTTAAATCCGGCCAGGTGTTGTTCCGCGAGGGCGATGCCTCTGACGGAATGTATTTGGTGCGCAAAGGTGAAATCCTCGTTTACCTAGAGAAGGGTGATTCAGAGGTCAAGCTCGCCAAAGTCACTGCTGGGGCCATGATCGGTGAAATGGCCCTTTTCGACAAAAAACCTCGCTCTGCTTCCGCTAAAGCCACCACTGATACCGAAGTTACCAAGATTGGTAACGATGATTTCAATAAGATTATGAAGCAGATCCCCAAGTGGTTCGTCACGTTGATGGTATCGCTTTCTACACGGCTGCGAGAAACCAATGAAAGGCTGCAAGGGATAGAAATCAAGGTCAAAGGCGGAGCTAAGCCTCTTGAGAATGTTATAAAGGTGGTTGGTGTACTCCATCTAGTTTGGCACAAAGACGGAACAAAGGATGCTAAGGATTCAAAACTTTGGCTACTTGATCGCGAACCTGCCGAAGTAGAAATAAGCCAAACGCTGGGCATAGAACGTGAACTTGTCACCAATGTTATCTCAGCTTGTATAAAGGCAGGCCTCATCCAAGCCAAGCCTAATGCCTACAAAAAAGATGTTCTCAATATGGCCAATCGGAGTGTGATTGAAAAGTTTTTAGCCTTTTGCCATACATTTATCAAAGCAAATCCGGGGCGCAAGTCCCTCTCCGATAGTTCCATGATCCTCTTGGATATGCTGCGCGAGATGGCTGAAGAATCAGCTTATGAGGCCGTTACAATTTCTTTTGATGAAGCTGTTGTCGAAGGCGATCGCCGCTCGCTCGATAGCACAAACTGGAAAGAAGATATCAAATCTTTCAAAAATCTAGGTGAAGGATTTAGCCTCACTAAAGTCTCGGATGGAGTTGGCTTCAAGATTGAGAAAAAAAGCTTCCCACGCCTTTTGAGTCATTACAGAGTGTTGCACAACCTGGATAAGGCGGGGGTCTCCTGAGCTCAACTTCGGCCATTTTTTTCTGTTGCAATGGAACTCTTTGTTTAGAGCTTGCCGAGAAAATCGATCAACAGGCCAGGGCGGTAGTCGGCCTTACCTTCGATTTCTCGGTAGAGCACCATTAACGCTGAAAGTTGCAGTACGGAAATGGAATTTTTGCCAACAGCATCACCACCAATCGGTACCAAAAGTCCCAGTCCACCATCCTTGATTGTATCAACCGGCTTTGATACCGCGGCGACGTCGTAGAAAGCTCGAAATCTTGATTCCCGCGGGATAAAAAACATAGTTTCCGGAAGCGGAAGCTGCGCTGCCCACAGCAAGTCAATCCCAAGGCTTGCAATGTTATCGCGGGGTGCGATGGTTGGTGAATCGATGCGAACCCGGGCCTCATCGACGTTTTGCGGTAGAAAGCGCACGTTGTTTGGTACATCGCCTGATCCTGATAGAGACCCTGCAAAGATCCTGCCTCCCCAGTCGATGCTGCCGATCCGGCAGTTTGATTTGGTCGACAGAAAATTCCGCTGATACTGGAACCCGGCCTTGGTTCGTGAGGGCGTCGATTCTAAATCTGATTTGACCTCATAGTTACAAGTGCCGGGACTATTAGGAACAATCTTAAGACGCAGCGCGATGGTCTGATGCAGGCTATCGCTCCATCCTAATATTTGCCTGGATCTCGCTCGGACTCCGAGTTCTATATTGGGGTCCTTGGTTATCAAAGGCGCCCGATAAAGCCCCACATCGATTAACCGTTCACCCTTAAAGACTGCCCCGAAATCTTGAGTGGCATTGACGACTGTAAACAAACCGAAGCGCGGGATATCGGTAAGAAAATACCCCTGAAAACCAAGTCGGCCTTCACTGGGTACATAGGAGGCAAGCATCGTATAACTGCTTTGAATGTATTGAAATGCTTGACCGGTCACAAGAATCGATAGGGGTTCGCCCGGAAGCTTCATGATTAACGGAAGCCAAAGCAGAGTCAACTGGTCGTCTGGAAAAGTCCTAGCTTGGCCTGGGAAGACGTTGAGGTTGTAGGATCTATTGGAGTTGTTGAAGCGATCCGCATCAAACAGCTCGCGCGTGGGGTTGATATCGACGGTGGATAAGGGAGCGGCTAAATCGAAGGTAGCGACCAAGTCGGGACCTCGGGGCGAGGCGCGCTGCAGGTAGCGTCTTCCCTGAATGTCTACGACTTCCACGTCCACTGGGATCTTGTAATCGTCATCGTGTCCCAGAAATACCTCGGCATGAATCCCTTTGCCCGAAGGCTCGGATTCTTCGACATCCTTTAGAAAAAAATCTGGCCATCGGTCCTGGCTCCACCATTGGAGGATGATGTCCTTGACTCGGGCAGAATCAGCTGTAGAAAGCCCATCCAAATAGGCGATAAACTCCCGGCCTGACGCCGGTTGTCCCTGCCTGGATTCTAAAAAGCCCTGAGTTATCTGCAAAAACGACTCTGAACCGATATACCAATAGAGGTAGCGCAGCGCTAAGGCATGCCGAATATAGCCCAAGCTGTGCTGCTCATCCAGAGAGTCGATGGTAATGCCATCCTTGTTGGTCAAGGCATTAAAAGGTTGCAGAAAGGTGAGCCCACCTGCCACTAAATCTTGCGCCTGCCGATAGTCAAAGTTGAACAAAGGCGCTTCGCCCTGTCCGGCCGCAAAAAGGTTGGAAACATTGTGGCTATCCTTTAGTAGCACAAAGGCTATGGCATCAGCATAGCCTTTGTGAAACCAGAACTCGCGCATCGACCTCGGGTATAGACCCACGCCAAACCACTGGGTCGGGATGAAGTTGGCAATTTGCCAGATATTCCAATTGAGCATGCTCGAACTGGGATCGTTCACCGATTTTTGGCGTTCTCTGTTGATTGTGATGATGCCAGGGGTCAGAGATTTTTCAAGATCTTCAGTTTCTGCCACTACCAGCCTACCGTACGGATAAGGGCCAAGGAGGTATTTCGTTCGGCGGAACAGGTCGATGATCTGAGGTATGAGTTGATCAAAGCCTGCGCTGTAATAGACCACAGATAATTCACTGTCCCCGATCTTGGCCTCAAAATTTTTCAGACCACGCGCAAGAACCGCTGAAAATTTAGCCCCGTGCAAAACCAAGGAATGGCCTTGCCGAGTGGCTGGATGATAGGCTACCCATGGCTTAGCGACTTTGGTCTCGACATGAATTGTTGAAGCCAAGTCGCGCTGATAGTTCATTGCATCCTCGTCAGGACTAGGGCAATGCACCAAAGGGACTGGATAGAAATCGTTGAAATACCACATTTGCTGCACCGATGCATTCCAGCGAGGAAGGTGCGCGACAAACGAAATCGTCATTCCGGGCTTGAATTGGTCGATTCGAATCAGAGATCGGCTCAAATTGACGAGATGTCGGCTCGGCTTTACTTGAATCGAGCCCGGCAGCTTTTGCGTCTGTCCATACTGCAGAGCAGACGGAGTAAGGCCGCGGGCAGGATCGAAGAAGTAGTCGGCGTCGTTAAATGGTAGAAATAAGCACCGGCCATTAGCGGCGGCTTCGGGCCACTTTTTTAGCACCAGGGTCCCCGTCACCTCGCCAGCTTCGGGCTTTGCAGCGAAGTCCAGCACAAGGTCATAAGCGATATCCGCCAATGCGGAGCGCGTGAAACCCAAAAATAGAACAAAATAGAGTAAACAGATCCTCATCGCTTGATGGGCCCACCTGTGCATCTAATCCGAAAACTTGCTTAAATTATATCAAATTGACCTGTCCGCCGGGCATAGGCGCAAGAAATCTGGCACCGGTGTGATGCGACTGGTTGGGTGCGGCCGACCTATTGAATCGGTTTGACAAAAAAGCAAAAAGAATTAACAATTGCCGCCTTTTTGAACAGGGCACGCCATCCGCAAATTGTCAGGAGACCTCATGAGATCAACAGTCGAAGAAATTAACTCGGTGCAGCGGCGCGTCAAAGTCGAATGCGCTCCCGAGGATGTCCAAAACGCATTTACCAAAGCCTATCAAAACATTCAGAAAAAGGCGGAAATTAAGGGGTTTCGTCGTGGTAAGGCGCCGGTTTCCATGATTAAGAAGCTCTACGGAGGTGCGGTAGCGCACGATGTGGCGCATGATTTGATTAAAATGCATTTGTTTCGCGCGATTGCGGATGAAAAGCTCAACCCAATCACGGCACCGGTCCTTGAAACTCAGGACCTGCCTGTTGAAGGCGAGGGTTTTGCTTTTAGCGCCGTTGTCGACCTGATGCCTCAGATCAATATTGAAGGTTATAAGGGCCTTAAGCTCGAAATCAAGCCGTTCGTTGTGGATGATACGGCGGTCGAAAAAGAGATCACCTCCTTGCGCAAGCGTTCGGCTCAAGCGCGGGACGTTCCCGAGGGAACGTTCAGCGAAAATGGTCACCTGATCACGTTCTCGCAAAAGGCTTTCGATGAGAATGGTATTGAAATCAGCCAGTTCGACGCTCACGATATCCCTGTGGAGCTAGGAACCGAGCAGCTATTCGCCGAGTTGGAAGCCGCACTTATGGGCGTGACGGTCGGTACGGAACGAGAGGTATCGATCAATCTGCCGAAAGACTTCGGTGATCAGGAATTGGCGGGCCGTTTGATCAAATTTCAACTGGCCCTGACCAAGATCCAAGCTTTGGATATTCCGGAATTGGATGATGAATTCGCCAAGGATGTGGGTTTTGACAACCTTGATTTGCTCAAAGCTGATGTTCATCGCCGCATGTCCTGGGAGGCAAAGAATCATCGCCACCTTCAGCTTGAGAATGCCATTCTCAGTCAATTGGGCGCAAAATATGAGTTTGACGTACCACCAGCCATTGTCGACCAGGTGATCGATAGCTTGATCAACGATATTCCTAAGCGTCGGCAGACGCCAAATATGATCCAAGATCAGGCTGTCAGAGCTCGCTTTCGCGATGAGGCAAGATCCCGCGCCAAGAACACACTCATCTTGATAGACATCATTAAAAAAGAACAAATCAGCATCAATGACGATGATGTGGTCCGTCATGTGCGTGAGATTTTGACACTTAACAATCCAACTGAACCCAAGCCGGAGGTTATTGAGCAGGTTGTAAAGACTTTCCCGACGGGGGAACGCGAGAAATTGCTGTTTTTGAAGGCTGTGGATTGGATTATCGACCAGGCAGAAATTACTGAGCTAAGTTAACACCGAATAGGGGCTAAAGACTTTTACCTCCGAGTCGATAACGAATGCACTTCGAGGCTTGTCAATCTCGGGATAGTAGCATAGATTTGTGATTTACGTCCTGACTCTGCAAGTCGCGTTTGCCATGGTTGATGTATCTCGTGAGTTCTGAAGAGGAAAAGTCTTATGCCTATCATACCCTACGTTGTCGAACAAACGAACCGAGGTGAGAGATCCTGGGACATTTTCTCCCGCCTTCTCAACGAGCGCATCATTATGCTCGGCACGCCTGTTTATGACGAAATTGCGAACGCTCTGGTGGCGCAGCTTCTCTACCTAGAAAGTGTGGATCCGGACAAGGACATACACTTTTACATAAATTCTCCCGGCGGCTCCGTGACGGCGGGCCTAGCTATCTACGATTGTATGAACCTGATTCGGCCCGACATTCGCACCTATTGCATCGGGCAGGCTTGCTCAATGGGGGCATGGTTGCTGGCCGCTGGCGCTCCTGGTAAGCGCGTCTCTTTGCCCAATAGCCGCATCATGATCCACCAGCCTTCAGGTGGAGCCGGTGGACAGGCTACCGATATTGCCCTTCAGGCAGAGGAGATTCTCAAGCTAAAGGCCAAGATGTCACAGATTCTCGCATCGCACACAGGCCAGTCTCTTGATGTGATCTCGCGGGATATCGACAGGGATAAATTTATGTCCGCGCATCAGGCCAAGGAGTACGGAATTATCGACGAAGTGCTCGAGGCACCTATTCAAAAGGCCGAACGCAAATAGCAAGAGGGGACGACGGCATGGCAACAAAAGATAGCGGACTTCACTGTAGCTTTTGCGGCAAAAGTCAAAAAGAAGTCAAAAAGCTTATTGCAGGTCCAAACGTGTATATCTGCGATGAGTGCATTCAGCTTTGCAATGACATCATTGCGGAAGAAGTCGAAAAAGAGGAGCTTCTGACGAGCCACGGGAATGTTCCGAATCCCAAGGACATCACCAAGGTTCTCGATGAGTACATTATCGGCCAAGAACGGGCAAAGAAAACCTTGGCCGTGGCCGTCCACAATCACTACAAACGCATTGATTCGAATAAAGATTCCGATGATGTTGAACTTTCCAAATCAAACATTCTTCTGATCGGTCCCACCGGAAGCGGAAAAACGCTGCTGGCTCAGACCCTTGCGCGTATACTAAACGTTCCGTTTACGATTTCTGATGCAACGAATTTAACGGAAGCCGGCTATGTAGGTGAGGATGTTGAAAACATCATTCTAAACCTGCTGCAAAACGCGGATTACGATGTCGAGCTTGCCCAACGCGGGATAGGCTATATCGACGAGATCGATAAAATCGCCCGCAAAGGTGACAATCCCTCCATCACCCGCGATGTTTCAGGCGAAGGGGTGCAGCAGGCATTGCTCAAAATCATTGAAGGCACGATCGCGAACGTTCCACCGCGCGGGGGGCGCAAGCACCCTCAGCAAGAATTTTTGCAAGTTGATACGACCAATGTCTTGTTCATCTGCGGCGGAGCCTTTGCGGGACTAGAGGATATTATCGCCCAGCGTGTCGAGACCACCTCGCTTGGATTTGGCGCGGAGATTCGCAGCAAGAAGAAAAAAGACGTCACCAATCTGCTCGAAAAAGTCACGACCGCTGACTTGGGTAAATTCGGCCTAATTCCTGAATTCATTGGCCGACTACCCGTAATCTGTACCCTGGCCGAGCTTACGGAAGACGCTTTGATTCAGATCCTAACTCAGCCCAAAAATGCAATCGTCAAGCAATTCCGCAAGCTGTTTGAATTTGAGAGTGTGAATCTTAAGTTTACCGACGGTGCGCTCCGAGCGATTGTCAAAGAAGCCTTGGCAAGGAAGACGGGAGCTCGAGGATTGCGCGCCATCCTTGAAGAATCCATGCTGGACGTGATGTACGAGATCCCGAGTCAAACCGCGATCAAGGAATGCATCATCACCGAAGAGGTGATTGTAAACTCCGCTGAGCCTATTTTTGTTTATCGAACAGCGGAAGAGCTTGAAGCGCTCAAAGGCCGTGATAATGCAGAGGGAAAAAAGCGCGATTTTGGAACCGGCTCAAACAAATAATTCCTTAATTTTTAATAAGGGCTGTCATACTCGACCTGCTTACGATAAAATATGTAGTGAACTCAAACAAACATTTGGGCCGGCTCGGTGCTTCAACTAGGTACGATACGATACAGTAGGTACCTCCTGATTGATTGGCCCCGGGCTGGGAATACTGGCAAAGCTAGACCGTCTCAGAGAAAATCTGAGTAGATCAGGCTTGCGCCCGAAAAATGTCTCGCTCGAGGAGGCTTCGCTCATGTCAGAAGGGTCGATTCGTCATGACAAAACGGTACCAGCTAATCAGTTGCCGCTCTTGCCGCTTCGAGACATTTTAGTTTTTCCCTCTACAGTTGTGCCCCTGTTCGTCGGCCGAGAAAAGTCGATCAAGGCTCTTGAACAAGCCATGACGGGCAACAAAGAAATAGTGCTTGCGGCCCAGATTAAGGCGAAAACCAATGACCCGACACCGGAAGATATCTTTCGCGTCGGAACTATATCCACGATCCTGCAGGTGCTCCGCCTTCCTGATGGAACGGTTAAAGTTCTTGTTGAGGGGTTGCGTCGTGCCCAGATCGATGAATACACGCAGACCGATGAATTTTTTATGGTCACGGCTCGTACGTTGCCTGAGGAAAAAGGTTCTGAAGTTGAAAACGAAGCGCTGGTGCGTACGGTTAAAATCGCTTTCGATAACTATGTTAGATTGAATAAGCGTATTCCTCCTGAGATGCTACTATCGATCGCGTCTATCGACGAGGAATCAAAACTCGCCGATACTCTGGTCGCTCATCTCAACAACCTCAAGCTCCAGGATAAGCAAAGGCTGCTTGAGCAAACCAACCCCTCCAAGCGATTGGAAGATCTTTACGGGTATATTCAGTCTGAAATTGAGATCATGAGGGTTGAAAAAAAGATCCGCGCGCGCGTTAAGCGTCAGATGGAAAAAACTCAGAAAGAGTACTACCTCAACGAGCAAATGCAGGCGATCCAAAAAGAGCTTGGCGATCGAGACGATGGCCGCACTGAGCTAAGCGAAATTGAACAGCAAATAAAAGAGAAAAAACTAAGCGACGAAGCGCGCGAAAAACTTACCAAGGAACTACGTAAGCTTAAGATGATGTCGCCGATGTCTGCCGAAGCTACCGTGGTGCGAAATTACCTAGAAACGGTTCTGTCACTACCTTGGAATGAATTTAAAACCGATATACGCGATCTGATTTTCGCCCACGATACCTTGGAGAAAGACCATTACGGCCTTACCAAAGTTAAAGAGCGCATTCTTGAATACCTTTCGGTTAGAACGCTCGTCAATGCCCTGAAAGGACCAATCCTTTGCCTCGTCGGGCCACCCGGTGTTGGGAAAACCTCCCTCGCTAAAAGTGTTGCGACGGCCACGGGGCGCGATTTTGTTCGCATCTCACTTGGTGGTGTTCGCGATGAGGCTGAGATTCGGGGACACCGCAGGACTTATATTGGATCCATGCCCGGCAAGATCATTATGGCCATCAAGAAGGCCGGTACGTCAAACCCCGTAATTCTGCTCGATGAAGTTGACAAACTGACACAGGATATGCGGGGTGATCCGGCATCCGCTTTGCTCGAAGTTCTGGATCCCGAGCAGAATTCGACCTTCAATGACCATTACCTTGATCTTGATTATGATCTATCCAACGTCTTGTTCATGGCAACGGCCAACACGCTTGACAGTATCCCCAGGCCACTTTTGGATCGGATGGAGACCATCAACCTGTCGGGCTACACAGAAGAAGAAAAAACTGCAATTGCCACTCAGTACCTTGTGCCAAAGCAGATCAAGGCCAATGGCCTTGAGAATCAGAGTGTCGATATTACCGTTAGGTCGATCAAGGAACTTATTCGCTACTACACCCGCGAAGCCGGAGTTAGAAACCTCGAACGCGAGATATCTTCCGTTTGTCGAAAAGTAGCAAAAAAGCATGTGACGCGTTTGAGCAAGGACAAGGCGGCGTTGTCAGCCGAAGGCTTACCAGCCGGCATAATTCAAGAAAAGATCACCGAAAAGAGTGTTCAGAAGCTGTTGGGTCCTCGCAAGTACCGAATAGGACAGCAGAATACGACACACGAAGTTGGGTTATGCACGGGGCTCGCCTGGACTCAGGTAGGTGGTGACATTTTGGTTTCAGAGGTTTCGGTTTTTCCTGGTAAAGGCAAGTTGATCCTCACTGGCAAGCTCGGCGAGGTCATGCAGGAATCAGCGCAGGCAGCATTGAGCTATGTGAGGTCCCGTTCAGCATTTTTAGGAGTCAAAGAAGACTTCTACCAGAACTTTGACATCCATATCCATGTCCCTGAGGGCGGAATTCCGAAGGACGGACCAAGCGCTGGCCTCTGCATGGCCACGGCGCTGACTAGCGCTTTAACCAATCGTCCGGTATCACGTGATGTTGCGATGACTGGAGAAATCACGCTGCGCGGACGCAGTTTGCCAATCGGTGGACTTAAGGAAAAAATCCTAGCGGCTCACAGAGCTGGCATCAAAAAAGTTTTGATTCCAACGGAAAATGAAAAAGACCTCGATGACATTCCCAAAAGCGTGCTCAAAGATTTGACAATCGTGCCTTGCGATCATATGGACAAAGTTCTTATGCATGCCCTGGTTTGGAAGCCACCTGTAGACGATCCATCGCAGCAAGATGAACTCTACGAGCGCCTCCGCAAGATCACCGAGTCTGAGGTTCACGCCTCCGAGCTGGAATTCGCGCACTAAAAGTGTCTCCTCAGAGGCCTTCGGATTGGATCGTTATTCAACCCGATGGCCTTGTGGTGGCTTGTTGCGTTAATGATCGGTTCCCATTCCAAACGGCCTGTCTGGTTCGGCAGCCTCGATGCAGGGCCGCTCTCGATGCAGGGCTCTAAAGCATCTTAACTTTCCCTATAGCCTGGGACTCGACGATGCTATCAGCATCCGGCTTTATATCGGTCTGCTCAAGGCAAAATTCCAGGACGCAGGATTTCTTGCCCAGAGAAAATGTCACTTGTAGCACCGGGTTTCTTATCTTATGAACTATTTTGTGATTTTCGCCGAATACGACGTCTGGTAAGCCCAGTTGGAGGCCAATTCCGAGTTTCCCCATCTCTCTTTTGACTGCCCCTAAGACTTGATTGCAGTATTCACCGATGATGTCGGACATGGTTTCGGCATTGAGATCAACTTCAACGCCGCCAAATAGTTTGGCTACAATCCCTTTGATGAAGAAGTCGTTGACACAAATGGCCATGGAGCCGCGCACTTCGTTGGCGGTAAATCCGATAAGGCCCGAGACAATTCCTGGAGCGAAATCGTCATCGGATTTGACTTTGACTGCTTTCATTTCGGGGGTGTGGTCGAAATAGTATTCAAATATCTCTTTTGAACCAAGAATAAACCCATTGATAATTTTGACATCATAGGTAATCGGCGGCTTGTTTTGTGCTTCAATTGAACTTCTAATCAGATCCACGAGGGATTTAATTGAAAAGGGCTTTTCGATCACATGGCCGATTTTCAAACTCTTAATTCGCCTTTCCGCATCGCCATTGATCTGACCAGATGCAATGCATAAGGGCGTTGCGCGGTTGAGGTTAGTCGATCTGCAAATTGCTGCGACCTGTAGTCCATTCAGGGAAGGGACATTGATATCGAGCACGATAAAATCAAATTTTTCTGTTGTGACGATGCTTGATGCTTGACTGCCATCGGCCACCAATCGAACTTTAAAACCAAGATCGATGATCGCGTTGGACAGTAGCTCACCGATTTCTTTATCGTCTTCTAAAATTAAAACTTTTTTGTGAGGGTTGTTCATTGCAAATCACCCAACAAAAATTGACAGAACAAGAGTTGGTGATCAGACCAACTCCGTTTTTTAGTGTAGCATATTTGTCCCGCGAATTATTTTTTAGTCGAAAG
>CAZOSN010000098.1:0-17211 GCA_964582405.1 uncultured Oligoflexales bacterium | reverse complement strand
GCTTGATCGATGGCCGAGAGATGTTGATAAAAATCGTCTCCATGCTGATAAAGCTCATCCGATCATGCGCGCATTCGATCCTTTTTTCTCCGGAATATTTAAATTGGCTCTTCACCATACTTGATCCCGCTACCACCCGGAATCAGGAGGTTGGTTATAGACGGGGGCCTCGTCTGGGAAGAATTCCCCAGGAGCTAGCAATTGAGAAATTTAGGGTTCGCAGCATCTCAAGTCAATTTTATGGCGAAGTGGACGAAACCTTGCTTGACATTGATACCAGGGACTTCTAGAAATTCAGCTTCCTTTCATTGCAACAAGGGGCACCATGAGCGCGAATGCTAAAAAATATGACGTGGTATCTATCTGTAACGCTTTGGTCGATATTTTGATCAAAGTCGAGGATCATGACATCGAAGCCCTCGGTTTGACCAAGGGTATCATGCATCTTGTCGATGAAAAACGCCAAGGCGAAGTATTGCATCGCTTTAGCGATCATGAGACCACGACCGAACTCGGTGGATCTTCGCTCAATGCAATTCGGACGCTGGCCTCATTAGGTTGTAGGACAAGCTTTGCGGGTATGGTCGGTCAGGATCGATTCGGCACATTGATCGCTGATCGCATGAAGATCCTTGGAATTGACGCGCACCTTGGGTCGATCATCGACGCAACAGGCACCTGCCTGATCCTGATCACGCCTGACGGTGAACGTACAATGAACACCAATTTGGGGGCAAGCCGGCTGTTTAGCCCCAGTTTGGTGCCGGAGGCGACTATTGCCGAAAGCCAAGTCTTTCATTTTTGTGGGTATCAATGGGATACAGATGGTCAGATTGCAACGATCGAACGAGCGATTGATCTGGCGAAGGATCATGGTGTTAAGATTTCGTTTGATGTCGCGGACCCGTTCGTGATTCTTCGCCACAGGGATACTTTCCTCAAACTTATCAAAAACCATGCGGACATCGTTTTCTCCAACAAGGAAGAGGCGAGGATGCTTTATGGAACCGGTCCTGAAGAAGCCGCGCTTGCCATTGCTGCGACGGGTGCCGTGGCCGTGGTTAAAAAAGGTGGCGAAGGCGCAGTGGTTGCATCGGGCGACCAACTTATTCAAATCCCTCCCGTACCGACCAAAGTGATTGACACGACGGCTGCCGGCGACATGTTCGCAGCAGGGTTTCTTTACGGGATGGTTCGCAGAAAAAGCCTGGCCCAGTGCGGTCAGATTGCGACGATGGTCGCAAGTGACGTTATTAGCCGTGTTGGTGCCACGGTTTCGGGCCGGGTTCTGGAGGAGGCGCTCAAGATCTAACCTCACGACGTTGAGTCGAGGGGTTAGATCTTGAGCGGCAGGGAAAACTCGCGTTAGAGCCTGTTCAAAAACTGACCCTCTTTAAACAGGCTCTTAGCCTAGGCTACCAAGGTGCGGGGGCGGTTGGGACTGTGTGAAAATGCATGGACTTGGGGCTCGGGAGGTGGAAATCGGCGCCGCGCACGACATTCCAATAGAATGCCTCGGCCTCTTTTTTGGTATTGAAATCGACATAAACCTCGCGGAATTCTTTTAGATCCGGAATCGTGTAGCCGACGTAAACCCGGTATCGACCGTCGGGGCGGAATTCAAACCGAATATCATTAGCAGAATGGGCGAGTGCCGAAGGAGAGGACAAAACATGCCCAACTAGATAAAAGATTAGCAAGACTATTAGGCTAAACCGCATTATCATGATGCACCTCGTAAGTGCTTATCGGTGATTTTAAGGGATAACTAAAGGGATTCATTCATGTCAAACTCGGATGAAAGCAAGGCAGCAAAAAGCAAAGCCAAAAAAGAAGTCAGTTTCTGGAGTCCGGAAAACCTCCGATCCATGGCGATCCTGATTTTTGCGATATTTTGCTTCCGCTGGAGTGTGGCTTCTCCTTATCATGTCCCCACAGCTTCTATGGAACCTACGATCAAGGTTGGCGATAGGCTGCTCGCCTTTAAACTGTCATACAACTTGAAGCTACCCTTCACTGATGTCGTTCTGGCCGAATGGCATAAGCCTGAGAAAGGCGATATCATTGTTTTCCGTTACCCCAAAAATACGGATATTGACTATGTAAAACGAGTGGTTGGAGTTGCTGGCGACCGCATCAAATTCGTCGATGATATCCTTTACATCAACGATGTCGCTCAGCCGAGAACCTCGCAGGAGTCTGACCGATCTGTCCTGGATGATATTTTCGATCGTAAGGAAATCAAAGAGTTATACAAAGAGAACCTTAATGGGGTCGAGCATCTCGTTATGCAAAATCGGCCGGAGGCGAAGGGCTTCATGAGCCCTAATTGGCCACCGGTAGGAGAATACACCGTGCCAGAAGACTCGGTGTTTGTCGCGGGCGACAATCGAGATAATTCAACCGACTCGAGGGTTTGGGGCGAAGTCCCGCTTTCCTACATTCACGGCAAAGCGCTGTTGGTCCTGTGGTCTGAGCTGGACTGGTCGCCGAGATTCTACCGCTTCGGACATTTATTACGCTAGAATTGCTCAGTTTTTTTTAAATCTTGGTAAAAAATCTAATCTACCTGGCTTCGCGACCGATAGGCCTGCATCTCCTTTGGATCAATTCAGGGAGGGTAGCGGAGGCACAGTATGGCGCGGAACAATCTAATAGCAGTAAATGATCTCGTCTTTGCCAAGGAGTATTGGGCCGGCGATTCTCGGGACGGTCATATGATCAATGGCGATGGGTGGCATTACTATCAGATGGACAGCAGCGGTAGGATTTTGGAGGCTTTTGAGTTTTATGAGACTGACGATGGGACCGAGGTCGTTTCACCTCTTCCCGAAATGAAGGACGTATCCTGGACGGCCGACTTAGGCTTTGAGGACCTAGAAGCTCTCGACATCATCAAGCGCATCGAGTTTGAAAGAATCAAGGCGCTGTGGGGTCGAAAGATTTAGGTTACTCGTCGGAATCCCAGTCGACCGTGTTTGAATAGTCGCGATGCGCCAGGATATGGCGATACCAAGACACGGTTTGCTCAACCAACCATTGGTTGGCCGAAAAATGGTTGCTCGGGATCTTGTCTTCGCAGAAATCGCGAAGATCTTGAACCGAACCTCCGGGATTGACCTTGATCCACTCTTTCACCGATCTTTTAAATTCATTGAAATCAAACATTGAGCTTCATTCCCCGTGCTGATATCACATGCTAATGCATGATGAGACGTTTAACGAACCTGACCCAATTTCGGTGCTCAGGCACAAACCTTTAGGCAAATTTTTCTCTTGGATCGGCAAAAAATGCACAACGACAGCCTTGATCTCGGTTTTCTCGTTCAAAAAGCGGGTCTTTTGAATGAAGAGCAATTTGATTTTTCTGATTTTCGCAACTTACTAGGAAAATCTTTGGAAAAAACCTTGGTTCACCTACTTGATGGGCTGGGTGTGCCGGCTGATGTTCCGCTCGTGAAAGGCGAGGTCTCTCCGGGTGCGATCATCGAAGGGCGGGTATTTATCGCCGAAGGTGCCATCGTCGAACCCACGGCTTACATCATAGGACCTGCTTATATTGGTCCCGATTCTGAGGTTCGGCATGGGGCCTATATCCGGGGGAATGTGTATGTCGGCCGCGGCTGCGTCGTCGGTCATGCGACCGAGGTCAAAGGTTCGGTTTTCTTCGATGGCGCCAAGGCTGGACATTTTGCGTATGTTGGGGACTCGATCCTGGGCCGGGAGGTGAATCTCGGGGCAGGGACAAAACTTGCCAACCTAAAGCTACAAAAAAATCAGGTTAGAATCCGGCATCCGGAGTCTTCGGCCTTGCTCGATACAGGACTTCGCAAATTAGGGGCTTTAATTGCGGACAATGTTCAAATTGGCTGCAATGCTGTATTATCTCCTGGTGCGATTTTGCAGTCCGGAGCTCTCGTTACCCCATGTGCCCACATTCAAGGTACAAAAGGGCGTGGCATTCATAAATAAACGCAGAGGGAGATCAGCTTGAAAAAAACCGATACCGAGGATTTGGTTGCCCGTGCCGAAGCCGGTGATGCTAGAGCGGCCCAGGCCATGGGTCTGCTCATGGAGATCGGACTCGAAGACAAGCCGGATATCAAGGGAGCTCGTAAATTTTATGAAATTGCCGCGAAGCAGGGTGATCCGCTGGCACAGCTTTCGGTTGTGAACATTGTCAAGACGGGCGCCGATGGAACTCAGCCTGACTTAAAAGCGGCGTCAGCCCTGCTTAAGCAATTCGAAAAGGACGCTATGTCCAAGGCAACGGTTCGCCCCACAATTCAGGTGGACCCAAACATGAAGGTTTTGGTGGCGGACGCGTCCGAGGATGATCGGCACACCTTACACGAAACCCTTAAAGCGAACGGCTTTAAGGTTATCGAGGCTAAATCGGGTGTTGAAGCGTTGTCCATTGTCAAAATGAACCCGGATATCAAAATGATTTTTACGGAGGTTAGCCTGACCGAAATGGATGGCGTGCAGTTTATTGAAAAACTGCGGCTACTCAAGCAGTTTGAGACACTCCCGGTAGTTTTTTTAACCGGCTCCAAGCAACCCGAACTTATCACCCGTGCAAAGCGCGCGGGGATCCATGGTTGGCTCCTTAAACCGATGAACGAAGAGCTGGTCATTAAGTCCACCGACAGGTGGGTGCGCAACAAGGTTTCAGCCTAGTGGGCTGCCAACCCCCAAAAAAATTGTCCCTGACAGCCCACTAGGTGAGAGAGAATAAACTTGCTTCGAATTCTAGCCTTTGATATCGGCGGCACCAAATCAGAAGCCGCACTCGTCGAAATCGACCCCAAGTCGAAGGCAACCCGCGCGCTGAGCCGCGAACGAATTGCTACCGGGCGTCAGAGGCCCTATGCTGAAATCCTTGCGGATCTTGTGACGTTGGGCAAAAAGGTCATGGCTGCGGGCAATTGCGTAGCTGCAGAAATCGCAGGTTTGGGGATTGGCTTGCCCGGCACCGTTAACCCCCAAAATCAGATGATGCGAGTGGGAAACTCGGCCGTTTTTGTGGGAAAGCCGCTGGGCTCTGATCTTGCCAAGCAGCTCAATGTCAAGGGCCCGATTGCGGTCGAAAATGACGCGAATTGTTTCGCCTTTGCCGAATACTGCATCGGAGCGGGGGGAGCGATTGCGCGCGATGCGATTGTGATTGGGGTTATCCTTGGCACCGGCGTTGGGGGAGGAGTCATTGCCTCGGGAGTTCCGCTGAGAGGTGCTCGCGGTGGGGGCGGGGAACTCGGTCATACCATTCTCCATGATGGAGGCCTTAGCTGTTACTGCGGCCAACGAGGTTGTGTCGAGCAGTATCTGTCTGGGCCCGCGCTGGAGGCTAGCATGGCCCGCCGCCTGTATGCTCAAATCGCAACACGACCCGATGCGGAGACTATATTCCGCTGGGCCGACCAGGCTGAAGCAGATCCGCTGGCTTCCGCTGTGGTCAAGGAGTATCAATCCGACTTAAGATTGTTTTTGACTCAGCTCACCAATACCTTTGACCCCCATCTTATCGTCCTTGGTGGTGGTCTTAGTAAGCAGAAATTAATTTACGAATGTCTAGAAGAGCACATTGGTCGGCACGCCTTTGTTAAGGGGGACGCCCCCCAGGTCAAAATGCATCAATGCGGTGATTCTGCCGGAATCCTTGGTGCGGCCCTGTTTGCCGCCGCGCTAGTCTCTTGATTTTGCGATGCGAATTTTCACCCCGCGTTCCTGACAAGGTACTAGTACCAAATATCTGATCTAATCAGCCCTTTTCTATCGAGAATTCCCTTTTTTTTCACATTGTTTTTGCTGACATTAACGAATACCTTAGGTCGCTTGTTAAGCTTTTGGACCCGTTGCGTCCTGCTCTGATGCAGAGCCAATCGATTGTGGCAGGGACTTTGAATTGCAATGGTAAGGTGCGGTCTCAGGAGGTTTGGTATGAATCGGTGTGCGAAATTCTTGCTCGCTAGCCTGCTTGGCATAAGCACGCTGGGTGAAGCCGCAGTCGAGATTTGGACTTCTTCGGAAAACGTTGCTAAGGCGTTGCGAACCCAGGCGGACCTTTTTGAACGTGACTTTAAGCAGCATGTGGTCATCACAGTGCTCAACAAAGATCTGACCGGTCAATTCAAGACCGCTGCGATAGCGGGCAGAGGTCCCGATATTCTGACCTGGGCCCATGATGTTGTCGGCGAGTTGGCGGCCTCTGGATTTATCGAGCCCATACTGCTGCCGCCTTCCGAGAAAGAAGCGTTTCTTCCCGTAGCGCTCAGCGCATTTACCTACCAAGGCCAACTTTTTGGCTACCCTTATGATGTCGAGTCAGTGGCGCTTATCACAAACAAAGCGCTGCTTCCCGAGGTCCCCAAGAGCCTTGAGCAGCTGCGCGATATCAGCATCGCACGCGCCAAGTCTTCTCCGGGCAGCCACACGTTTCTTTATGATATTAATAACTTTTTCTTTAGTTTTCCGATCATCAGCGCCCAAGGGGGCTATATTTTTGGAGCTAAACAAGGGACGCTCGATCCCGAAGATATTGGACTTGCCAACACGGGAGCTGTCGATGGAGCCCAATTTATCCTCTCGCTTGTTAAATCAGGCGTGATTCCGTCATCGACGGACCGCGGGATAGCCTTTGAGAAAATGAAAGCGGGGCAGCTTGCTGCCACGATAGATGGCCCTTGGGCGCTTCAGGATCTTCGGGCGAATAAAATAGACTTTGCCGTCAGCGTGATTCCGACTTTGGGAGGCCAAACCCCACGCCCGTTTGTGGGTGCCCATGGTTTCATGATTCGCAGACAAAGTCCAAACGCCGAACTCTGTAAAGAACTGATCGAGCGCTATTTTGTGAGTGCCGAGGGTATCGCCGCACTCTACAAACAGGATCCAAGGGGACCTGCTCGCACCGATGTGCTGCAAAAAATTGATGATCCTTACCTCGCTGCATTCATGGCAAGCGCTGCGAATGGTATCCCGATGCCCAATATCCCGGAGATGGGCGCGGTTTGGGCCTCGTCTGGTCAGGCTCTGCAAGTTTTGACTTCGGGAACCGAGCCTCCGGACCTGGCGATGAAGGGAATGGTCGCTATGATCAAGGGAAGTTTGGTGCGACAGTAGGATGTTACGAAGCTGAATCTGGGGAGTGTGCATGCGGATGTTTTGGATACTACTTTTTTGTTTTATTGCAGGCAGCGGGAGTGTGGCTAACGCGGCACCACCCCATATTCTATGGCCCAAATCGATCTATGCCGATGAGTCGCGTGACTATCTTAAGTTAAATAGCGACGGATTTTCCCTGCGTTTTCGATTGAGCGGTGAGGAATGCAATCAGCTGGCCGGGGCCTCTGTCGTCTTAAAGAATGCCCCAGACCTGGCGGTGGCAAGATTTTCTCGCGTCGTTGACTTTAGAGCCTGGCCGCAGCCCTATGGCCTGAGCGAACTCTCCCTTTGTTGGTGGCAGGCAGATGTTTTAGGGATTGATTTAAACGACATTGCTCACAACTATTACGCGATTCGGCTCGTTTCCCGGGACAATCTTTACCCGCTTGTTTTTTTTCAGGGCATTACTGATTCGCTATTGCCGGCCCGACGTCTGAGTCAAGGGCAGGTTTTGGAATGGATTCCCTTAGGCGAGATGGGTGCGACACCAGTCTCGCCCAATGGGGTGTTTTTCAAAATTTGGGAACCGATTGCCGACGAAGTGCATGTCGAATGTGATGAACGAAGCCAGAAAATGAACCCAAGCGCTGCTGAGGGAGCCAAGAGGTTTCATGCTCTCTATATACCTGAGGCTCGCGTCGGTAGTTCCTATGTCTATAGATTCAAGAAAAACGGTAGCTTCGAACTGTCGGAGATCGCTAACTTTGGTACTTTCAGCGACGAAAAAATCGATCCCTACGCGCTTGCGATCGAATACACCTCCAAGGGCGGCTACTACAATGGCTACATCAATGCTCGGGCAACGGTGAAAGGATCACAACCTTATGCTTGGCAAAACGATCAGCGCATCCTGCAATCGATAAGACAAGCTCCCAATTTATGGCTCATGTATCAGCTGTGGCCCTTGACTTTTAACCCACCGACCAACGACGATCTGGAGTATTCCCAAGGCAACTATCCGTCCATTCTCCGCAAAGTTCCGTACTTGGCTGACTTGGGAATCAATACGGTTGAATTCTTGCCATTGAGCGAAGGCAGATTTCATGCCTCCTGGGGCTATGCATTAGATACTTTGTTTGTTAACGAGCCGACCTACGGGACTCCCGACGAACTTAAAGTCCTGATTGATACTCTTCATGCGCGCGGCATTCGCGTTGTTCTTGACGTTATTATCAATCACATTAATAACCAACTCTTGCGCGAACCGTTATCACAGACTGTGACTAGCTCGAAGTATTTCCTAGGTAACACAGGTTGGGGGCCTAAACCTGACTTCCGCAATGTGATGGTTCGCAAATGGATTGCGGATGCTCTTGTCTATCAAATGCGTGAATTCCATGCCGATGGCTTTCGCTTTGATATGATCGAATTCGTATACCGTGACAATCCGGCCGGATACCAATTTGTGCAAGAACTCAACGAGCTTCTCAGGCTCAACAACCCGCGTTTCTACTCAACCGCCGAGCAGCTACCGGATAATACCGATGCCTCGCGTCCCGTTGCGGCCGGGGGTTTGGGATTTGACGCGCAGTGGAACGACCAGTTTAAAAACTCATTTGAACTGCAGTTTGATCATTACAGGTCCAATGCCCGCGATGTTGATTTGGATCCTCTGGTGAAAGCGCTGCAGGGTTTTAGCGACCAGGCAGGTCCCGACGGAGTTTTAAAGCGGTTTTATGATTCTAAACGCACCGTCAACTACCTGGGCAGTCATGATTTTATCGGCAATAAAGATCCCATTCTAAGAATAGTCTCTGGGTACCGGTCTTATGAACGGGATGGTCAAAACGTTTTCTTTAGGATTAATCCACTCGAAGACCCCAATCCCCAAACAAGTTTCCGCACGGTCCACAATGACTTCACTCATTCCTTAGCAAGGACTGCTTATGGGGTACTATTTACAAAGCCCGGTGCTGTCTTGTTTTTTCAGGGTGAGGAACTGGGCAATGATCGCAACATCGAAAACGAGTGGTCTTTTGTTGATGCCGTAACCAACAATACCTTGCCCTCCAAGGATGTGCCGATCGACCGCTATGTTCGCTCGCATCGCATGCCTTGGGAGTACCTTCGCGCCACCGCTCCAGTTTTGAGCTTTCTGACGCCAAAGGAACGAAAGTTTCTTACGGGACATCGCCAGTATTTCAAAGATCTCTTGGCATTTAGAACCAAACATGCGGGGATAGGCAACCAAGATCCAACGAATGTGCGTCTATCACAAGGGCTTTTGTCTTACGAAATCAAAGACGGTCCTTCGGAATATTTTGTGGTGGCCAATTTCGGGCAACCGCTAGCGGGGGCTTGGGTTCAATTCCCCGGTACGGCGGAGAATTGGTGGCAAGAGGTGATCAACAGTAGCAACCAGACCTATGGCGCGTATGATCAAAGCCTGCAAAATCCAATCAGTCATAAGGGTGGTCGATTTAATCAAATTCGGTTGGGAGGACCTGGGTTCGCTATCTTTAGGAGAACCTTTACGAGTTCAATTCAATCGCCGCTCTATGTGCGAGGTACATTCAATGACTGGCAAACTTCCAAGTCATGCCTTTCAAGAACGTCTAGCATGGCGAATACATACTCAACTCATATCAGGATCAATTTCGGCGGGTACCACGAATTTAAAGTTGCATCAGCCGACTGGGTTTTTGCTTTTGGACTGGCAACTCCTTCAGTTGATTCCGTGGTTCACCTTGGTAGTTGGGATGATTTAAGCGGGCAATTGACCTATGCCATCGACAGGCCGAATGCTAGTGCCACACTTAGTGCAGGCTGTTATCGATTCTTGTTCAATGCCGAAAATTATGTTTACCGATTCGTAAAGGATCAGGAGGAAAGCTGTGAATACTGAACCACGATCCCCCAATTATGAAGGCATCCTCGAGAGGATTGTTGACAATTATTGGTGGAGTTTTGAACGGCGCGTCGGAGAACTCGTTAAAGACTTAAACCCGGCCGTATGGGCCAAAACCGCATCGCCTTATGCTGTTTGGGTCAGATCCAGTCCGGAGAAACGTCGAACGTTTTGTGACGAGCATAAGGCAGAGCTATTGGCTCTTGATGAACTCCTCAATCTCGAGCTCAGTCGCCATCCCGCAGGCGGGCTAAGGCCTAAAGTTGCTTATTTCTGTATGGAGTATGGACTTGATAAGACCTTTGCTAATTACAGTGGAGGTTTGGGAATTCTCGCTGGGGATCATGTTAAATCGGCCTCAAACCTTGGCCACGAGATGGTCTTTGTGGGACTTCTCTATAGTCAGGGTTATTTCAAGCAAGTTATCGATCAAAAAGGTGAGCAGCACGACGTCTACGAAAATATCGCCTGGGATGAGGTTCCGCTAAAACTTGCATGCCACGACGGCGAGGAGCGGGTCACGGTTACGGTTCCGCTTGGCGATATCGAAATCGAAGCTCAGCTTTGGGAACTTCGGGTGGGTAAGTCGCGGCTTATTTTTCTCGATACCAATACCGAAAGCAATTCTGAGGAGATTCGGTCTTTGACCGACAGGCTCTATAGCGGTGATCGCGAAAAGCGGCTCAAGCAAGAGATTGTCTTGGGAATTGGCGGAGTTCGCGCCCTGTCCGCATTGGGGATCGATGCAACGGTCTATCATATGAACGAGGGGCATTCGGCTCTGCTGCAGCTTGAAAGGGTGCGTCAGTTTTTAGACAAAGGGCTAAATATCCGAGCCGCATGCGACAGGGCAGCAGCATCTGGGGTTTTTACAACCCATACCCCTGTACCCGCTGGCAACGAAGTGTTTGAGTTAGCCCTCATCGATAAACTTCTCAGACCTTATTGTGTGAGGTATGGGATCAGTTTTGCAGATTTCATGAATCTTGGAATTACAGATGAGCTGTCGGATCACAAGGCGTTTTGCCTTACGGTTTTTGCGCTTCGGTTGTCGCGCTTTCATAACGGTGTGAGTAAGCTGCACGGCGAGATTGCTAGCCGGATGTGGAGCAGTCTATGGCCAGGGGTTCCGTTTGGCGAAAATCCGATAACAGCAATTACCAATGGCGTTCATGCGAAAACATGGACATCGGGCGCCTTTCAAGCTTTGTTTGCCAGAGCCATCGGGGAAAATTGGCCTGAGATTATCGCGCACGCTCCGGATCAGATCGTCGATATTCCCGAATCCATGCTCGAAGATACCAAACAGATCTGCAAACATCAGCTTCTTCAGGCATTGACCCCATTTCTCCCCGAGGGTAAACACCTGCCGAGCTGGGATCCCCGTGGCCTAATTATTGGGTTTGCAAGACGCTTTGCCACGTACAAGCGGGCAACCCTACTTTTCCGCGATATCGAAAGACTCGAAAAAATCGTCAATCAATCCGATCGTCCCGTATACTTCGTGTTTGCTGGCAAGGCACATCCCCAGGATCTCGGGGGGCAGGACTTTATCAGAGAGATTTGTGCCGTGGCAGAGCGGCCCGGGCTTAAGGGCAAGATTCTGGTGCTTGAGAACTACGACATGAATCTTTCCAAGCTGTTGGTTCAAGGGGTGGATGTCTGGCTCAACAACCCGCGCAGGCCATTTGAAGCGAGCGGAACGAGCGGCCAGAAAGTGGCCATGAATGCCGGAATCAATTTCAGCGTGCTCGACGGTTGGTGGTGCGAAGGCTTTCATGGTGACAATGGTTGGGCCATTGGCGTCGAGCGAGATTTTAAGAGCGAGGCTGAGCAGGACGAAGAAGACAGCCGGTCGTTCTACCGCGTGCTCGAGGATGAGGTAGTAAACGAGTACTATGCAAACCATAGCGCCTTTTGGGCGCGTGCCAAAGCCTCGCTTGTAAGTTCCATTTACCAATTTAGCAGCGATAGGATGGTGCAGGAATACGCTGAAAAGATGTATTTACCCTGCCAGAACTATATCAATACTTGGTATAAAGATTCGTCTGTCGAGCAAAACCGCAGGGCGGATTATCGCCATGAGCTGCTCAAAGAATGGGACCTGGCAAAATTTTCATCTGTCACTGGTACTAGCCTGACCGCAGCCAAGAGCCGTTATGCTGAGTTTACGGAAGCTCCCCTGCATGCCTTGGATTTCTCTCCAGATGATTCAAGCCCGGGGCAGGTTTTTGACGTAACTCCCGGCGAAATCACCGTCGATTTTTACCACGATGGCTTCAACATCTCCGAATTTGCGGTCGAGATGCTGGGGTATGCGCCAAAGGCAGATCCTGTGCACTTTGCCCTAAAGCCCACGACGAACTTATCGAAAGGTTTGACTCGCTTTCAGCTTAAATTCGACTTTAAGGGACGGGTCAGGCTCCGGGCTTTCCCGCGATTTGGCGGCGAAGCCCACAGGCTTTGCTATGGGCATGTGCTGTGGTTTTGAAGGGACGGGCTGCAGGCGTCCTGATGCCTGTGAGTGCCCTGCCAAACAAGTTTGGAATCGGTGGGCTAGGTGAGGAGGCCTTTGCGTTCGTCGATTGGCTCAAGGCTGCTGGTCAACGGTATTGGCAAATTCTTCCCATAAACCTTTCGGATCGGTCGGGCTGCCCTTATGCGGCCCTGAGTTCTTTTGGTATTGACCCCCTTTATTTGTCGCTCAGCGATTTAGCGAAGGAAGGTCTTTTGACCGAAGCCGAATTGCGACGAGCCGAAAATTCCGATCTTGCAGTCGACTATCCCAAGGTTCGTGCTCAGCGCGAGCCCATTTTGCGCTTGGCGGCTTCGCGGTCAAACGAACCACAGGATGACCCGCCATGGCTTGAAGACTACGCTGTATTTGCCGCGCTTACCAAATCTCTGGGACCGCAATTTTGGAGATGGCCTTTTGAAATTAGGCATCGTACCGATCTGTCGCAAGCCGTTCTCTCCTCATATGGTGTGGAGCCCGCGAGTATCGCAGCAGAAAAATTTTATCAGCGGCAATTGTCCAAGCAGTGGTTTAAACTTAAGCGCTACGCAGCAAGTCAAGGGATCAGGTTAATCGGTGATATGCCGATTTTTGTTAATCATCATAGCCTCGAGTGCTGGCTTGAGCCGAAACTGTTCTCCCTAAATGACGAAGGAGAGTTGAGCCGATCCACTGGTGCTCCACCTGATCCGTTCAATGCTAATGGCCAGTCCTGGGGTACTCCGTCGTACAATTGGGGTGAAGCGAAATCAGCGGTCATCGCCTACTGGCTGCGTCGTGCCGAGAATGCGCTGCAGCACTTTGATCTTGTGCGAATCGATCATTTTCTGGGCTTAGTTCATACCTGGGAGATCCCTCGAGGTGCTGGATCGGCCCGTTCTGGCCGGTGGGTCGATGTGCCCGGTGATGACCTCTTGAGCGCGCTAAGAGTTAAATTTCCCGCACTTCCGTTTATCGCGGAGGATCTTGGCGAAGTTGATGATGCGGTGTTTGCTCTGCGGGATAAATTCGGCCTTCCTGGAATGAAAGTGACGATGTTTGCTTTTGGTGGTGAGGGCAGCAATGTCCATCTGCCTGAGCAAACTCCGGCCAATAGCGTGGCTTACACTGGTACGCATGATACGGACACGCTGATGGGTTGGTTTGGCGGGTTGGCTCCGGAGGACAAAACTCGGGTCTTAGGCAAGGTAGGCGATAGTCATCCTATTCACGAGGCATTGCTACGGTTTACGCTCGGTTCTCCTGCGGCGTTATGCATGATACCGATCCAGGATGTCTTGGGTCTTGGGAGCGAGGCTCGCTTTAATGTGCCGGGCACAGACGCAGGTAATTGGTTGTGGCGGGTTTCGGCAACAGACTTGAGTCCAAAAAATGCATCCAAACTCGGTACCCTAACCAAGGCAGCCGAAAGGGCTACTCAGGATCTGCCAAGTTGAGCAACTTCAATTTTCCAGCGCGCGATGGTCCGACCTTGACGAACCCACCATGAATATGGCTAAAAGGAACCCATGCCGGTACCCCGAGACCAAAGGATGCATTTGTGAACCGTTCCCTGCTTAAAGTGATCACCACACTGTTCTATCTTGCGATGTTGCCTTTGAGTCTTTTTCTGCTCTATTTGGGATGGACCGAGGGGGCTTGGCCCTTGGCTGGGTTTGGTTTCATTCTTCTAGCATCCCATCTTGGAATGCTTATTCGGAAGAAAAACGAACCTCTGCGCTACCTCTACCCTGGTATCGCAACCTTCCTGCTCCTTATGGTCGTCCCCATCGCGTTTACGATTGCTATAGCGTTTACCAACCTAGGAACCGCGCACTATTTCAATCAGGATCAGGCAAGAGCTATCTTGCTTTCGCAAAAATCCTTGGACGAGCAACAAGGTGTGCTAGATTTTGCCATCTACGAAACCTCTCAGGGCAAACTGCGTTGCGAGGTGTCTTATGGCGAGAAATACTACGAGGCTCTGTGGTCCCCTGATCAGTCTGCGGCTGTTATTGACCTAGCTTCTGTAGCAAATCTTAGCCACGAAGGGCACAAGCTTACCTACTCGCAGGTATATGAGCACCATGCGGCGCTGGTCAAACTCAATTTTCGCCTCAGCGATAGACCTGAGACCATCTACTCCTACTACCGCATCGATAAGCTTGCCAGTTTTCTGCCACGCTTTGTCGAGCTCGAAGATCATAGCCTCCACGAGAGCAAAACGGGCGCCATTTATAAGCCTGATTCAGAAAACGGCTTTTATCATAGCGGCGGCAACAAGCTCTTTCCAGGCTATTATATCAATGTCGGATGGAGTAATTTTACCAAGTTGCTAAGCAGGGATTTATTCCAAGCTTATTTTGTCAAGGTTGTCGGCTGGACTTTTGTTTGGGCTTTTTTATCGGTCTTCCTTTCCTTTGCATTGGGATTAAGCCTTGCATTAATCATCAACAGCCGTCTGGTTAAAGGGAAATCGCTTTATCGCCTGCTGTTCATCATTCCCTATGCGATCCCATTTTTTATCTCGGTTCTGATTTTTAAGGGGATGATGAATAAAGATTTTGGGCTGTTCAACCAACTGCTCCAGGATTATCTGCATGTCAAGGTTGATTGGTTGTCCGATCCGATCTTGGCCAAAGTAAGCTGCCTTCTGGTCAATTTGTGGCTTGGTTTTCCTTATATGTTTCTAGTAACCACCGGGGTTTTGCAGGCTATTCCCCCGACAGTATACGAGGCAGCCAAGCTTGATGGGGCCAACCCATGGCGCGTCGCAATCAGCATTAGCCTTCCCATGATTTTGTCAGCCATGGTTCCCCTTTTGATCGGTTCGTTTGCCTTTAACCTGAACAATTTTGTGGGTATCTACCTTTTGACTGGTGGAGGTCCACCCATTCCATCGGCAGTTCTTCCCGTGGGCGAGACTGACATTCTGATTTCCTTTACCTATCGCCTTGCATTCGAGGGCGCCAAGGGGCAAGATTTTGGCCTTGCCAGCGCTATTTCGCTTCTGATTTTTGGGATTGTCGCAGCCCTTACATTGCTCAACTTTAAATTGGTGGGCTTCAAAGAAGGGGAAACGGCATGAGCATGCATGAACCCATGAAAAAACTTGGGGTCCACCTTGGTCTGCTTGCAGTGCTGGCCGTGGTTCTTTTTCCGATGTTTGCGATAGTTATGGTCTCGCTCGATCCCAAGAGCGCCATAGGATCAAATTTAATACCCCAGCAGTTTACTTTGAATCACTGGCGCTACGTTTTGGGGATCCCCTATGTCGATGGCACCACGGGTGTGGTCGTGAAATCGGCATTTCCCATGATGCTTTGGCTTGCGAACTCCCTTAAGATATCGTTCATGGCATCCTTAGGTATGATCCTTCTTGCGACGACGTCCGGCTATGCGTTATCAAAGCTCAAATTCTCGGGCAAAAAGCCCGCACTTATCACAGTCATGATCATTCAAATGTTTCCCAACGTCATGGCATTGGTGGCTTTTTATGTTTTGCTCGACCATGTTGGCGAATTATTTCCGGCGTTGGGTACCGATACGCACTGGGGACTGATTCTTGTCTATCTCGGTGGTACTCCGTTCAATATTTGGCTTACCAAGGGATATTTTGACACCATCCCACGGTCTCTCGAAGAGGCGGCTTACCTCGATGGATGCTCTCGCTGGCAGACTTTTGTGAAAATTATTTTACCGCTCAGTGCCCCGATATTAGCCGTGATCGGTCTGCTTACGTTCATCGGGACTTTCTCAGACTTTATTATCCCATCTGTCCTGCTTAAATCTCAGGATAAGCTTACCTTTGCGGTGGGTATTCAGATTTTCATCGCAGAGTCGTTTTCCTCAAGGTGGGGGCCTTTCGCAGCAGCTTGTTTGATCGGGGCCTTGCCGATTGTCGCCATTTTCCTGTCGATCCACCGCTTTGTTGTTTCGGGGCTAGCCAGCGGGGCGACAAAAGGTTAAAGTAGAACGATCAATCCATTTTGAAAAAATATCGCTTTGGCAGCAAAGCTGTGAGATAAGAAAAAAAATCGGCCGCGTCTTGGCATTATCGGGAGCGTCTCGCTTCAGGGTATTTGGCATAGGGCGAGGCGGTAGCCAAAAATGCCGGGCGAGTGATAAGAGGAATCTTGCGGTGGAATCTGTGCGGCAGCCCCTTGAGGTTAGGGAAGGTAGAACGGGGAAGGGCGTGTTTGCCTGTGGGTTGATCAACCCTGGCGAGGTCCTGTTGCAGTTTTGTGGTCCGGTTACACGGCTCGAAAACGTGCCTCATCCGATGCTCAACTATGTCGTGCGCGTCGAAAGGTCTCTCTATCTTATTCCTGAGCCACCGACCATGTACGTCAATCACTCCTGTGAGCCTAACTGCTGGATCAACGACAAGTTTGAGATCGTATCACGTCAGACAATTCTCCCGGGCGACGAGCTAACGATTAGTTACAACCGAATCTCGGCCTTAGAAGATCAAGATTGGGGTGATTTCTGGCACGACGCATGGACTTTCCCTTGCTCGTGCGGGACGTGGCGATGCATCGGCTTGGTAGACCGGTACCTTGTCGATGAGGTCGTTCCCGAAGCCCCCGAATTAAAGCTCCATCACATTCATTCAAAAGGAATTTTTCCGTGACGATTGGTTCATCGCAGATATCTGCCGCCAAAACCAGCCTGCATTCCGTTCAATTTCAAGATATCAGTGATCTTC
>CAZOSN010000097.1:10335-17305 GCA_964582405.1 uncultured Oligoflexales bacterium | reverse complement strand
CACCTACAACAGCCAAAACCAGCTGATCCAAGTCGAAAAAGACGGCCAGCTCTTCTGGCGAGGGCGCTATGCTGAGTTTAACCTTGTCTATGACCGAGGAACAAAGTTTGGATTAATGACCAACGGCAACACTGAGGCGATTTTGGTTTCCATGCCACCCGTCGTCAAATGGTAGATCTAAGCTCGACTGCGTTAAGTTGGGTGTTGCAATCATCGACTCCCTTCAGAGACTGTTTAAAAAGGCTCTCAGCAATGATTTCGGGTGTTGGCAGCCTACTAGCGAACTGCTTTCAAACGCTCCTTGATCGCAGCTGATTTCTTGATAGTCCGGCGCTTGGACCGGGTTGCCTCGATCCGCTTTGCGGCTTTCATGGGTTTCGGCTCGATCACAACAGGTTGAAAGTTCATGCTCAGAAGCGTCATAAGCTCTCTGGCATTAAGGGGTGCTGCCGTTTTGTGATCGTTGTCCAGGAATGCATACGTCGGGCATTCTGCAGACCATGACTTGATTTTTTCTGCCCATTCGTAAAGCGCCCCCGAAGTATAGCCGTCGGGGTAGAGTGATTCGTCACCATGCAGCCTAATATAGACGATGGGCCCGGTTTTCTCCTCAATCAAGGGCCAGCGCCCGGCAGTGTCTCCTACGACCACCGCAGTGTTGTGTGATCTCAGAAGCCTAAGAAAATCTGGGTTTGCAAAGCTCTCATGCCGAACTTCAATGGCATGAAAGAGTGGTCTATCAATATCAACCTCAATGAGACTGCGTTCTTTCATCCAATCGCTATGATTTTGACCGCGCAATGCGGCCTGTTTCGTTGTATGAGGCAGAAGGTTCAAAAACGCCTCAAGACGAGCCTCATCATACAACAGATTTGGGGGAAGCTGCCAAAGGATGGGGCCTAGCTTTTCTTTAAGGGCCAAGATCCCTGAGGCAAAAAAATTTGCAACCGGGATCTCAACTCCATTTAGCCGTTTTTCATGAGTAATGTATTGCGGGGCCTTAACCGCAAATTGAAAACCGTCAGGAGTCTCTTCATACCAGCGCATGAACGTATGCGGTTTTTGAAGCGAGTAGAAGGTCCCATTGACTTCGATGCTATTGAATACTCGACTAGCAAAATTAAGCTCTTGCTTGATAGGAAGTTTGGGAGGATAAAAAAGCCCGCGCCAGTCAGGGTAAGTCCAACCAGAGATACCAATTCTTAAGTCAGTTTTTACGCACGTTTTCTTCACGTTCGACCTAGCGTGGCAAATCTAGCCGATCTTTTTCTTGATCAGGTCCTCTTCGGTCTCTATCTCGATATTATTGAAATAGTCTTCGCTACCGATCGGTAACGGAACGACACCTTCAGCATTGCGAACCTTCTCGTAGTATTCCTTGGCACGATCATAAGTCGGATCCAAACGAGTGGCCATCTCAAACCACGATGCACCCTCGTTGGCCTTTTTTTCGCGCATATAGCTAAGGCCAATGTTAAAAGCAAGCCGCGCCTTGGCGTTGGGGGTCATAGCATAGTTTAAGGCGGAGATATAATGCTCAATCCCACCTTTGGGATTTCCACCTCGCGCAAGTGCTATGCCTACGGCATTCATCATGCTTGCAAAATTGCCGGTGATATCGATTCCTAGGCTATTTTGGGTCGTAATTTCTTTGAGCGTTTCCGTTAGCTTCAGCCCATCTTTGGCTTTCTTGCTCGATGGATCGATCGCTAGAGCCTCTTTGAAATGATTCAAAGCCTGGTCGGGTGAAATGTTTTCGAGCTCAGCCTGACCGAGCATACAAAGCCTTTCAAGGTTTTGAGGCGAACGCACCTGAGCTTGGAAAAGAAGGGTTTTCGCTTTTTCCATATCGTGGTTACGAAGGGCATCTTTGCCAAGCTCCGTCAAAGCCTGTATGCAGGTGTTATCATGAGTTAAAATAAGTTCATACAGCCTGAGCGCAAATTCCTGATGTCCCATATTGGTCGCGCGCCTTGCGATGTAAAGCACAGTGCGGATTTGCGACCGAGATTGCTCCAGCAAGGTCTCACAGGTTTTCTCGATTTGTCCGAAATCGAGTTCCTCAACAGCAAGCAATTGATCGAGGACGCCGACTTGCTTTTTGAACTTCTCCACCTGATGAATCAATGCCAAAACATTGTTGGTTAGTTTGCCCGCCGTGAATGGCTTTTCAACTAAAGCAACAAACGGAAACTCATCAAGCAGGCGGAAGTCCTTCGTCTCTAAAAAACCCGTGATGATGACGACCGGAATAAATTGGTACTGCTCAAGCATTTTGATCCGATTGAGCAAGCCCAAACCAGAGAGGTGAGGCATCTTCCAATCGGTAATAATGAGATCATAACTCTTTTTCTGAACATCGTTCCAGAGTTCGACGCTATCGCTAAATGTGGTGATTTCGAAACCAATTTGTTTGTCATTTGCATTCACGATCGAGTCATGGACATACTGCAGGATGTCAGCATCGTCATCAATTGCGGCGGTTTTGACCAAGACCTTTTTTTTCATAGTCCATCTAAGTCCGACATGTGGTACAAGCTGCCCCGAACGAGGACAGCACTAGCAGTTGATCGGCTCACCGAGCCAAAGGGTTAGCAAAATCTGCCGACCATACAAATTTATATAATAATAACAGGTGGTTAATTTATTTTTCCGAGCGCAGCGTCGGTGTTTAATGTTGAGAATCTTCGAGTTCTGGACGCAGGAGAAACTCGAAGCGCGTGCGAACAAGTTTTTCCATCCCAGCGATATTGCCGGTGCTCGCTGCGGTCAGCGCAGCCAAACTCAAAAGATTGACACCCTGTTCAACTTCGCTAACCGTAGATTCCTCTAAAACTCTTTGATAGAGGCTGGTGTCGCGCATTTCTGCTTTTGGTTGAAAAATCAGTGGCGCCCCGCTTGTGTTATTCGCTGTAAAGAACCGACCGTCTTTCGATGTCAGCTGAGTTGGATCAGCAAAATCGGCAAGGAGGATTTGGCCAATTTTTTCTTCCATGCCATTCTTGGTGGCGATCACACTGCCATCACGACGAATCTCTTGCAAGCTCGCACCTGACGGGATTCGAATTTGCGGAGTGAGTGCTAAGCCATCGGCATGGACGATTTGGTTCTGCGCATTGAGATGAAAGCGACCATCCCGCGTGTAAACACGAGATCCATCGCTACCTGCGAGCTGAAAAAAGCCAATTCCTTGGATGGCGATATCAAGCAGACGATCGGTCAATCTCAAGCCACCTTGGTTGAATTCGCGAACCTGTGGTGACCCGAGAAATTTGTATGGTTTAAAGCCAACGGTCCGCGCGTTGGCGATATTGGCCCATGTTTGCGTATAGAGCATGGCGACTTCGTCCTGCCAGGCTTTAAAGCGCGCGCTGTCTCTATTCATTCCGATAACATACAAGGCATGAAACATCTGCTGCGACCACTCTGTTTCGGTGACGTTCCATTCCAATTTGGTGTCGTCGTTGTCATGGTTCCATTTGACGTCTGGCGTGCTACGACACCACCAGGCATTGGAATGCAGCCATGGTGTGAGCTTGGTCAAGGCTCCAGTGGACCAATGCGGCGCGTCGAGAATCAAGCGGCAAATTTCTTCGTCGCCGCTGCAGCCAAAGAGCTCATTGAGGTGCGGATTTGCGAAGTTGGATGCCGCTTTCAAACCAAGCGTCGCGGTCGGAAAAGTCTCACTCTCCTTGCCGATCGCGAACGTGCTGATCACAAAAAGCGAGCAACCGATTTTAAAGTGGAGTGCGTGACTCATTGCGATCCCCCTTTTCGTCTTTTTCGATTATATCGTACGGCTAAATTTACCAACCCGGCAGGAATTGCACGTCGTTTCCTTGTTCCTCACGCCCCACCCATTGTAGAAACTTGAGAGTGACGACTTTTCTTAAACTCGCGGGAGCTTCCGGTGATTACCCTGTCTTTCCGCCCTTTTTCGGTCAAAATTTTCAGCCTTTAACTATCGCACTTAGAATACAAGATATTGATATTAAGTAGACTATCAATGCCAAGACCTATGGCACGAATTTTGTACTGCATCAGCGCAGTCGGGCTAAATACGAGCACGCGCGCCCATCTATTATAGAAGATATAGAAGTCTTTATGAGTTTTAAAACCAGAAGCCTGGCTAAAAGCGTACTCCCGATTGGCCTCCGTTCAAACGCCATGAAATTTGGCTCGGCAAATCTACCTCGCTCGACCGCGTCACTGCTAAATACGACGGTAGTTCGCGGAATTGCCTCTCGCCCAGCCTCAACACCGATAACTTCTTCACTGATCGGCCGCAATTTCAGCGTCAGTCACAAGCCTAGCCCCAAGTCTATTTTGGATCGAGCTGGCGATCAGATCGCAGAACGAGCGTCACAAAGCATCGCAGCTGAGATCAAAGCCGCTGCCACAACACCAGAGCAGGTGGCCCATATCCACGAAAGCATGAAGAAGTGCCTGCAGCGCCTCCGTCTGATGGACGCCGAGGGTCAAATTATCCCAGAACTCAAAGACCAGGCCAAAAGACTCATGCCGCCAACGCTGACCTCAGAGGAGATCAATAGCTTTATCGAAGAGGTGCGTTCGGTCAATCTGCAGAACGGATTTTTTAAGAATTTCCTTGCCAAAATGGGCAATAGTTCGACGCGGGATCTCCTTCTGGGAGGATCTAGGTTTCAATATTTCGTCCAGCAGGTCAGATCCGACTGGTTCAAGAACGAGGTTTTGCCTGAGGTCATCGCGTTTGCAATGACTCTGGAGAACGTGACAAAGCTTATGGGTGAGTCGATCGATATCGTCGAGGTAATGGTCACTCGCTGGGAAAGCGAAAGCAAACGCGTTAATATGCTGAGCTATACTAGCCTGCCCTATCGAGTTAAATTTGAGTCAATCCTCAAACCCATCAAGGATTTCCAATATTGTGTTCGCAAAGGAAGCATTAGAGGAAACTTCGGAAGTTTCATGCTTCCCCTAAACATACTAGAAGCCAAGGCCTATGATCTGTTCAGAGGCAATTTCGCAAACGCACACGCAGGTTGGATATTAGCAAAGCATAGACCAGGAAATATCATCGATGCTGGTACCGACGCCTGCCCGACACGCCTTGCCAAAGGCAAGCCATTGGTGGAAACCGGTTTAGGCCTCCCCGAAATGTGGAACGATGGGTATCAGTTCTGGAATTGTGTTTTTGGTATGCAATTTTCCACGGCACCATTTTATGCAACAAAACTTTTGATCCCGACAGTGGCTGGTTACCATCCTGAGCCGGGTAGCGGCAGCCTAGAGAAACCTCGCCAGTACCTCAACAACCGCGTCAATGCATTAATGGCCTATCTATTTGCCTCCGGATTTGCAGCTGTCGATACGGCGGCGGGCGCTAAGGAATGGTATGGCCGGCGAGATTGGCCCGTGAATCTCTTCGTAGATTCTGGGATTCTTGAGCTGGCTGGGCAAGAATCTCGACGATCTATGTTAGAGTACGAAAAAGAGTATGCCGCACGCACAACCCGAAAGGGATGGTTCTCATAGTGCGGTTGGATATTATGAGGCCAGCTAGTACCTCGTCCAATAAGTTTTTAGTCTCCGTCCCCTCCTGCTCTGCCCGGCGGTTTTAAATCGAGCGCCTTAGCGAATTCAGTTTTGAACAGGTCGGTAACTGCCTTGACATTAAGGTAGACCTGACACAATGAGCTCGAAGCTAGCTGTGAAGCTTCGCATGACGAGGGTTCATCGAGGTTTGCACTCAGCTCATGAAGGTTAAAGTCACCAAGTGCGGCGACACTCTGCTTGGCCGTGCCGATCCTCTTTGACATTTCAACAGCCAGATCCTTGCGGCCCAAATTTGCGAGGAAATCATCAAATCCAAGATATTTGACATCCGGGTTTGCACTCTTGATTGCAACCTCAGGCACCCCTGAGAAATAAGACTCAAATGTCTGGAGATTGGCTAGAATCGCTTCTTTACTAGTACGCGCATACCGATTTTCGACATAGCAGCTGCATTCCTTGCCAGAGCAGGTATCCTTAAGCCTGAGAGGCACTGCAATTTTTTTGTCTTTGACGGCAATATCGAGATAGCCCAGCGCTGCGGCGATGGCTTCGGTGGCTTGGTGAACGGTGTGATCTGATTTGTCGCCCAGGATTTTTTCCTCGTAGTTGCCCTGCTCAGGATGCCAGGCCACACGCAAGCTATCACTTAGGCGGTTTAGATCGTCAGCGGCAAGCTTGAGATAACCGCATAGTGCCGCGTGCTGCTCGCTTTTGGAAAGTTTGGTCCACTCTGTCGGAATGCTTACAAAGCTTGCACACTGCTCGCCGAGCTTCGGTTCGAATAGCGCAGCCTGCAAGGCATCAATGCCTTTCTTGGCTACATCGCCGGAAAGCTTGTAAGTTGTCGGACTGCGCCGCCATTTGATTGCTTCGGAAAATATAAGTGACGGCTTGGACGCAATATCCCAGGAATAGATTTCCCTGCGCAGCGCGGCACCATTGTCTCCCAAGGGGCCAAACTGAGCTAGTTCAAGACGTTGCCAGGCCATCATAGTGGCGACCCAATGCGTGCGCACCGCCTCTTGCGCCGATTGGAACTCCCCCAACGAGTCTAAATTTGCACTGCAGTAATTGGTCAGATGTTCATTGAAATACGAGAGTTCATTTGCAAAACCAATCACGTTCGCATAAGTCATGTTGTGGGTGAGGTTTTGCTAAAAACTGGCTTACCAAATCGCGAGTTAGCTCATGACTAGTCGCCGGTTCAAAACCCGTCGCGGGAGATCCTTCGTCGTTTCACTCCTTGCGACATTTTGCTGGCAAGAAAAAATATTGATAATGATTATCAGTTTTAGTAAAAGACGAGCTGCATACCAAAAGAAAGCGCGCTGGTAAGGATGTAAATCATGGGTTTATTGAGTTATCTCGGAAGCATCCCGTTCGACCCATCACAGCGGATTTATCTACCGTTTCTACTATCGTCTTTTCTGGT
>CAZOSN010000097.1:0-10325 GCA_964582405.1 uncultured Oligoflexales bacterium | reverse complement strand
TTCTCGGTGTGCGCGCACTAAAAAAAAGCGGCCGATCTGGTTTTTCCTGGAGCCGTACTCTCCGTGCAACGCTTCCCAAATCAGTGTTGTGGCATCCGTCCGCAAGGATTGACTACCAGCTTTTTCTCACCAATTTCGGAATCAAGTTTTTGTTACGAGGTGCGCAGACTCCCTTTGTCGTGGCGACTTCAGCGACGGTTGCTACGATCCTCAATCTTGGGTTTGGCGCTGCTGAGCATGGTGCTTCGCCTTCTGATGTCATGGTCATTTTTTGGTATTCACTCGGCGCTTTCTTGGTTGACGACTTGAGCCGATTTCTCTTGCACTATCTACAGCACAATAATGCTTTTCTATGGCGCTTCCATCGCGTTCATCATTCAGCCGAAGTCCTAACACCGATCACGCTCTACCGATTTCATCCCATCGAGACACTGTGTTTTTCTATCCGCCATGTTCTGACATTTGGGATCTACAGTGGTGTCTGCCAGTATTTTTTTCCAGATCAAATTTATGGCATCAGGATCTTAGGTGTCGATATGTTTGGTTTTGCATTTAACATGCTATTAGCCAATCTTCGTCATTCTCAGGTCTGGATTCACTTTGGGCTTTTGGAGCATTTCATTATTAGCCCGGCTCAGCATCAGATTCATCATAGTTCGAATCCCGATCATTTTGGCAAGAATCTGGGCACATGCCTTTCGATTTGGGATAAATTTTGCGGAACCCAGATTCGTGCACCTAACCTTAAATCTTCGAAATTATCCTATGGACTTGGTGAGCAAAACCCTCATACATCGCTCTTGAAAGCCATACTCGAGCCTATCCCGAAATCTAAAAATTCCAAGGAAATCACTTCTCATGGTGCATAGGTTGATCTGGCTATTCCTAATATCTCTTATCTGCCTCTCTACTCGCGGCCTAAGTCAAACCTCAGATGAAAAAGTCGAGGTCATCGCCAGGCGCAACCAGCTCTTCAACAATGCAGGCTCAGTTGATTCGGTTTCGGCCGAGAAGCTTAAGCAGAGTGACCACACCGATATCGAACGGGTGCTCAATCTTGTGCCAGGCGTGACCATGCAAGGCGAAGACGGCTATGGCCTGCGTCCCAATATTGGCATTCGCGGTGTTGCGCCGCATAGGAGCCGCAAGATTACCCTACTCGAGGACGATGTTCCCCTCGCACCTGCTCCGTATAGCGCCCCGGCTGCATACTATTTTCCGAGCTTGGATCGCAAGCAAGGGCATTGGCGCACCGTCGCCAACAGATGATCCGAATTCTCGCCTAGAAGAGAGCATCAACTATGAGCTGGGTGTGAGGTTTGCCGAGCAAAAGACGCGGGCTGAACTCATCGGATTTTTTAGCAACTACGGCAATATTAAAGGGATCTGTTCAGAATCAACTGGGTGTGATCTTTCAGCCGATCAGACATACTCCGGTGGCAAAGCCAAAATCTATGGCGTCGAAGCAGTTGCCGAAAATGAATGGCGTTCTGGTGCTTGGTTTTTTCCTGTAAGGCTTTCGTACAACTATAATTTTGCAGAGTTTTTGCGAGATCAGCCCTCTGAAAATCCCGAATGGGGAATAGGAGAAATCAAAAAAGGCGATCCCCTCCCCTACATTCCTGATCACAAGTCCTTTGTCTCGCTCGGTACCCACGATAGAGGGCAAGGTTATAGCCTGGAAGCTCAGCATACCGGCCAGCGCTTTGACCAAGCAGTAGTTACGGGACGACGCGTTTTAAGCTCCTATGTGGTGATTGATGCGCTCGCCTGGTGGAATCTCACCAACTTGATCCGCATGGATCTGAAGGTCGATAATTTATCTGGACAGGTTTATGAAACGTCTCTCAGACCCTATGGCTACAGACCGGGAAAACCACGAACGGTGAGCCTTGGGGTTTTTAGCGGTACCTACTGAAGCCAATATGACGTATTAAATGACACGACAATTTAGACTACAATCCAGTATTTATTGTATTAATCTGGAGTTCATTCTAGAACGAGAGATACTCTATTTGCCACCTACCACCGCCTGTTAGCTGCAACCAACAGTAATTTCTACAGATTCCTATTTCCGTACTTCAATACTAATTCTCGCTTGACGGGTTTGATCGGCGGGCGCGGTGTCGGGAAAACAACGCTGCTGCTACAATTTATCAAGGAGCGATGCCAGGATCCCAAGCAGGTGTTCTATTTTTCGGCAGTGGATTTTTCCATCACGGTCGATGATGTGGGTACCCCATTCCCGCCCGGCCGGTCTTCAGTATGAATCCACAATAAATCAGCATCAGAGGCATCACATAGGTCAACGTCACGCTCAAATCCTGCGCAATAACCCCCGAGGCAAACAAAACGGTCCCAAGAACCGTCACCAATAAATGCCCTGCGAAATACCACCGCACCCAAGCAAGCCAACCCTTAAGAACACAAGCTTCACCTTTCACAAGCCAATGGAGGCCGATCAGACCGATGAACCCGTCGAACGGCAACACGAGCAACATGTTGGCATTGTGATACAGATCAGGGTGACCTGAGAATATCCAATTAAGCGGCATCAAGAGGCCGACAAGGCCGAAATAGATCCCGAATACTACCGACCCAAGTCCCAATATCCGATATGCCACGCGCCCTACGCGCTGCCGGCCAGTTTTGTGAGCGGCAAGCCACAGCCCGCCCACGATAGCCCAAAGTCCTCCGACCAAAATCATGAGATACTGCCCCCCAGAAAGCGGCAAGGGTTTTGGTCCGCCCTCCGGTAGAAGTTCCTGATCGAATTCAAGCACCTTGGTGCCATCGGCTCTTCTGAAATCGAGCAGATTTTTTCTAAGCGTCTTGGGTAGAAACATATGCTCCCATTCATTCATCTCGCGATCGAGATTCGCATTCATCAAAAGTTCGAGGCTTAAGCTGACAAAGGGGTTGGACTCATAATGACTGCGCACCATATCTCTAAAACTCAGCCCGCTGGGTTTTTCGTGATACTGAGTTTTAACGGCTCCGCCCAGGGCATCGTTCAGATAGTCGCGCGGTCTCGTGGAACAGTTGTCGAAAAAATACTGGTACTGGTAGGTTCGGTTTTCCGGAAGGTTATTCCAGGTGAGGCGTTGCCAAAGCGCGGTTTTTTCTGCATCGGAAAGCAGGAGTCGGTCTTGCCACATAGTCCTACCAAAGGGACGATATTGTGGGACCAGATAGCGAAAAGGATACACTCCCAATTTATAATCCAGATCGCCCAAATAAAACTTTACCGAAAAATGCACGGGATCGCGAAAATCATAGACGCCCCAGTTGAAAAAATAATCGGTTCCCGTCGCTTCATTCTTGACCCGAATTCCAGTGTGCCCGAAATTATCAGCGACCATGTCGCCGACTTCGACAGTGATGAGATAAAAATCAAGCTGCAAGGCCTCGTTTTGCAGGACCTGAGCGTTGAGCCAGGGTACTGGGGTGATCCAAAGCAGCAGCGCTGATAGTAATAGCTTAATCATTAGGTCTGCTCTCGCGCTGAATTCTATTTTTTTCCTTAAGCTCCAAACGAGCTTGCCTTCGGTTCTGTGCCTCTGCAAATCGCCTCTTTTCTTCGTTCGACTCGGGAAGGATGGCCCCTATCGCCGTGGGCTTGCCCAGACTGTCGAGCGCCACCATGGTAAGATAAGCCGACGCCGTGTGATAGCGCTCGCCGGTCAGCGGGTTTTCCGCAGTCACCTGGACACCGACCTCGCAGCTCTTGTGCGATGCAAAATTAACACTTGCCTTTATCGAAACGATCCAACCCAATTTTATCGGAGCAAGAAACTCAAGCGCATCGACAGATGCGGTCACGACCTGCCGGTTGGCATGGCGTAAGCCTGCTATAGCAGCAGCGACATCGACCCAGGCCATAACGGTACCACCAAACATCGTACCCAGGGCGTTGGTGTGCTGGGGCAATACGATTTCTGTCATCTCTACTTTACTTTCGCTCACGGTTTTCATGCGGCCAGTCCTCTTCGGCAGGAATTGGAAAAAGATTCAGCTCAGCCTGAACCGGCTTGGGCTGCCGTTTTAAATGATACATGTTTTCGTCCGCCAGGCGCAGAAGATCTTCTTTGGTCGCACCATGTTTAGGAAAACAAGCGAGCCCGACCGAGCACGGGATCCTGATCGCCTGCGGTGCATCGACCGCAAATTGCAAGAGTTGAAACTCAGCCACCAACCGCTGCACAATGTTGAGTCCATCCCGCTCCGTCGTCTCAAGCAGGATCGCCACAAACTCATCGCCGCCATAGCGAAACACAAGATCGACCTCGCGAAGCTCCTTCTTTAGAGTCTCAGCGAAGGCCTTGAGCGCACGATTACCTGCCTCGTGGCCATAGCAATCATTAATGGTCTTGAAATCATCGAGATCTATAAAAAGAACTGAAAACACCCCTCCAAACCGTCGGCACCGGCTGATTTCTCGCTGCAAGCAGATATCCAAATAGCGCAGGTTGTAGCATCCTGTGAGTTCGTCGCGGTAGAGTTTGCGACGCGCCTGCTCGAGCAATTCAAGGTTGGTGAGGGCATATTTGAAAAGCTCGACCATCACCGCCAAGGCTTCGTGATCCTCAGCTTGCGATGGATCATAAAAAATAACAAGGCGATCTGTATCACTCGCGACTGAAAAATAGCTAAGCCGTGCGGGATCTCCCGATGACAGCGATAGGTCTCCCGACTCCGAAAAACTGTGCGCCAACAGTGGACCGAGCACTGACTCAGAGTCCAACGGCATGGCAAAGCCGTCAACGAAGTTTAGCGAGGAATTTCCACGGGCGGCGTAAAACCGCGTGATACCCAAATTCAGGCGAAACTGTTCGCGAAAATAACCAAGGAGCGGGACCACCGATTCAATCGCACGAATTTCGCTCAGGATGCGTGGTAGCGCCAAGAGTCCATCCATAGACAATCTCCGTTAATCGAACGAAAGGAGCGCCATGATCTGGCGTCCATACGTCATATAAAGAAATGCCCCGATGGCAAGAAAAGGCCCAAAAGGAATACGGGACTTAAAATTCATACTTCCCCCTAGTATCATCGCTGCCAGTGCAAAAACAGTCCCCAATACCGAACCAAAAAATAGCGTGGGAAACACGGCGCTGACCCCTAGCCAACCACCGATGGCAGCCAGGAGCTTAACATCACCAAATCCCATTCCATACTCTTTGCGGATCAAAAAATAGATCCAGGCAATAGCATAGAGAAACCCACCGCCTGCGACAATCCCCAGCAAAGCATCCGTCCAATGAAGCTGCGGATGCACCATTACCCAAAAAGCGGACGTCACAATCATGGGGTAAGAAATCACATCAGGTATAATCTGCAACCTGATGTCAATGACCGAGACCACGATCATAAGCGAGGTAAAAATCAGCATATGAACGCAGCGGATAAATCCGTTTGGATCCATCACAAACCCCCTGGAACCTGCCTCGATCAAAAAAGGGAAATTGTAATAGACAACCGCAAACAGTATACCGGTTAACAATTCGACCACGGGGTATTGCCAGGAGATTGGATTGCCGCAACAGGCGGCTTTGCCGCGCAGCAATAACCATGAGAGGACGGGAATATTATGCCATATTGGTATAATTGCAGCGCAATGCGGGCAGCGTGACCGGGCGCTTTTCCAAAATGTCTGCTCGGGAATTCGCAGAATGCAGACGTTCAAAAAGCTACCGATAAACAGCCCGAATAGAGCGAGGCACCACAGGATCGGATCTTTGAGTTGAGCGGTCAAGATGCCCCCTGTTGTCATCGGTTTGTTTAAAGCCACCGCGAAGATCATCTCAAATGACGTAGCCGGAGGGCAAGTTTTAGCAAAGTATATTTAAACTTGAAAGATCACAAATGATCAGGAGAGCAAGGCGATCAGAACATCAAAACGGCGCCATTCATTATCAAGAACGCACGGAGAAACTCTGAAACGACCAGTAAACGTTTGACGCGCGCTACTTTAACCAGTTAGTTTATCTCTTTTGGTTGCCGATCTATCCAGAGAGCCAAGCTCACCAAGGGAAGGATACACGACGCTGAGCACCCATACCGACCACCTGGAATGGCAAAGCCTTTTGGAGGCGTTGGCAAAAAATGCGCACACCCATCAGGGCCGCAGCCAATGTCTGAGCCTTCCCCGAAATCTAGAGAAGAACGAGATCCTGGCGAACTGGCAGGATCTCGTCGCGATGCAAAGCCTTGTGCGATCGGGCTATGTTCCTCCCCTTGGGCCAATAGAAGATCTGACCCGGACATTCAAGGGTGCAGCGCTTGGACAGGTCCTCGATAGCCAGGCCCTGACCGAGATTCTTCATCTCTTAATAACCGCCAAGCATGTTGTGCGGTTCATTCATGATTTCAGAGACCGTTGTCCGCCATTGGATCGGTTTGGGCGCCTGATATACCCATTGCCTAAGCTTAGCGGCATGATCGAACGATCGATCGGTCCTGACGGTGAGGTGCTAGACTCGGCCTCCCCCGAGCTTTCCTCCTTGCGCAAAGCAAAACTCGCGCTTCGAAAAAAAATCGAGCAGGCCATCCGCCAACTGTTGGTCGACAATGAGGTCGAGGCCTATATTCAGGACAAGTTTTTCACCGTTCGCGCCGACCGGTACGTGGTACCAATTAGGCTAGATGGCCGCGGCCGCGTTAAGGGTTCGATTTACGATACTTCAGACAGCGGGCAGACGCTCTATATCGAACCTCAAAGCATCGCCCCTCAAAACGAACAACTGCTAGAACTCGAGCTTCAGGAAAAACTCGAAATCCTGCGGATATTCCGCGAAATAAGCGGCCAGGTCGCCCAGGATATCGATATTCTGACTGGCAACTACCGGTATCTGATCGACCTTGACGTCATGGTCGCCAAGGCAACCTTTGCTCATAGCCTGAACGCTACAGATGTCCGCATCGCGGACCGCCCAACCCTTTGTCTCAAAGCGGCTCGTCATCCGCTGCTCCAGCTGAAACGCAAGGAGTTGCCTGTAGCAAACGACATTTTCCTAAATTCCGAGCAAACTTCGCTGATCATCTCCGGCCCCAACGCGGGCGGCAAAACCGTGATCCTCAAAACCGTGGGCCTGCTGCATTTTATGGCCAAATCCGGTCTACTCCTCCCCGCCTCAGAGGATTCCGAAGTCTTTTTATTTGACGAAATCTATGTCGCCATGGGCGATCCGCAAAATTTGGAAGCCAGCCTATCGACTTTTTCCGGTCAGCTGCTAAGTCTCAAACCCATTATCGACCAGGCCGGAACAAAAAGCCTTGTCCTGCTTGACGAGCTCGCGGTCGGCACCGAACCGCTGACAGCCAGTGCGATTGCCCAGGCCGTGCTTGAGGACTTAGCTGATAAGCAAGTCCATACACTGACCACAACCCACTTTGATGGCCTTAAGGCGTTGGCTGTACGCGATCTACGTTTTCGTAACGGGTCAATGGAGTTTTCGAAAAAGTCGTTCAAGCCGACCTACAACCTTGTCCTCGATATTCCGGGGCAATCCTATGGCTTGGAAGTCGCAGAGCAATTGGGTTTTTCACCCAAAATCCTCGGGCGGGCCAAGACTCTGCGTGGCGCACTCGGCACCGAACTTGACGAGCTACTGCGCAGCATGAGCCAATCTCGACTGGACCTTGATGAAGCCCGAGCTGAAATGCAAAAAGAACGCCGGGAGATGGAAGCTCAGAAATTCCACTGGCTCGAGGAACGCAAAGCGCTCGAACAGGAGCGCGCCAAGGTTGCCAAAAAAATGACTCAGGTCTATGAAGAAAAATTTGCGCAGTTAAAGACCGAGTCGGACGAAGCCCTGGCCCGACTTAAAACTCTTCTCAGGCAAGAAGAACAAACCCAAGTCGATAGCGGCGATGCCAAGGCCAGTATCCGCGCGGAGCGGGCCAAACTCCAGGAGCTTCAAGGTGTTGCCCGTGAGGGATTGAATGAGCTGAACCGTAGATTTGATAGCGGCGAGTCCAAACCCGGCGTTCCGTGCGAACTATCCGACCTCAAAGTTGGAAGCCGCGTTTTTGTGCTGTCACTAGGCAAGGAAGCCGTCGTCTCCCAGATTCAAGAGGGTCGGGCGCCGGTAGAGGTTCAGGCAGGTCTGCTCAAGCTGAGGCCACAGGTAAGCGAACTAAGGCTACTTGATCCACCGGACACGATTAAGCCAACCAAACCGAGGTCGATCCCCTCGACCCGCGGCGTCGTCCGCGGCGATAATCCGGCTGACATCCCCTTTCAGATCGTCGATCCTAAAACCAGCCTCGATCTTCGCGGCCTCGATGCCGAACGCGCTCTCCAGCTTCTCTGGGATAGGATTGATAAGGCGGTGATGCAAAATGACGGTCAAATCGCCGTGATCCACGGCCATGGCACCGCGGTGCTTAAAAGCGCGATCCGCACGGCGTTAGCGAAGGAATCCCCGTATGCGCTCGACTTCAGACCGGGCACCCCGCAGGAAGGCGGCGATGGCGTGACAATTATTCGTATCCGTTAGAGTTTCTGATCAGGGACTAAAGCTAAGCGTCCGCGGCATTTTATGAGATAAGCTTTTATCAGCAGTTCTTGTGTGGCATGAGCTGGCGTGATCCGTTATAGTGCTGAATTCTAACCCTATGCGTCAGGACAAGGTGCGCAAGGCGCGCGGTGGGAAAAAAACCTCAGCTTGGGCTCAGGGATATGAGGATTCTTTCTCTGCAAGCAACACCGATCATCGACTTAATGCAGTAGGGAGATGCCAGGCTTTAAAGGGAGGTAAGAGTGGTTGCATCAAGCGAGTGGTCACCAAGTTCATGGCGTAGCCTGCCCGCAAAGCATCAGCCAAGCTATGCTGATTCAGTGCGGCTTGAGCGCATTTTGAGCGAGATCACGACCTATCCGCCACTCGTGTTTTCGGGCGAGGTCGATGCCTTAAAAGCCAAGTTAGCCAAAACCGCGCGCGGAGATTTTTTTCTCCTGCAAGGAGGCGACTGCGCGGAACGCTTTGAGGATTGTCAGAGTGCCCCCATCATGCGTAAGCTCAAGATCATGCTCCAAATGTCAGTGATCTTGTCTTACGGAGCGCGCAAGCCTGTCCTTCGCGTCGGTCGTATCGCGGGACAATACGCCAAGCCTCGGTCCAACGACACCGAGGTCGTAAAGGGCGAAACCATTCCCATTTACCGCGGCGATGCCGTAAACTCGATCGAACCCACGGCCTTAGCCCGAGCGGCCGACCCTGAACGCCTTAAGCAGTGCTATGTTCATTCCGCAATGACCCTCAACTATATTCGCGCTCTGACCCGAGGGGGCTTTGCCGACTTGCACAATGCCGATCAATGGAATCTCGATTTTGTGAGCGAGTTGAAGCATCGCAATCACTATCAGGCGATGGTCGAACAAATACTCAATGCCATTGCTTTTATGGAATCGTTGGGAACGCGTGAGGACAGGCTAGGCTGGATCGATTTCTATACTTCCCACGAGGGTCTGCTCCTCAATTACGAAGAGGCTCAGACCCGCTTTGTCGGCGACGGGTACTACAATTTAGGCGCTCATATGCTTTGGATAGGAGACCGCACCCGCGCCGGCGCTCATCTCGAGTACTTTCGTGGCATTCAAAATCCAGTAGGCATCAAGGTTGGTCCTAGCGCCGACCCGCGCGGCATCATAGAACTCATTAAAACACTCAATCCGACAAACCAGCCCGGACGGATTGTGCTTATCAGCAGGTTTGGCAAGTCGCAAGCCGCAAGGATGCTCCCTGGGTTCATCGAGGGGGTCCGTGCAGCGGGCCTCGAGGTCGTTTGGAGCGTCGATCCGATGCACGGCAATGGCCAAACGACAAGCGATGGAATCAAAACACGAAATTTTGACGAGATTCTTGGCGAAATCCGCGATTCGTTCGCTGCACATGCCAAGTTGGGTTCAACCTTGGGTGGGGTTCATTTTGAATTGACCGGTGATGATGTCACCGAATGCATCGGCGGCGCTAGCGGCCTAAACGCCGCAGATCTCAAAACCAATTATCAAACCTACTGCGACCCGAGGCTAAATTACAACCAAAGCCTTGAGATGGCGTTCTTGATTTCGTCGATGCTGAACGACAGCCGCAAGATGAACTAAGCTCGAATTCGGCCATTTTTTCTGCTGCAATCACCAAACCCTCGTGTGGTACTGCGTTGCGGGCGCAAAAATCATTCTCTCGTATACCCAATACGCTCCGGTGATTTTTACACCAACGCCTTGCGCCCCAACGTGTTTGTCGATTTTGCGACGAAAAAATAGCCGAAGTCGAGCTACGGATCTGTCCAACAATAAGTTTGAGTAGGAAAAGCAACCG
>CAZOSN010000096.1:12567-17981 GCA_964582405.1 uncultured Oligoflexales bacterium | reverse complement strand
CTAGTTATTTTACTATGTAATTTCATTAAGTTACATCTGGAGCCTTTTTTGCTTCACTTTATCCTATTCGGGGGAGCTAATGACGTTGGAACTCAGAATTTTTTATATCTTGCAGATTGCCCTAATTTGCGCCAACTGTGGAACACCAAATTCGGTCAATGCACAGCGCCGACAGGCATCCGAGAGCGCAAAAATTGAGGTCGTATCAACAGACCCGGAGACCATACTCGATGCGATGACGATGGATGAGCCCTATTATGTTGTGGGCAATCTTGATGACTCGGGCCTTCTATTCGCTTCTGGTGCCCTTAAATTTGCCCCCGCCTCGTGGGCTGATTTAGATCAGGATCCGAAGGCCACCATCACTGTAATTCAATTGAATGAGCCAAAAACTTCAAATCTCGGACTGGGTAAAGTTCGAAAGTCAAAAAAATCGACCACCAAGTCAACCACCCCAAACTCTGGCCCGACTAAGAAAGATGTAGGCCAAACCAATAATCAGCAGTCTGAAAAAAATTCCGACTTCAAGACCACCGGTACTAATGGTGAGGTTACCCATAAAACCGCAGAAACTCGTCAAAATTCCAATGAGTCCGACAATTCCGAAAAAAGCCAAGACACACCCACTACCCCAAGCGAAGACACTGAAACTTCGACCCAAACAGAAAGTCAGGTTGTATCCAAATCAGAGCTCGATCGATCTCAACCGCTGCATATTGTCGTCAGGACACCGGACCTGCGCAAACTTGAGAAAACTTTCCCCGATGTTAGGACTGGATCCCTCGGCCAGAAAAGAACCGCGATCCCAGAAATCTTCACCATCCATCAAATCGTAAAGGATCGAACCGAATTTACCGCTCTGCTTCAGGGGTTGGAATCACGACTCGGAAGAGAAAAAATGCAGGGAAAAGAAATGACCCCCGAGCTCTTAAAGAACATCCTAAGAGAAAAAGAAGCGCAGCATGGCTTTCCAGACATCGAAGCACTTCCAGCGGGCGTCTTGAGTCCACAACTTTTTTTATCGGTAACCCATTGGGGCTACATGCTCAACGACTTGGGGGCTGGTCTAGAACACGGTGAATTTACTCATCGGCTCCAGTGGTACGCGATCATGACCAAATTTGAACAGGACCTCGAACGAGGAGTTCGATGGGCCTATACGCCCCTTGAGCTTTTTGCAGGGATAGGCACTCGCGACTTGCAAACTAAGCTCGCTAACGAAAAATCTCAGCTCTTGTGGGTATATCTCATGGACCTATACGGCCAATCAGAGGGACGAGGCTATGAATTCCACGATAATTTGATGGACGACTTTAAAACCTCCAGGCCAGGCTCCACTCCTAATAACGTAGGAACCCTTGCAAATCTGGCAGGCATCGTGGACGGCCAGTATCGCCTGCACCTATCGAAGCTATTGCAGATTCCTGCCACCTCTCCAATGAATTTAAACGAACTTTACAATCAATACATTGCACAACTAGTTGCAGACCTCGTTGCAACTAAGGAAAGTGGTTTTCAGCCATTCGATGCCGAAAACCAAAACCTCTTGATCAGTGGCACAGATCGCCGGAATTCAGATCAAGACAGAGATCAGCTGATTGCCGAACGAGTGGCCCAATCTCGAGCTCGTTTTTTTGGCGACCATGAGTAGCGCCCTCCAAAGGCTTTTTCGTCTGACAGCCCGTTAGGCATAAATATCAGCTGTTTATTTGGGGTTATTCGGGCAATCCGTTACCTTTTGGTAACAGATTGCCATCCTAATGTGACGCCAAAGATCTATGATTCGTTTGCCTGTCCCGTAGATCGGGTAGCCGGGGAAGTGACATCTTCCATGTCCATGAGGGACATCGTTTAGCGAAACTTCACCTGAGACCACCGTAGCATGGATTTCCTCAAGAGATTTATGAGATGTGCTCTAGAATGGACTCAATATGAATCCTGCCGCTCGCAACGTTCCTTATTATTTATTGCAAAGCAAAATCATGAAGCCAAGCGGCTTACTGAACCCTTTTTATTAATTTGAAAAGAGGGCACATCGATTTCGAATTGGGTTCCGAGACCCGGTTCCGTAAAGACCGAAAGATCAATCGGTGATTATCGAGACAACCCGTGAGGTCTTCGGCGCGGATGCAAGTCTTTGGCTGTTTGGGTCTCAGTACCGCGATGATGCCAAGGGCGGTGACATTGATCTCTATATCGAGACAGCGATCGCATCCGACGTTTTCGAGGCCAAAATTGACTTCCTTCTAAAACTGCAACGACAGATCGGCCCCGAAAAAATAGATTTATAGTTTGCCACCGCGATCGTGAAGAACCTGCCATTGGGCGTCTTGCCAAAAGTAACGGGATTCAATTAGTGTGAAGGTTTTTCATCGGTGTGCATGCTCTATGAGTTCTAAGTAGAGAGATCATCCTCCTAGTGGCGAAGGTCCGGTCAAAGAACGATGACTGAAAATTTTGCTCATCTATATCCGCGCAATTCACCCATAGGCCATATTTGAGGTAGAGGTTCAGGTTGTTGGCCCGGCTTCAAAATCTTGGGATGATGAAAGAATACTTGGGTGCCTTTACCGACTGTGGGTGGGTCGGTCCATGCACCCTCGCCGACGGTTACGGTCAAATTCTCGTTCTCCAAAGCCGAACTTGAAAGGCACCCGGCAAAGTCTATCTTGACTCGCGTTGAGGGTATGTCAAGATGCAAGAGAAAGAGGTCTGGCAGATCGCCAATATGGATCTCCTCGAGGGCTCGGCCATTGACGGCTGATTTGATATTAATCAGTGACAAGTCGGAAAGAAATGGCATCCCCGTAAGGCATTTCCCTAGATCACCTTTAATGTGGCAATTTCTAAGCTTGATAGTCAGGGTGCATCTTAAGGCCGTGAGCTCTTCGGCGTTCAGGGTGCAGTTCGAAAAACTTAAAATTTTCGGAATACCATATTGCTCCTGCAAATCCCCCAGCTTGGCAAGCAGTCCTTGAGGTATTTCACCTGGGCCGACAATATTCAACTTGTTCAGGTCGTTCAACCAGAACAATTCGTTGTCCAATTTGATCTGCATTCCTGACTTCCTCGCGGCCGAGACCGCGTCTAAGCGCTCGAATTCACTTTGTAGGTCTCCTCGGTCAAGCAACGTCAAATTTGTGTTCAAAAAATCATCAGCCACACTCCTCATTAACTCAAGTTCCTCGTAATCTATTATAGACTCCGTATTAGGGTTGACGTCTTTAACGTCAAAACCACCGTGGTTTGCGGCCCAATCGCAGGCTTCTACCAACTCGGTGAAGCTTTCAATTTTGATCGGGCCAGCCTTGGTTGGGACTTTGATAACAAAGCCTGCTTGAAGCAGGGTCATGATAGCTTCGCGCAGGTCGGCATGGAAGCCGCATGTAGTGACGATCAGAAGGCTTTTTGGTACTTGCTTAAAGTCCGTTCCGTTGTTGATCCAGCATTCTGGATTGTGGCGTGCCAATCGTTGGAAATCCGGTCTTGGAGTTGCTGTTGATTGATAGTGTGGTTTGGTATCAAAGACCTGGCGATAGAGTAGAGGCCCCAGCTTCGTCGCAAGTTGACTCAAGAGGTTAGGTCTCAGCTCCGCAATTTCGGGTATATCCATCAGATCGCCTCGAATCGGTTGAATGCGAACTGGTCGTCCCTCGGGATCAAACTTGGTCGGAGTAAATTCAATCCCGACCAAGGCTTTGAGGTACTCCATAGCCTGGATATCCATGGAATCGGCGCACCCCGTAGGATCGAATGTTTGCCAACCCTTTTCGGTCCCCATATAGACTTCGACCCATTGGTGGCCAGCGCCAGTGAGGTCACCGTTAGAACTACCTAGCGCCAAGCCTCCCACAGAGCGAACTCGATGTCCCATCCGTTCCAGAAGGGCCGACATCAAAAATGCGCTCTCGGCGCAGACGCCTTTTTTTACGTCCAATGTGCGATTGATTGGGTCCTTGTGGGTGTTTGTAGAATAGGCGAGCGCTGTTTCCGGGGTACTAGAATACTTCATATTTTTTTGGAGCCACGCTTCTAGGGCTTTAGGTTGTTCCAATGGAGGTAGAGTGGCAAGCCTGGCCATGAATTCGTTCAATTCTGGCCAAAGATGGAGTTTGAGTTTGTGACGAACCTGGGAGCAGACCTTTGGATCATCAATCGGTTCGGGAGGATGGTTGGGGCCGGCTTGAGCTAGAGTATAACTCAGTCTTACGGCGTCAACCCCAGATCCAAAGGAGCACTTCAGAAAATAGCGTCCAAAGGAGTCACGCATCACGCGGTAATCATATTCTCTGGGATGATCAGTATGCGAGTCTTCGTCGTCTATATCTGAATCGTCGCTAGTTTCTGAATCGGAGCCATTGCCTTCGCTACGTAACAATTTGATAGCGGTAGGTACTGTCCCTCGTTCGCAAAAAATGGGGATCAAATCCATTCCCGAACTCACATCAATATCAACACTCAAACGCACAATCGGTTCACCGGAAACCAAGGTATCGGTGATATCCTGAAGGCCGCCGCCCCCTTTCAGCGCTTTCCCGCTCGTATCCTGCCGACTACCGACCAGATATAGTTGCCTCGCTGGTCCTCGCCAGACGCAGGAGCCGACAGTCTTTTCCATTTCATCGAGCGGAGTGCCAACGCCGGAGGACGAGGATCCACTCCCCCACATGTAAGACGATCCAGACCCAGCCCCGCCAGGCACAAAATCAAAATCCGGCGCTTGCAAGCTCCCAGAAGCATGACCGGCCGCACCTGAATTGCCTGCACGAATCGAACGTGTGATCAAGGCACGTGAAACGGCCGCTAGAGCCAAAACCACCACCAAAGCACCTGAACTGAAAATCAATAGCGAGCCAATTTCACCAATGGCGACAATCGCAGGTCCGGCGATCGTGCCAACGCCAATTGCCACCACCGCCATAATCCCGGCCGCAACCACCGCAACGCCCAGCCCCATAGCAATCTGCCGAAGCCAGGTCTTGGTTCGCGGCGAAAAAAGAGGTAGCCGGAAGGTGCGCCGCAGGACAATGGACCCTGGTTGCTCGTTCGACTGGGGGCTTGCACTAGATTTTGTAGCTTGGCTTGCACTGGATTCTGCGGCTTGGCTTGCACTGGATTCTGCGGCTTGCGTGGCTCGGGTCAAATTGAGACTTGCGGCAGCCGCCAAGTGATCGATTTGGAGTCCTGCTTCCCTAGCCGAAGCCATGACGTCGATTCTAGCCATTGAAGCCGGTACCGTACCCTCCACAACTTGTCGGATTTCACGATACAGTGTGGCGGTATCGGCTCCTAACTCCCGAAACCCAGGTGGTAACTTGGGGACAACAAGAGCCTGGAGCTCTTGATCGCTCCACCGTACGCGGGCAAAACTGTCAACGAGCGCTGTGTGAAAGGCTTCAAGATCGTAGGAGTCT
>CAZOSN010000096.1:0-12557 GCA_964582405.1 uncultured Oligoflexales bacterium | reverse complement strand
CTGGGTTTGTCTGAATCTCTTCTTTGAACCTGTTTGCCGCAAAGTTGGGCGACCATGCGGCCTGATCTAGGTCTAAAAACTTCTGCACGAGCGTACGGGCTCGACAAGATTCCAAAGTAGCCTCAAAGCTGTGCGGATCTCGTTCGCTCTCCGACCCAAACAAAGCGACACCAGCCTGCACCAAAATCTGCTCACGCTGGACCTCAGGACTTTCATCCAGGCCCACTACGAAGACTTTACCTCGGCGATCATCCTCTATCCTGCCGTCGGAACTCACACTGGTCTCTCGAACTACTTGGATAGGCGCATGGCTACCCATAATGAGCTGAGCCAGGGCTAAAAGGACACTGCTGCGGGCTGTTGAGGATTGTACGGCGCTCGCTTGAGCCTCATAGTTGTCGGTATCTGCGGGTGGTTGGGACTCAATCAATTTTTGAAATTTTTCGGAATCAAGATCCGCGATTAAACTATAGGACAAGTAAACTTCGCTCAGGACCGTTGCCATAGCTTCACCCTGCAGGACCCGTGCGCTGGCTGAGAGCCACTGGCGCGGCGAAGGCAAGGTATCAGCTTCGGCCTTCACCAACTTACTATAGATATTGTAATGACACTCTAGGATGCGATATGCGTCTTTGGCGTTGAGCCCTTTAGCGAGGAGAATTTCCAAGGCCTCCGCTCGGGTAAAGTCAGGTACTTCGGCCATGATGCTGCGATTTTGGAGGGCTGCGCTGAGTTCCTCACGCCCGTCAAAGGTCGGCGGATTGCAGGTTGCGATAAACAACGCACCGGGGTGCGTGGCCCCGCCATCCGGTAGCTGGCCGCAAAGCAGGCGATTCATGATCCCTTCGAGCACCGCGCTCTCTTGCTGGTTCATCTCCGACATGATAAGGACACTGCCTTCTTGAGCTGCTCTGAGGCAAAGGTCGGCTAAACCCTTAGCATCCTGATTGACGTTGATGCGATAGTAGCGTTTGTGGCCCGGAACATTAGCCCCGGCCTCTGTGCCATTGACTAAGCCAAAGGATTGGAGGACGCGCTCTGCCGTATCATCTTTTCCCCGCCCTGGGGGCCCATTGACCACCAGCATCATTTGACCGATACCTGCGACGGCGCCATCGATATTTTGACTATGGAGCCCGAGATGGAGGAGACGTTGCTCCCTCAGCCAGAGGCTCTCTCGATAGGTGTCTGCCAAGGCTTGCGCCGACGACGTCATGACAAAGCCGTCTGTCGCCGTAAGTGGCGGATAGGGCGCCTGGGCTAAGGTGCGAAAGCTCGGGACTCGGAGTTCGAGGTAAATGGCCAGGGCCTCGGCCTGAGCAGGCTTCATACGCGCCTGATAATTGCGGAGCAACGCTTGGGCAGTCCACGCAGCCCAAACCTTGCGATCCTGAGTCGGCATGGCAAGCTGCCGCAGAACGACGCTGCGAGCGACTTCCTGCAAATTACGGGGGGAGGAAACGACTTGGGTAAAGCCATCTCCAAAACGATGATGCAGATCCAAAATCAAATCTCCGGCGACGTGAGCCAAATCCGAATGAACCTCGCCGGCCTGATCGAAAATAGGTTTCAAAATCTTGGTCCTGAGCTCATCGGTCGGTGGTGGAATCATATTGACTGTTGGGAAAATACTCTCAAATTCGACGTGGCTCTTGCGGCCCGCAACATCGCTCGGATTGCCAGTAAAGACGACAATTTGATCGGAACTGAGTGTGATTCGTTCCTGACCGATCAGAATATAACCATCTGCAATACTGCGTAAGGTCTGCAGCTGGCTTGCCGTCAGGTTGTATTCGTCAAGAATAAGCATCTGCCTTGTCTTGAGCTTGAAATCTTCGGGTTTGACGCCTGGGGGTGGTAGGCGTTTGGCCCAGCACGCGATCAAGTGATCGGTGTCGCGAGAGCTGTCAGGTGAGAAGGTACGCTCTTGCACTAGGTCGTGAGAGGTCATGCTGGGCGACATGTTGAGCGGACCATAGAGATTGACCTCAGAGTTTGGATAGAGCCGCTCGGCGAGGTGAGTCTTGCCCACGCCTGGTGCGCCCATCAAAATGATGCCGGGGTGCAGCGCAAGAAGCAGGCGGCAAGTGCGTTGGTGGTGTTCTTGCCATGACAAGGTATTCACGATATCCTTCGCTGCGAGTAGGGCACCGTCCGTCGTTTGCTGGACGGCGTTACTATTGCCAGCAGCACTCAAGGGAAACAGCTGTTTTAGCGCTTGAATGGCTTTCGCATTCAGAGAGGGATCCGCACGGATCGACTCTCTCGTTAAGCTATGCAAGCATGCCAGAGCCTGCCTCAGGATGGCTTGTCGCAGGTTATCGTCATCAAATCTTGGCGGTGATTCTCCTTGGAGTTCGCGCAAAGTCTGCGGGCTGAGGGAAGTGGCAAGCGACCAGGCCAAATCCTTAAGACTTTGACCATACGAAGCCTGCGCCAGAGTCTCGATCAATTGTCGGGCACGAAAACTCCTGCTGCGGTCGCGTGAGAACATGAGACGCATTTGGGCGAGATAAAAATCATGCATCGGGTTCGTCTTTACCGAACTGAGCATTTCTTGCTCTAAGCGGCGGAGCCAGGCTGATGGTGCCGGGTTCCGGCGCCTGCCAGCGAAAACCCCACGCAAGAGCCTACGCAAATAGCCAAGGCTTAAGGGTGGCAGTTGGGTTTGACTGTTCGCCTTGATCAGTTGATGCAGAGCAATGATCTTGTTCAGATCATTCCGTTGCAGGTTTCGAAAAGAGGCCTCGTTCTTGAGTGCTGCTGTCCATAGCGCCGCTTGATTGTTCCATGAAGCGGGATCGTTGTAAGCCTCGGCCAAATCCATGAAAGGCGACTGCATTGCCGGCTTTTCGTCGAGAATCACAAGGCGGCCTGAGAGATTGCTTAAGTCCACACGCCCATAGCTCCAGACATAGGGTGAGCGCGTAAAAGCGGAGCTCAAATCTCGGGCAAGATCCGCGCTGACGGCACCGCGCAAGACCACAGTTTTGCCATTTTTTAAATCGCTAAGAACTTTTTGGGCTTCTTTTGTGAGCTGGCCATTTTCGATCTTCGGCGCATAAAAAAGATCCATGAGGGACGTATCAGCGTTGACTTCATAAACTGTGACATCGGGACCAAGAGCATGAACAGCAAGATCGCTGTCGCTGGTGCGCCATAGGACGGGCCGGCTGGGCAAACGCCGGGGATCGATCAAGCGCGCTTTGGTGGCGGCTGATTTTTCAGTCCACTTGAGATTGGCAGGAGCTGGCACGCGAGCATCGACGTAGATGGCAAGATCAGGAACCTTAGAAAGGAGCGCCCACTGCTCGTCCAAAAGAGGAGTCACAATCCTTACAGCGGCTTTCGTTTGCTTTTCGCTCAAGGGCTTTTGATGCATTCCGCTTTGGTCAAGCGTCAGACCAAAATAGAGTTCATCAAAGTTGCGAGCGGACAAAATAAAGAGATCAGATGTCAATTGATTGAGATCCCGTGGCGTCATAAGCAGGCGCCCCTTGAGAGCAGTTTTCATGGCATTAGCGGATGGGCAATCGATATGAATAGCCAGTTTTTTTTCATAGCGCGCTTCGCGCACCCATTCTTGAAATTCGGGATCATCGAGGGGCGCATCTTGCAGTAGCAGGGCTTGACCACGAGCGTCAGCAACATAGCCAGGGAAAAGAACCCATTTTTTGATGTCCATGCTAAGGGGGCCTTCGGGCGGCTTCAGGCCACCCAGGAGTTCATCTCTCCAGACCAGGCGTGATAGTTTGACCTTTTTACAACCTTTCGGAGGAGCAACGCTAATCGCCTGCTGCCATGGATCGTCTATCAAGTTAAAATCGGTAAGCCGATAGTTTGCGCTCAACCGAGACATCAGAGCCTGGCAACGCCCGGTCTCTGTGATGTTGCGCGCGGCGTCAATGGCAAAAACCCGGAGCTTTGGACTCACGGCTACCGATTTCATGGACGTGCCGGTTCTGGTGGCGACGGGAATTGCAAAAGCAGGTTTGGTATCAAACAGGCCGTGTAAACTGATCGTATCTTTATTGGCAAAGCGCGCGAGATTAAGGCAGAGTGTGCCGCCTTCGGTCAAGAAACGCTCAAATCCCGGATCCTCGACCATGCGGCCCAAATGCTCTGGCGAATGGATCAGCAGGGCGCCGGGGAGATCGCAGTGGAGCTGCCACATGATCTTAGGGATATCTTTCGAATCGTCTGCGATGATCAGACCATGCTTGTGATGCTCGCTCTGCGGTTCTGTCCTGACACGCTTTAAGATATGCTGATACTTTGTGTGACTAGCTTCTGGTTGGCTCTTCGTATTTGGGGCGCCTTCGGTATCAAAGGCCTCTTTAGTCTTGCGTTCGATCAATGTCGAATGTTCCAGACCTAACTCCGATTCGCTGTCTATGCTGCTATCGTCGGAGGATTCATCGTCGGAAGATGATGAAACCTCACGGATATCTCTACGCCTCGTTTTTGACGCGAGGTGGCCATCGGTCGCTGTCTTCTTTGCGGCGCCAGGGAGTTTGTCTTGAGCACGGAGACTACGGCGAGATTTTATCTGATTGGACATCCTGCTCCCGCTGAAAATTATTTGAATATCTATCGGAATTCTCGTACGCTCCTAAAGCGAGTTCATCGCAAGTCATTAAGATAAAAAAAGAAATGACGAACAGAGTGGGTTCTGGGCGGGGATTGCTGCGGCTAAGCGGTTGATGCATCTTTTCCAAATTCTGATTTGTTAAGGATTTGACAACATCTCAATGCGCAGGCGCGAATATCCAGGGCGGGAGATGTCACCCCACGACTACCCGATTCGCGGCAGCCTTGGCAGATTCTAGCAATGGCCGCGTCCTACCAACATCGCAACTCCGAGTCTTCGCCGCTTAACCGCCTTGTCTCCGACCACTTGTCAAACTTCACGGCCTCGAAACCTCACCTACCAGGCTATATCTTTAATACCTTCGATGCCTTGTTAACTTGTGGTAAGTATGAGCATGGCTTTATGCGGATTAAGTGCAGGGGCTGCCCCTATCTTCGCCAGCATTCGCTTTACTATGCTCCATCATAAGGAAGGAAGTTTCTTTGTTATCTCCAAGTATGACACGAACAGTCCGGAGCGTAAGCCCTCTGATCTGGACGCTATTTTTATGGCAATAGCGAAGATAGAATGAAAAAAAGTCTGAAACTACGAATCTCTTGTCGGTAGATGCGGACGGGTCTTTCAGATATTTCTTAAAGATACGTGGGACTAGTACTCCATGTTTTGTCGAACATTCCTTCGGGATCGAAATTGTCTTTGGCCGTCTATTTTCAAAGGATAAAACAATGTCTGTAGTTGCGACATTTTCGTTGCCATTAGCACCTTTATAGCCCTTCACGGACATTTGAATCTTGTTCAGTGCCGAAGTCTGTACGAGTTTGAATCCACTCGATCCGATTGCTGCATGATCAAAGACAATGTCTCGGGCTTGATCTGGTCGGAGAGCTATCCCGTGACGGGGACTGCTGCAGCGAGCACGACCGCAAATTGGTCAGCAGCAGTGCAGATGTGCAATGATCTGACCTATGGGGGTCGAAGTGACTGGCGTTTACCGACTCAGATGGAATTGATGGATGCTTACAATCATGGGATTCGTGAGGTTGGCTATAACGGGGCTGGGACTCAGAGGCCGGGAGGGGATACATTGGTAAACAATAATTACTTTATAGCTGATACGGACGCTAACTATTTTTGGTCGGCTTCGTCGCAATCCAATTTCACGACGGGCGCCTGGTACGTCAACCTGCACTTCGCGAACACGGCCAGCACCACCAAGATCGGTTCCTACCTGGTCGTCTGCGTGGCGCCCTGAGTGTACGTCCAGCGAAAGCTGGTTGTCAAAGCTGGCGGCGTAGCCGGCGCGTAACACTAACTTTGCAATCAGCGCAAGCTGATGCATCCCAGCGGGTGGAAATCCCGACGTGGAAAGAGTCAGACCCATGAAGCTGAGAGGCATGAAATATTGGAAACGATGGCTTCTCGGAGGGATAGAATTAGAGCAGCGTCTCCTGCGACCAAAATTAAGACCGTGGAGACTTCCGTCGATCTTGATCATTGGTGTCGTTCAAAAATATCGCCCGAATAAGCGGAATTCGCAGACGAGCCAAACAGATTCCGGAGCGGCTTTGGCACTGGACTGTATATTTTTTTTTTGAGATGATAGTCATGGATTTTCATCATTTTCCGTGATTACGCTATGGATATTAGTCGTGTATAAAAGGCTCTTAGATCTTGATAAGCTTCTGAAAAAGAAGTCTTTTTTTCTTTTTGGGCCAAGATCTACCGGCAAATCCACCTTGATAGAGCAATGTCTCCCAAAGGCTGTTGTCTATGATTTGCTCGATGCAGAGACCTATCAAAGACTTCTCAAGCGGCCAAAAATTCTGGACGAAGAAAATCCAGATGCAACAAAACTGATAGTTATCGATGAAATTCAAAAACATCCTCCCCTGCTCGATGAAGTTCATCGCCTCATCCAGAAGCGGGGATTAAAGTTTCTGCTGACCGGCAGCAGCGCGAGAAAGCTCAAGAGGGGATCTGCTAATATGTTGGCGGGTCGAGCTTGGGAATGCTCGCTATTCCCACTGGTTTTTAAGGAGATTCCTAATTTTGATCTGATTCGGTATGTGAATCGAGGGGGCCTGCCACAGGTTTATGACAGTGATTTTTATGACGAAGAACTTAAGAGTTATGTTGGGACTTACCTTCGCGAGGAAATTCAAGCAGAGGCTCTCACGCGAAATATCGGGGCGTTTGCTGAGTTTCTTGACTTGATGGCTTTGTCAAATGCCAAAGAAATTAACTATGAATCGCTGGCTTCTGACTGTCAGGTTTCCCCATCGACTCTTAAGAGTTATATTCAGATACTAGAAGATACCTTGGTTGGCTTTACAGTTTCTGGGTTTACCCAAACCAAAAAAAGAAAAGCTATTTCACGTGCAAAGTTTTACTTCTTCGACATCGGGGTAACCAATCAGCTGGCTCACCGCGGTAGGATTCATGCAAAAAGCGAATTGTTCGGTGAAGCCTTTGAACATTTTATAGCCCTAGAAATTAGGGCGTACCTTAGCTACGCGCGCAGAGATGAGAAGTTATGCTATTGGCGCTCCACTTCTCAATTCGAAGTTGATTTTGTCATCGGCGGCACCGTCGCCATTGAAGTTAAAGCCACGGAACTAGTCCAGTCAAAGCACTTGCGTGGGCTAAAAGCACTTAAAGAAGAAGGGCTCACATCCCGGCATATCGTGGTTTCCCAGGACACGAAATGCAGAATTATAGAAGATGGCATTGAAATTCTACCTTGGAAAAATTTTATTGAATTGCTCTGGTCAGATCAAATTCTCAATGTCTCTTCAATCTGATCGAAATTATAGTCAAACAAAACAGGTTTGCGAGTGCGCCGTAGGCGCACAGGAGGATAATAGTATGTATTAGCCAAATGTGCATCAGCTACATGGAAGATGAAGGTAGGCCCTTCGGAGTCGGTTTCCAGGAACAGGCTTCAAACCACTTCAAGCTGCTGTGGTCAAAAGCCATCGGTAGTGAGAAGATGCCAACTCGATGAGTCGCCTGGTCCCGCCAAAGTAAAGATCGCCTACTGGCTCAACGTTGATGGAAAAGTCTTGGCAAAAGACTTAGCGCGCGTTCTGGAAGTAAAGGAGCCGACACGAAATAGTCGTTGGACCTGAGCCTAGGCAATTCATTAAACAATTTATATTGAGTGCTGTCCCCCCACATCTACCCACCTTTCGAGACGTCTGTTAGCGTCCCGGCCAGTTGAATATTTATTAAATATTTTTGGTCAGGAGTTAGCATGGATACTGTTGTATTAAGGGTTTTTGATGTAGATCACGAAAAACTAGTCACACGAATTAGAAAAGCCAGTGAACTTCATGTCCGCTGCGAGCGCACTGGAAAACGCGTTCACCATCGCCCCTATCAGATTTGTGAGGCACGGCAGCTATGGGGCAAGAAATTTTTTATCGCGATGAGCCCGAGACCAAACCCTCACTATGACCCGGCACCATTGGTCTTTGAGTTTCATCTGAGTCATTTCAAAAATTTCTCTGAAGTTTTGAGTTGGCTTAAAAGGCTATGCGGCAGATATTTTGAGATCGTCATTGATGCCGATATTGGTCAACTAGATTGTGCTATTGACGTGGGCATCCCCATCAATGAGCTTCAAAGAGTGCTGATTTGCAAACGTGGGCGAAATGTCATTGAATTCAAATCTTCAGCACCTTAGGGTGCTTGATCCTCAAAATATTCTACCTCTCAATGTGCCGCATAAAAGCATGGTAAAGATATTTGCATACAAGCATTTAAGCCAGGAACATGGCGCTCATGAGGCCAGGAAAATTCTTAATCAGGATGGCAATTTTGAGCGCACTGTCGAAAAATACATCAGGCCATCCAAGCTGCCATATAGCCTCTCTAAAATTTGGAAGCGTCGAGTCAAACGATTCTTGGGCAACGGTCCCGTGGATTTCGGGTGATTCAACGAATGATTGATTTGGGGAGGCGCGCTCAATGAACGACGACAAAATCTTGAAACCGTTTGAGGCGGCGCATCTGCTGGGCATCGCCTTGGCGACGGTCTATAAATGGGTTCATCAAAGACGTATCCCTTTCAGGAAACATGGTAGGCGTCTCCTGTTTTCCAAGGCCGATTTGCTGAGCTGGAGCAAGGCTAATGAAACTAAGCCCATAGCCAATGATTACTGACACCAGCCCAAAAAACTTATATGTCGCCTCGGTGACCAAGAAATGTGTCATGCTCTTTGACAATCAGGCATTTGTTGGACCGAGGCGACCTCTCAGGAGGTTCAAATTGCCAATAAAGAAAAAAATTTTGACGAACGGGGCTGTGTCCTACCTTGTGAGGGAGCGAGATGCCCATGGCCGTTGGTTTACCAGCGAAACCTTTAGACGCAAGACCGATGCCGAGCGGCATTGCCTAGTGCTCAAAGAAATGAGAGAGCGAGGCACGTCCTCGATCAGTCAAAAGCAATCAGACATTTCAGTCAGTGAGTATTGGGAAAGATGGTTGCTCCGGCGCTCATGCAGGATCTCGAAGGGCTGGGACCAGCAGAGCAGGCGCATGGCTAAAACTTACGTGCTGCCTGCAATTGGTCCGCTTAAGCTTAGGGCGGTTGCGCCACCCCATATTGGTGAAATCCTCGCCAAAATGCACGCCTTAAATCGTTCCGAACAAACCCGTCGCCATGTCTATAACCTGCTTCGTCAAATGTTTGCCGATGCGGTCGAATACTATGGCTATATGGACAAAAGCCCGGTCATGAGAAAAGACGGGCCAAGGGTTCACAAGACTGAGCGAGATTTCCTAAACCCGGACGACTCGTGGAAACTGCTGAATCGATCCGCCGACCACTACCTTGCACCAGCGATTTGGGTTGGGTTGTTGGCTGGACTGCGAACGAGCGAGATTCAGGCGCTCCGCTGGGAGGCCGTGGACTTTGACAAGGAGCAGATCTTGATTAAGGCAGCGTTCAAGCGTTCGATTGGCGAAATTGAGCCGTTTCCGAAAAACAAGGACTGGAGTTATGTCGCGATGCCCAAAGCCCTGGTCGATTTCCTAAGGCCAAGAGCCGTAGGGCAGCCGCTAAAGGCGTTTGTTTGCCCAGCGTTGCAGGGAGGCATGTTGGAGCAAAAGAAACTGCACAACGGCCTAGAGGCGCTTTGTAAGCGCGCAGGCGTGGCAATCATTTCCCCTTACGAGATGCGCCATTCATGCACTGAGATTTGGATTGCCATGGGCGCGAGCATTGAAGACCTTCGCCGCCAGTTGAACCACAAGTCTGTTGAGACTACTCAGCGGTATGTTCACAGAACCGATGATCGCCTTCAGTCCATTGCACAAAAGATCGCGGTTCCAGCAGTGCAGCTGAAACTGGTCAATCAGTGATTTGACACTTTTTGTACACTTTTCGGTTTGCGGCTTGGTCGTGGCTTTTAATTTAGCAGCATAACTATCGAATTTTACTTGGATAAGTTTGGTCGGGGAGACAGGGATCGAACCTGCGACCTCATGCTCCCAAATCTCATCTGGGCGAATTAAATTCAGCAGCAAAATCAGCTAGTTATTAATTTTATTAGAGGGTTACCTTCTGGTTTTTCTATGCCGGTTTCCTTGGATTTTGCTCGATTTTTGCGGGTCTTGGCCACCTGAATGGCTACCTGATTTCGCAGCTTTGCAATGACGCTTTTAGGATTCCTAAATCTTCCTGCCCCTCAAGTTTTATGATAACATGCCGACATAGGTATTGGTGAAACCAATAGGTTAATTATGCTTCTTCGCAAGACATTGAAAACACTAGACACAAAAACTCAAGGCGAACTTAAAGATCTATTCGACCAAGCCGCTTGGACACTGGGTTTTTCGTCTTTTTCCGCCACCCCTAAGTCGCCCCTCGACGTCGAAGCTGCCGTTGTTCTGGTTGCCTACCTGGTCGGCCAGTCTGAATTGCGGCTGAGTCGCTTCCTTTCGGTGCTCGTGCATTGGCTTAGTACGCGGCACAACTATCTGCATGCGGCCAAGCTACTTAAGATGGCTCAGGCGATGGAAGTGGCCTTAGGCGAAATACCGACGCTGCGGCTCGCGATGCACGTTCTACAGAAAGCGGACCCGAAGAAGTTCAGAAACTTTAAACCAGGCCTGCTGTCAGAACCCTTCTATTTAGAGCCGCGTTTCGCAGCTCTTGTGGATCAAAAGGTAGCAAAGGAAGGCTACTATCTCGACCTTCACGCTGAGGATGGATTCTGCTTGCCAAAATCCGCTTTTAAGCCGCGCGCTAGCGATCTTCTTTCGGAAGAGGCCTTGCTCAAAAGAAATGAGCAGCTTCGCTTACGCCTTCTTTACGGGATAAGCTGGCGCAGCGATGCCGTTCTATTGCTGCGCGACCATCCGGAGATGACCGCCAGTGAACTTTCCGACACACTGATGCTTAGCTACGAACCTGCGCACCGGCTCGTCTCAGAGCTGATGCGTTATAGATCCCTAGGATTTCCTCTGTCTGCCACGGGAAGTAATTTATGACAGCTATCGACATCGGGCTCATCGAGTTATTCGACGATCATCTGAAAAGCAAAGGCATCTTTTACGAAGCTTCTATCGTTGGCGGCTCCGCAATTATGCTTGTGGCCAGTGGACACCGCCCTACAGGCGATATCGATTCGCTGCAAAAAATACCTGATGACGTTCGCGTCGAAATCGCAGCCTTCGCAACAATCCGAGGCCTTGATCCAAGATGGTCAGACTCTGAGAGCCTCGCAAATTAATCCCCAAGATTAGTCCGAATCAACGGACGGAGTATCCGAAAAATGAAGCATTTCACGGAGATCCGCAGAAGCCTCCCAGCATAACTTGAGCAAAGCTTTGTAGCTCAAGCGGTCCCCGATTCAATCACTCATCACCCATTTATTCAACTTATCCACAGGCCTGGCAGGAATTTTCAGTGGCCTAAAATAAAACGGAGATCCGCAGAAGCCTCCCAGCATAACTTAAGCAAAGCTTTGTAGCTCAAGCGGTCCCCGATTCAATTACTCATCACCCATTTGTTCAAACTTATCCACAGGCCTGACAGGAATTTTCAGTGGCCTAAAATAAAAAATCCCGTATTTTCGTCGCTGCTTAAAACAAACAAAAAACGGGAGCCTTGCGGCATGGGCGATCTTATCCAACTTCAAGCAACGAAAAAAGACCTTTCTGCACTGGCAGGCATGAGCCTATTTTCTAGTACTTTTGACCGAGTTGTGAACGCCCAACGTTGGACGCCCCTCCTGCCAGTCAACAAAATCACCCCTAAATCAAACTCGTTTGCCAAGCTGAAAGCTATGACTCTCGGGCTTGTCGCTGGTGCCGATTGCATTGACGACCTCGATCGACTTGGTCAGGATCCTGCTTTTCAGGCAGCCAATGGTGATGTCGTCTGCGCAGCGCGAACTTATGATGACTTCCTCCAACGCTTTTCTCATCACGATACCCGAGGCATGAACGCCGCCTGATCGAGGTCGGGCTCAAACTCTATGGTACCCAACCGAAGACCGATGACTTTATTCTCTCCATCGATTCGTCGGACAATGAGCAGTATGGCCTTAAGATGGAGGGCTTAGCCTATAACTACAAGAAGAACTGGGGGCTGGACACTTTGATGGCATTCGACCAGTTTGGCTTCCAGTATTGGCACGAGGTGAGGCCAGGGAACACGTACTCCTCCAACGGCTCACCGCAAGTCATCCATGAGGTCTTCAAACAGGTTCCTCGCAATAAACACCGCTACCTCTTAGCTGACTCCGCCTTCTGCAACACGGCGGTTTTTACGGCCTGCGACCAACGCCGTGTCGATTTCGTCATTGCAGCTAGAGCCAATATGTACGAACCGTGGATCAAGCGAGTGCGAAGTTTCCGGCCTGCCAAACGTCTTAAATTCTATGATGGCCGCCACGTTGAGATCGGCAATACCATTTATGTCACTCAGGGGATCAGTAAAATCTTCCGCTTGATCGT
>CAZOSN010000095.1:5508-18126 GCA_964582405.1 uncultured Oligoflexales bacterium | reverse complement strand
CCGACCGAGCTTACGGGAAATTTGACTTTGCGCAAGGAAGGTAGATCAAAAATGGTTGATTTGTCGTCGTCCGATCTTCGGCTTACTAAAGTGAAGTCAGGCTTATTAAGCAACCAGTACACCTTAGCCACCACCTCAGGATCGGCTTGACGAGATGCGAGGACTTTGCCATCGACCCGCACATCGAGTGGTCCCGCAGAGACCTGTAAACCTGGCATAGCCACCATGCCATCAACCGTGATTTTCCTAGCTAAAATCAAACGATCAGCCTCACGCCGGCTCATCAAACCTCGTTCAGCAAGCCATTTTTGCAGGCGCATGGTGCCGGGAATCATTGGATCGGTGGTACCAGAGGTTTCCATCATCGCTCGTATCCTTAAGGATTTGTCCATGTTGCGAGCGATCTAATACCCCGGTCCGCGCGTGACGTCCAGCTTTACTCGTCTTCCGAAAAGGCCCGCGAGGCTCCAGCTCTGCCCGGACCTCGAGCTTCATAAGCATCGTCGTCGGACTCAGCACTGTGACCACCTAGAATTGCACTCATATTCACATCAAACCCCTCGCCTTCGGGTCGTTCCTTGGCAGCAGCTATGATCTCAGGGGATGGTTGAAACGCAGCAAGAGGCGGCAGATCGCTCAAACTCGAAAGGCCAAAGACGGTCAGGAAGACATCGCTTGTGCCAAAAAGCATCGGCCTTCCCGCGTCTTCTTTTCTGCCCACGCAGACCACAAGATCGCGCTCAAGCAAGTTCTTGATAATACTTCCCGAATCAACACCCCGGACGAACTCAATATCGACCCGGGTAACTGGCTGACGGTACGCTATAATCGCTAGAGTCTCCAATGCCGCACGCGAAAGCGGTCTGGGACGCGAAGCAAACAGATGCTCCATCAGGGGAGACGCAGCTTTTACGGTTCGGAACTGATAACCCTGACGAGCGAGATTTTCGAGGCGGAATCCACCAGCACGATTCTGATATTCATCGGACAAAACCTTAAGCGCACGCTCGACCTCACCCTGCTGAACGGCTGGATTGAGCTTTTGGATCACCTCAAAAATTTCACTGGCCTTCAGAGGCTGAGGTGCAGCAAAAACCAGTGCCTCGACCTGACTTTCGAGGGTCAGCTGCTCGGCAAAAGCCATCTCGTCGGCAAAAGTCGGTTCCGCGAGCGAGACTTCAAAGTCTGCGATAATCTCGTCGGCAGCAGGTTCAGCGCTTGCTTCCGGCTTATTCATGATAATACCTCTTTCTCCATTACTGCTGCGGCCTCCGCAGGGACGCCCTGCAATCGCTTGGCAGGCAACAATTCTTCATCGAAATCGGGCCGGTAAACCCAAAGTGGGCCATTAAGCTCTTCTTGATAGACTTTGGCTTGTCCCCAGCGCGACATTTCAAGAACCGCAAGAATACTAACAACCAGTTCATAACGCGATTCAAACTCACGGTAGAACGATTGAAATATCGCAAATTTCACCGCCTCCAGCACACTGATCAACCGATCCACTGTTTCTTTGACGCCCACACGGTGGGTAACAGCCTCTACAATCATCTCTGGTTTGCGTTCTTTAAGGTCACGCAGAATCTGCTCATAGAGGATCACTAGCGCGGCGGAATCCCCTTTCAACGGGCCTTCGATATCTTCGTATAGCGGTACTAGCCTCTGCCATTCGTGATTCGATTGGATCTCGACTCCAAGTTGCGGGATAGCTTCGAAAAACTCAGAGGCTTTGCGAAAAGTTTCATACTCGATCAGTCGGTCCTGCAGACTTCGCAGCGGGTCGTCTTCGCCAACCTCTTCCGAACTCGCTTTGATACTTTCGGTGGGTAACAGCATTCGCGATTTGATTTCTACCAAAGACGATGCCATCTCGATGAAATCACCCGCGTCGGCCAGATCGTCAAACTCCATGACGCGCAAATGGTTAAGGTATTGAGTTGTCAAAAGAAAAATATCGATATTGAAAATATCAATCTCATTGACCCGAATGAGATGAAGCAAAAGGTCAAGCGGCCCTTCGAATTGTTCTAGCCTTAAATAGTATCCGGTAGCCATCCGCTAATCCATTCGCCGTGTGAATCAGCGATCGTAACAAAATTCAGTTAAAAACAGGAGTTGAATCTCAATATGGACTTTCGACCTATTTGACGCTAAATCTCCCCGGGCTGCCGTTTTTAAAGGAAAAGCCGGACGATGCAAAACCTGGGCGCTCTGATAGATAAGATCAAAATGACGCATAGTCGCCAGGCTACAGCCTTAAGTCTGATTGCGAGTGGGCGACCCCTCTTTGATGGGCACGATTCGCCGAAATTTTTGCCTGATGAAATCATCATGGTCGAGGATTTCAAAGACGGACAGATCTCAATCAACTCACCGGTGGCACGGTATTTCCAATCGAGCGGTACGCTCGGACATCGCTCCCGAAGTCCATTTTCTGTGGATGGGCTGACTATCTACCGGATACTTTCGCTTGAAACATTTCGGACAGTGATCAGCCGATTTTTTCCACAGGACTCTCGACCACGCGGTTTTAGCTATGTGCCACGAACTAGCGAGTGGCCCGACTCAAGCCTGGCATTTATGATCGAGGGATTCGGACCATATTTTCCTATAACATACCTAAATGAAAGAGAATTACCAGACTCTGAGTCGCCTGTTTGGGTATTTGGCACCGCGTTTCACTTCGTCAAGCTCTGGGATCGCGGCATGAGAAAGCCCCTACCGCCGGGAAGCATCGTGATCGAGACCGGAGGAACGAAGAACGAAACCCGAGCGGTAAGCCGCGCAACATTGTTCGGCTATATCTCTGAAGTTTTTGATATCGACTCCACCAAAATCATTAGCGAATATGGCATGAGCGAGCTCGCATGCCAGGCCTACGACTGGGTAGAACCAGGAGCCAAGACCAAACTCAGCGAGAGGCTCTACCGATTTCCGTTCTGGGTCGACCTCAATGTCGCGTTGGGTCTCGACATTTATGCAACCCATGGATTTGGTGGATTATGCATCGATGACGCCACACGCCTTGATATTTCCAAGGCTATTCGAACGCAAGACCTCGCATGGTTAGAATCATCGGGGGGGTTCAGGCTTGCTGGCAGAATACCGCACGCGGTGCTGAAAGGGTGCTCCACCAAAGTTCAGCTAGATCAACCCGCCGCGATCGGCAGCGCAATGCCAGAAATCCCCAAAATCTTACCGTGCCTTAATCAAATCAGACCACGCGCGCACAAGGTAAAAACGATGTTTGACGCCTGGCGAGCGGAGTGTCTGTTCCTTCTCGAGCGCGAATTTTCGAGCGGGCGAATCGCAGCTTGGGCCAAAAGCGACCTCGATGAGATCGGCGCGCTTACCGTCGATCAATGGGTCGAAGCGGGAATGGCTGCAATAGGAAACCGAGAGATCTTTCGCGATGTTTCGTTGATCTTGCCCCGCAATCATAGTTTTGCCGGCATGCAGGCGATCTTGTGTGGGATTATTTTGGGCCTCAATCTCAAGGTTCGGTTACCTCAAACCCTGATAGATTTTGCTATTGGCGATCTCCTACGAAAACTCAAGGAGATATTTCCGGACCAAATCGAGATCGCAACCGATGAATGGCGTTTGAAGCAAAATATGCAAGAGAATTTGGCGATCATGATATTTGGAAGCGATCAAACTATTTCCGAACTGAAGCGCCAGCTCGCGCTGCCTGTGATCGGATTTGGTTCTGTGGTGACAGCTTCGATTATCTCCGAATCCGACCTACAAAATACTCAGGCTATCCTTCGCCAGTGTCTCGCGCTTGATCAACGCGGATGCCTGTCAAGCCGCGCCTTGATCGTGGATAGCAACATCGACCTTGCAAAGATCCAGGCCCTTCAGAGGGAGCTTGTCGATCAATCCCAAAACATAGTCTCTGAAAACTTAGCTCGCCCGCTGCAGCTGGCGCTGGATCATGAATTCAGGCGTTTTCAAAAATTAGGTGGTGAACTAATCCCGAGAACCAGCCACAACGAGGGCCTGTTTCCCATTTTCGAGCATTACATGGAGTCGATGCTATCTAACTTGCCGTACGTGGTCCCGATATTCCGCATACCAAATCCGGGGGAATTAACGCTCTCTGGGATCAACCGCTATGCGCCTATTTCCAGTTCCGCGCGATGGGATGGACGCCATCTCGGCCAGCCACTATTCCGTAATGACTGACGACTAGGTTCCGTCTGAGAACTCCCTGGTCAGCTTCTGGCAAGGCGGGCCGAGAACCGGAGCGCAGTTTACGGGCTGGTAAATGAGCACCGGAAGCGCAGGCCCAACGCAGCCAGAAGCTGACCAGGGAGTTCTCAGACGGAACCTAGTACCCCTTCAGCATTGATTTTGGGGATCGGTGGTTTAGATGTTGTCCAGGTTGGTCGAAAATCGATTCAGGGAACACAGGTGCGGAAAAAAATCGTTTTCTCATCGAGAAGTTCATGACAGCTGCGGAACAATGTAGTAGCGTCGGGACAATTTTATAGTCCATCTAGAAAAGAGAAAGGGCGCCACCATGCACCAGTTTTCTGTGAGACAATGTTGCTCGGCTATCATGATCTTTAACCTTTGCTTTGTGAGCAGCACTGGCTTCGCTGTCGCGCATCGAAGCGATCTTCCGGGTGCTGAACCTTCGCAACCTATATTTAGCGAGATCGATAGCATTCCAACTCTAGGTGGATTCGATGAGCTGGTACCCTATGTAATGGCCTCGCCAAACCAAGAGGATGCAGGAAGTTGCCTTTATATGGCCCTTACCGGCATTGCCGAATGGTGGCTGGCCCGCTTGAATCCCAGCATGACGCGCACCCCGGATGGCCCACTTGACCTAAGTGAACGCTACACGATGAACCTAGCAAACAGCGCCGAGGATGTCCCAGGTCTCGAAGACTGGCGGACCGATTCCATCTATCTCTTTAATTACAACGATCAGAAGGCGCTGGCAAATTCCACTTATCGCTACACCAAAGGCTGGTACGGTTACGATTCCAAGGGAAATATGGCAAAAGCGAGAGCGCGCGCCCCTGGCTCGGAATACGGGACCCAGTACAACTGGTTCAACGACAAACCAGATCGTGAGCAGGTTGCTTCGGTCGAAATGCCCAAATTCGAACGTGAGATTCTGTTCCGCGATCCACAGCACAACCAATGGAATATCGGAGTCGCGCCTAAGGATATCGTCACTCGCGTTAAATCCACACTCCGCACTCGCAAAGCACCCGTGCTGGTCATATATAACCACAATAACTACTGGCATGCCGTCTATATCATTGGCTACAATGATGAGATGAGCAACAATAACTGCGCCTATACTGAGCGATTTCGCGCTAACACAGCTAACAAAGTCAAACAACTCAAGGCACAAGTCGATGCTGCAACCGATGCTGACGCCAAGAGCAAATACGAGAGTCAGCTTCAGAGTGCCCTGGCGACCCAATCAAAATTGGAAAACGCTTATGCTGCCAATGGCGGCTGCTCATCGAATAAAGGCGTGTTTTACATCCGCGATTCGATCTACCCCGAAGCAAATAAGCCTATCTATGACTACGACCTCAGCTCGACTGGAGATGAAGGCCCGTATAGTAAGCGTCTGGTGTTCAAAGAGTATGACTGGCTGCGCTATTTCGCCAACCACGTTGCTGTTATCTATGCTACAAGAGACTAAATTCACGCCAAGCCACAACAGTTAAAAAAGGCGTAGTGGGGTGCATTCAGCCCACTACGCCTTTTTTGATTCTATGTTTCAAAGCAGCCTGCTGCGTTAAGTCGGCGAATGCAGGGTGTTCTGCGTTAATTCGGCCACCGAACTCATAAATTCGCTGGCCGAATTACGCGGGAGCGGGTATTTCAATAATTTCAAGTAAAGAGATAAGTTCCAAGGTTTTGGCCGTTTCGCAAACCTGATCCGATAGACTATACTATCCATGCTAAGGATCTAATTGATGAGTTTTAGTGGCATGAGGGTCGCTTTCAAAATATTGCTCTGCGCCTGGTCGGCCCAAGCTATGGCTGCGATGCCAAGTCAGCATGCTCAATCATTTCCGGATATTCTAACGCGCGGTTTTTTCGCGATAAAGAAAAGCGAGTTTGATCCTAGCAAGAAGGAAGCATACCTCAAAGCCTTCTGCGACAAGCTAAACATCAAATTTGCCGCTCTCGGCTGGCAAAAAGATCCTTGCAGCTCAATACCATGGAATGTCGCCGACTTGACCATCAATGGCAATCCCCTCATCTATTGGTCCTACGGTGAAAGCGGGCCCGTCACACTGCTGATATCTGGCGTGCATCCCGATGAAATTACTCCGGTACCTATGGGCTTTAAACTCGCCGCTCAAATCAAATCAAACTCGGCGGGATTAAACCAGAGTCTTCACAGGGTCGTCATCGCTCCACTAGTCAACCCAGACGGGTTTTTGTTAACGAAGCCCTCGCGAGTCAACGCAAACGGCGTCGATCTAAACCGCAACTTTCCAACTCATGATTGGTATGACTACGCGATAGCCAATTGGATTGCCACCAAAGCGCGAGATCAAAGGCATTTTCCGGGCTATTTTCCCAATTCCGAAATAGAAACTAGATTTCAGGTCCAATTGATTGAGCAGTTCGCTCCCGACAAAATCGTCTCGATCCATGCACCGCTTGGATTTCTCGATTATGATGGGCCCGGAGACCGGGTAAAAGCTCCGTCCAAAGCTATGGAGCAGCGAGCCAAGCATTTAGCTGTTGCGATCGCTGAAAAGGCAAATAACTACCGGGTTGTCGATTACATGTTCTACCCTGGTTCCTTGGGAAATTTTGCCGGTAACGAACAGAATATTCCAACGATTACACTCGAACTTAAGACGACTGAGGCCAATAAAGTTGACCAGTATTGGCAACAGTTTCTCCCTGGACTCATCCAATCGATCGTCTATCCATTCGAACGCTTTGCTCTCATGCAGGAACGACAGAATGGCAAGCGCTAGGATAGAAGCCGTATGATAGCTACCGATCTTACGCTGGCAGATTTTCAATATCACCTACCCGAAGAGAGAATTAGACAGCTTCGCAGGGTTAACTGTGAAGATAATAGATTGCTTGTACGCAGCGCTCACGGAGTCATCCAGCACCTTTTGATGCGCGATCTACCCCAAATAATTCCTTCGGGTAGCCTCCTTATCGCCAACGACTCACGCGTGATCCCAAGTCGGCTTATCGGAAACCTTGATTCCGGAGGTGCCGTTGAGCTCATGCTGCTTGAATCTACTCAAAACGGCCGATGGTCTGCAATGGGTCGCCCCCGCCGCAAGCTAAAGGAGGGTCGGCGGGTGTATTTTACCCAAGGCGTAGAAGCAACCATCTTATCCAATCCTGAACAAGCGGATTTGGATCTAACCGTGGAGTTCAATTGCTCTGGCACGGAATTCGACACCTGGCTCGACAAGAATGGGTATATCCCGCTACCCCCTTATATCACGCGAAAGAATCCTCTTCCTGCCGAATATTCCGAAGATCGCACCCTTTACCAAACTATCTATGCTAAGAACAAAGGCTCTGTTGCTGCTCCGACGGCCGGGCTTCATCTTACTCCTGCAATCGTCGCCGCTCTGGCTGATCGTGCAATCAATATCGCCTATGTAACGCTCCATGTCGGAGCCGGTACATTTCTACCGGTAAAGAACCCGTCTATCGCCGATCACGTGATGCATACCGAACGCTACCGCATCCCAAGCGGGACTTACCACCTTATCAAGCAGCAGCAAGCAGACAAGCGCCCGATAGTTTTTATTGGAACCACAAGCTTGCGCTGCGTCGAAGATTTTTTGAAGCGGGGATTAGGTGAAACCGCCGCAGATACACTTCAAAAAACAGATATTTTCATCTATCCCAAGAATCGTGATGAAAGGTACCACCCTCAGATAGGTGATGCACTCTTTACCAACTTTCATCAACCCGGATCAACTCTCATGATGCTAGTGGCGGCGCTTATCGGCCTTGACGCTGTTCAGGAGGTTTATGCTAACGCCCTTCGCAACCAATACGACTTTCTATCCTATGGCGATGGGTCGCTCCTGTGGTTCTAGGTTCCGTCTGAGAACTCCCTGGTCGATCTCTGGCAAGGCGGACCGAGAACCGGAGCGCAGTTTACGGGCTAGTAAATGAACACCGGAAGCGCAGGTCCAACGCCAGACAGAGATCGACCAGGGAGTTCTCAGACGGAACCCAGTGAGCTGTTAGAATTTACAGAGAGGAGCTCTTGCGCTATGCTAACGCGAAATGGAGGAATCTTAATTATGAAGAAACAGGCTCCAACGCTTGGTTTGGCGATCACATGCCTCTTACTCATCGCAGCGCAGATAATGTTCTTTGCCGTTATTGAACCAGGGGATGGCGATGACGGTGCCTATGTGGCATTTGCTTACCAAGGCATGAAAGGGGCTATCCCCTACCTTGATTTTTGGTACCAGCAGGGGATTGGCTATACCACCATTATCGGATCCCTTACCAAACTCTTTGGGCCGACGCTTTTGGGTCAAAGGCTTATCTTTGCCATGTTTTCTTTGCTCAGTCTTCCTTATTTGATCCTCTTTGCCAAACAATTTTTTGACGCTAGACATATTCCGCGCCGGCCAGCCTATTGGCTGATCTTGGGTGGGTTGGGAGTTGTATCAGTCGATATCTGGCATTGGATGGCAAGGATAGGAACCAAATCTTCCTTTGTTGAATTTTTACTGATCGGTTTTTTATATCACCTTACTCAGGGATTGCACTCCAGGAAAAATTGGCCCGTAATTATTTCGGCTGTTTTTGCTGGTGCTCTTATTTCTTCGAAATACAATTTCATCTTTGTACCCGTGTTCGCTGCGGCTTTGATTTTCTTTTATGCTGACCGCCGACTGAAGACACTTCTCTACTTTTCACTGACCCTTGCCACGGTTACCGCCGCGTTCTTTCTCCCTATCCTAAGCCTGCCGGGAATCGAAGCTTTCCGCTTGAGCATGGAATACACCCGAAATGAATATATTATTCCTAGCGCTAGAATGAATATTTTTCAGCGATTTAAGACCGTCGTCGATTTATTTAGCTACGACGTTTTAAAATATTTTGTCCTTGTCCCCGCAATTGTGTTTATCAGCGCGCGGATAAAATTGAGGCCCGAACTCAAAGAGCGGGCTAACATTTGGGTTGTTGCACTTATTGGCGTTGGCATCACGAATATAGCCGCAAACTCCGTTTTGCTGTTCCCAAGATTAAGCACAATGCATCACGACGCATCCTACATCCCACTTGTGTTAGGATTCATGCTCTTGGCTTTTGCGCTTTGGGAAAAAGCCTCACCTTCCCCAGACTCAATCCTTAAGCCTAAGCTCCCTATAATTTTGGGAGCCATCTCGATCTTTTTGATCAATTGCCACCTTCTTGCTGGTTTTGATCAGATTGGATATGGAAGATTTGCCAAGTTTACGAGCCTACAACGTTTCAAGGAAGTTATGCTGGGCAAAAACCAGGTTGTTGAAATTCTTGATCAATTGCAGCAAGAATTTGGCTATGACAGCTATGTGCATCTGGGACGTGCAAATTTTTACAGCATCGCCTCGAGCATGCGCCAAGATCCAGCCTGCGCTTCGGGAACGGGAATCATGGAGTCTCAGGGTGATTTAGACCGCGAAATCATCAATAGGTTAAGAACGACCAGTGCGACTAATCTGCCAGATTTGTTCACAAAGCACCATGTCGTCGTCCTCGAGCGATTCAATTTCCAGCCAGGATTCAGGCAGCAGACCCTCACCCGTGAGCTCGATTCATTTCATTTTCAATCTTTGTACAATGATGGTTACTTTGAGGTTCTGGTCAGACATGAAATTCCTGGAACCAGGACTAGCGCTAGGGCTCCCTAAAGGGCTCTGCGTCATTCTCTTGACACTCTACACGTAAAACTAAGGCTATGGTTAAATGTAGAAAGGAGAAACTGTCCTGTTCTAGCGAGGAATCTATGGCCGAACAATGGTTATCGATTGTGGAATATTCGCGCGAATTCTCGATTTCCGATATGACGGTTCGCAGGCGCATCAAGACGGGCAAACTGAAAGCTCTCTTGAAAGACGGTAAATACTACATCCCTGTTAATCAAGGCCAAGACAACGCAAAGCTCGCGGGCGGACGTGACGACAAGCTCGTTCATTTTCCGGCCGGCCAGAATCCAGAACCCCACCGCGAGCCGATCAAAGCTCGACCAGCCTCGCTCAACTCCGAAAATCATCTTCAGGTATTCAATCCTGCACCGAAGCCGTTAACTCCGCGAACCGAATCATTTAAACCAGCAGGCGGAGGATATGATGAGCCCGTCGGTCAATCTCTCCTGGCCTTTTGCGAGCAAACATTGGATCGCCATGAAACTCTGACTCAACGCAAATACGAGGCCATCATTAAGAGCTACGAAAGCCGGCTAGCTCAGCTAGAAGCCGAAATTCAACAGTACAAGCAGCAGATTGACGACCTTCAACTACTCGTCAAGATATTTGAGTCCAGCGAAACCCCCCTCAAACTCAGTAGATAGCTTGGGTTACCAGATCACGCGGGATTTCTAGATCGAATCGCGGTCCTTGGCCATTATAGATCCGTGCATAGTTGCTATGAAACGCAACGATTTTTTTCACGTAGTTTCTGGTTTCGGTATACGGAATCGAGTCAATAAATTTTAAGACGTCACAATTTATGCAGCGCTCGAGCCAGCGGTTTACAACTTCGGGACCCGCGTTGTAGGCCGCAAGCGTTACGAGCTGGTTATTTCGGTAGTAAGTGATGAGTTTTTTTAAGTAGCTACCTGCAAGCGGAATATTAATGGCAGGCGACTCAATCCGATCATAATCAAACCTGCGCAATTTAATATCCTTTGCAATCTTAAGAGCCGTATAGGGCATCAATTGCAGCAGTCCTATTGCCCCAACCTGCGAGCGAGCAAGCGGATCATAGTGGCTTTCTGCACGCATGATCGAATACAGCAACATCTGGTCCAGACCATGTTTTTTGGCCGTCGACTGGACTATTGACTCAAACGCCTTAGGGTAATCGATCTGCCAAGGCCTACTACTGTTGCGAAAACTATCAATAAACCCTCGAAAGCTTGGTACCACCCTTCTGCCTTGAATTGCATCCCGGAATGCCTGCCTGGTGCCGCGATAGTAACCCAAGCCTTCGGCCAGAGCGCCAAAATTTGTCAGCTCATCGCCGCGCGCCCTTTGGAACCACTCCCTTAAAACCATCTTCACCCGAGGGAATAAATCCGCATGATAGACATCGCTAAACGCGGTACTGGAACTTCCTTGAGCAGCCTTGGAGAAATTCTCGGCGGAATCTCCCGCGTCCGCCACCCTAGTCAATCCATCTCCCCTGCTTGCAAGGGTGATGCTATTAAGCTCTGGCAAATAGAGGCTCTCGATCACGGAGGAATAGTAGCTATCCGACTTGGTATCAAGAAGATCGTTAAATATCCGACGCGCTTGATCTTTTTGCCCTAGCTTGGTCAGAGCATGTCCATACCAAAACTGTGCCGTCGATTGCCGATCGCTATCCCAACATAGATTCGGAACCTGCTTTTCGCAATATGCGTAATAAGCGACAGCCCCAGAATAATTGCTTTCAAGAATGAGCGACCAGAACGCATTCCAACTGAAGACACTACGGTTGCGCACCTGCGCCATTCGATCAAAGATCTTAAAAGATGCCCGATAGAGTCCCTGATATTTAAGCAACTCAGCAAAACGCGGCTTTACATCCTGCTTTAGCCTGAGCAACGCAACCAAGTCACGAGTTGCCTCAAAAAAGTCATTGCCCCGCATATGCAACCGAAACATCAAATTGCGGTAACGCGCTTCATCTGCACTTTTAAGCGCCGCCACATCAATCGCATCCCCAACTGCTTCGGCATTATCAAACAATCGCCACGCCATCAGTTGCTCGAGCTGATCGAGCTGCGACAGAGTAATAGCTTTTTCGTCATCACCCAATACCGGCATAGATAAAGCCGCCGCAAGCCACTCCTTGAGTCCGTTGTCGAGATTGCCAAAATTTGCAATGCGACCTAAAAAGGTCAGACTGGGGACATATTGTTTGCCCTTTGATTCTTCGCAGTTCATCGACGCAAGCTTCACGAACGCACTTTTTCCAAGTCTGGTATGAAAATACCCCGAAGCAAGATCTTCCAAAAGTTGCGTGGCCCGCCCGACATCAAGGTTTGCTATGGCATCGTAGACTGTCTTAAGCGAAGTCTCATCGAGATCAACAAGCTTAGGCTTGTCATAAGGCCAAGCTTCCACCAGACTCCGAAGCTTTTTGAAATCTTTAAGCTCTCCCAACGCCATAATCATCGCGTTAGCCGCTTTGTGCGCGATTGTCTTATCTGAATTAGATTTTTCCAATATCTCGCGGAAAATACTCACCGCCATCGGATACTGATTTAACTCCATAAGAATCTCACCGCGCAACAAGCTGAGGGCATCGTTTGTTGTGCCCTTAGCGCTTTGAAGTGTCGTTGCTAAAATCAGATACTGATACGCCGCGCGCGGTGACTCCGTCCGCATCAAATCGGACAGCAGATAATCAGTCAAGATGAGTTCATTAACATCCGCT
>CAZOSN010000095.1:0-5498 GCA_964582405.1 uncultured Oligoflexales bacterium | reverse complement strand
GCTCTTTGGTCGCTGCGACGAACTTCTGGATCAGGACATTCTTTTTTTCGACAAGCTGGCCGACTGCGGGAGAATCTGCCGATGCATAATTTGCAAAAGGCAACGTCAGCAAACCGGTCAGAGACCAACTTCGGAAAATACTCACGTCTATCCTCATGTTGCCTACGTCGTCATCCGCCAATGGCAGAGATCTTCATCTTCCACAATAGCATTGATTGCGTTCATCTAGGGAGCCAGGAACCGTAGGAAAATTCGGGCATGTTGACGCCTGGAATCCACCATAATGAAAACATTGGAAAAATCGCGCGTATTTTGTGGGTTCTTTTCCTGTTCGCCAGGGAATCAAGGAACCCAGAAGGCTCTAGAGTCATAGGTTCAGCAAGCTCAATAAATGGGGTTACTTTTTTTGCCGCCGAGGTCGCCAAGTCGATCTAAATTAGAGGGTACACGCGCAAATACATTACTCTTTTGGTCGCACCTTGATTTTTACATAATTTTTCTAAAGCTAAGTTCCGATAAGACCCATAGCACAACCTAATGGGAGGGCGAATTTATGTCCCACAGATCGGACGTCAACAAACTACTGATAACTATAGGGATAAGCCTATTGGCAACCCACTGCGGGAATAAGTCCAACTTTTCAGGCGATTCTAGAAAAAAAGACCCTCAGTCTGCGGCGAATGCTGATGATGCCTCCCATGGGATTGCAAGCCTTGCAGTTAAACCCATTTTGACCAATGTTCCCGTCGGGACAGAAACGATCTACACGGTCACCGCTACCGACGCATCAGGAAAAGAGTTGGATGTATCCGTGGCCGCCATTCCAAAGAATTTGACAAGCAATATTAGCAATGATCAGGCCAAACATACCCAAAAAGCCATGGAACCAGGGCCAGCGAGCACGGAGTTTGCCTATGAAGGTCTGACGGTTACATGGAACTATAACATCGACGCACCGAGTCCCGCGCCAGGCCCGGCACCAAAAGCGGATCCCAAACCTACAACTCTGGTCCTTAAGGCCGATTCAACCAAAATTTACCGAGGTCAGACAGCTCACCTTTCGGTAATCCTTGAAGGCCCAGCCTCGCGCTCCGTGTGCAGTGACAGCGCGACCAAGGTCAGCCTAGATCAGACCGATTCAGCTCAGTTGAAAATAGATTCCAGCACGTGCGAGCTATTGGCTGAAAAAATCGGAATCGTCACTTTGAACGCGAACTATGTTTTTGACGATAAATTGACTCTTAAAGCAGACCCATTAAAAATCGAAATCGTAAACCGAAATCCGATCATCACTAGCAAGCCGATTAATCAATATGACATTGATTCGAACGCACCTTACCAATACCAAGTTCTGGCCAGCGATCCCGATAACGACAAGATCTCCTACGAAATCGCCCTCGGTCCTTCCTTTGTCAAAATTGATAAATCGACCGGGAAGGTTTCGATCGAGGTCGGGGGAGCTCAAAAGGGCAAACACTCGATCGTACTCAAAGTCAAAGATGAATTGGGCGGCGAAACCAGTCAGGAATTCGTTCTTAACATCGAGTCGGCCGCAAACCTGAACGTCTGCACGAATGGCAATATCAGCGATTTGGGCTCTCAGGATTTAAGCCTTCCAAAGGAGGGGGAATGGTCAAAATACCATTCGGAAGCACCGCCCATCGATCCGCTCCCGAATGATATACGCGAATCTCAGCCGATAGCCCTAGATATGTCGCTGGTCACGGGTAATGTTTTGCCTGTCAAAAGCTTTGATCTTGATGATGTCGCCATGATCGTCAAACCCGAGGTTCAACTGCGAGATATCTACTTTTACAATACCGAAACAAAAGCGCGAGAATTTACCATTCCGGACGACGCACTCATGATCTATAACGCAAACAATGCAGCCTATGCTTACGGCAGGATCGACAGCAAGGTTACCACCATCTATAAATTCTCCGACAGGCCTGATGTCAGCATTCCGGGAGGAACGTCTCAGACACTTGGTGATGTCTACGGGTTAGGTGCCCCTCTCATCGGGCACAATGCCATATCGATTAGCAAACTTGACACCTTCGGCTACATCAAGAACGGCGTGCTGAAATTCAAAATCGTGCATATCATTCATGGTACCGGTTTCGTGACCATGAAGTTTGGAATCGATTCCTGCTCAGCCAAGCCATAGCCCTGCGTGGCCTTAGGTGGCATTTCCCGTCGTCCACTGAAGTTTGAGGTTCTTATCCTCGACTACGACATTGATTGTGTTCATCTTGGAAGAGCGTTCATTTATGATCATGGTCGCCAGTGGGTTTTCGATGAGCTGCTGAATTTTACGTTTAAGCGGTCTTGCGCCATAGTTCAGAGTGTCGATGTTATTGATGATAAAGTCCTTGGCTTCATCTGACAATTTTAAAGAAATTCCAAGATCCCTCAGGCGTTTATCAAGTCCAGCCAGTACCAGCGAAAGAATTTTTCGAAGTTCAGATTTGTCAAGCCGATTGAATATAACGACTTCGTCTATCCTATTCAGGAATTCTGGTCGGAAATGCTTACGCAACTGTTTCATGACCTCTTTAGCCTCGTCGTCGCGCGTCCAGTCGGCATCACGACCGCCAATCCCAATGGGCCTTTTCCGCTCGGTGAGAATATCCGACCCAACATTTGAGGTTCCGATAATAATTGAATTACGAAAGCTTACTTTGTGACCCTCGCTGTCAGTCAGCCAGCCCTCATCCAGAACCTGCAGCAGCAAGTTGTAGACATCGGGGTGGGCCTTTTCGAATTCATCAAAAAGCACGACACTGTAAGGCTGTCTCTTGATTGCCTCAGTAAGGATACCCCCTTCGCCATAGCCGATATACCCTGGAGGGGAGCCAATCAGCTTCGATACCTCGTGACGCTCCATATATTCAGACATATCGATCCGAATGATCTGATTCTCATCCGACAAGACCTCGGCTGCAACCGCTTTGGCAAGTTCGGTTTTACCCACGCCGGTAGGTCCTAAAAACAAAAATGATGCAATCGGTGCATTAGGGTCCCTAAGTCCCGAGCGATTGCGCCGGATGGCATCCGCCACAGATTTGACTGCATGCTCCTGGCCTATGACCCGACCGGTAAGACGGGCCTCAAGATTGAGGAGTTTATCGCCTTCGCCTTCTCCGATCTTCGCTGCAGGAATTCCGGTATGTTTACTGATCAGAGCTTCGATATCCTCCCGGGTAACTGCCCTATCGACTTTTTCAATTTCGCGACTCAACTGTTTTTTCTTGTCTTCTATTTCAGCTTCAACTTTGGATAGCTCCATCTGATAGCGGGCCATTTGTTCGAAATCTTGCTCGTTGAATGCCTTAGATTTCTTCTCCAAAAGCTCATTTTTCTTTTGCTCAACGATTCTTAGATCAGGCGGAGTGTAGATCAATTTGAGCCGCTTTATTGCTCCAGCTTCATCGATTAAATCAATCGCCTTGTCTGGCAAGTTTCGATCCGGGAGGTAGCGATCCGAAAGTTCTGCCGCAGCCACCAAGGATTCCTTGTCGTACTGGATATCGTGATGCTTTTCATACGATTTTGATAAACCCTGAAGAATCTCAATGGTCTTCTCTACCGATGGCGCCTCGACCTTGACGGTTTGAAACCTGCGAGCAAGTGCCTTGTCTTTTTCGATATACTGCTTGTATTCCTTGTTGGTCGTCGCTCCAATACATTGCAGCTGACCCTGTGCTAGCGCTGGTTTCAGCATATTAGATGCATCTAATGCCCCCGTGCTGCGACCTGCACCCACCACGGTGTGAATTTCGTCGATGAACAGCACAATTTCGCCCGCAGCAGCGATGATCTCGTCTTTGATCAACTTGAGCCGCTCCTCGAATTCCCCCTGCATTTTGGCACCAGCAAGCAAAGTCCCGAGCTCAAGCGACAAAACTCGTTTGCCCAAAAGGTACTCCGGTACATCGGCCTCGACAATTTTGCGAGCTAGACCCTCGACTATCACAGTCTTACCTACGCCAGGTTCTCCGATAAGAATCGGATTGTTTTTCTTGCGGCGCGACAAAATCTCGATCACGCGCTCGATTTCGGCCTCTCGCCCCACCACACGATCTAGACGCCCTTTGCGTGCTAGGGCTGTGATGTCTGTGGTGTATTCTTCAAGAACACTTGCCCGCGACTCACCGTCCTTGGCCATAATTTTCGTGTTACCACGGATGGCCTCCAGGGCATGCATCGACGCATCATAGGTCAATCCGCACTCAGAGAGAATACGTGATGGTCCCGGAACGCTGGGGCTAAAGCAGGCCAAATACAGCGCGCCCGTGCTGAGGTAGCCATCGCCCAATTTTTTGCGTTCCAGGTCGGCCTGATCAAACATGTTCTGCATGTCTTTGGAAATCGCTATCTGACCGACAAAACCTTTTTGAAAATCTGGGAGGTCGGCCATTATATTCAGAACTTCATCGACGATGCGTTTACGGATCTTAATCGTATCGAGTGATTGCTCCTCGATAATCTTGAGAACGATCGAATCCTTTTGTTCGACTAAAGCTAGTAGTAATCCTTCGGCGCAAACGATGGACTTGCTCTGATTGGCATGATCCATCAAAGTTTTCTGAAGCGCCTCAGCAACTTTTTGAGTAGAATTTTTCAATAATCTTTGCACGCAATAGTTCTCCTTGCAATATCCCCAAGAACAATCCGATATTATTACACTTGATCCCCCGTATGCTAGGACAAGGAGTGCGCCATGGGTCAAATCAGTGCAGTTATTTTTGACTTCGATGGCGTCATTGCCAACAGCGACGACGTCCACATTGAAGCCTGGTCTCAAGCCTGGCACCATCACCAAGGTGTATCCCTTTCCCCTGATGTCAAGGTACAACTTCGTGGGCGCAGCACTCGAGCCAATGCCAAACTCATTACTAGCCAACCCGAGGCCAAGGTTAGTGCCGATGAGCTTACCGCAACAAAGCAAGCGCTAATTAGGAAAAATAGGTTTAAAGCTCCATTAATTCCTGGGGTTAACGAATTTATGGCTTTCCTCACCAAACACGAGATTCCCTTTGGGGTAGCGAGCAACGCCCCCCGCTCATTTGTCGAGGGACAAATATCAATGCATGGCCTCGCTATCTCTATTTGCCTGGGTATGGAAAGTGCGTCGAATCCAAAGCCATCGCCAGAGATATTTCTGAGATGCGCAACGTTGCTCGGAATATCGCCGGCGGATCATGATCGCATTTATGTTTTTGAAGACAGCCCACATGGCATCGAGGCAGGCGTTGCCGCAGGGATGATTACTGTTGGTGTATTGACCAACTACCCTGCTCCGGAGCTGCGCGCTGCTGGTGCGGTCCTTACAATCCAAGATTTCTTCGATCCCCAGCTTGCTGCGATCCGGGAGAAATTGACGCTGGGTTAACCTTTGCAGGTAGTGTGATGAATCAGTAATTTCCTACGTAATTGAACTCCATCTGACGGAGAACCTCTGCGTTGCTCCTCGATCATTTATTCCCGATAAACTC
>CAZOSN010000094.1:13703-18160 GCA_964582405.1 uncultured Oligoflexales bacterium | reverse complement strand
AACTGATCCCGAGCAATGGATTACAACTGCCACAGTCAAACGTGCTACAATTTATACTTGAAGATGGATCCAAGGTGAGCGTTAGGCCATCCGGGACCGAACCAAAAATTAAGTTTTATGTGTCGGTCCATAAGGCGGTTAATAGCGCATCCTCGGTTGCGGCTTTGCAAGAGGTCAAGGCTCTTTGTGTGAGCGAAGCGCAATACCTAGCTGATCACTTCGTAGAAATGGCTAAGGCCTAGGGTTGGCGTCAACCCGAGGTAATTCCTTCGAGGTTGTCTTGCTTAAAACAAAACTCATGCTCGCTTTATCTACTTGGCTAGTGATTAGCCAAGTAGGCTTTGCTGCCCGACGGGTTTCAGATAGCGCCGACAACGTCAAATTAAAGATGTATCCCAGGAAAAATACTGTCGAAGTCGAAGCAAATGGCGGCATGATCATCAATCAATCCTATATTAATTCGTTGCTCCTTAATTTGGGTCTTGCCTATCATGCCTCTGAAGAGTGGGGATTTGGCCTTGACTACTCAATCGCAAGCAATTCCGACAAAGAAGAACGCAGCTGCATTGAGAATTTTTATAACGACCCCAATAGCGAACTTGCAGATAGCTGTGGCAACCGCGATGCCATCGACGCCTTAGGCGCAAACACAGCGGCAAGCTTTGGGCCAGCTTATGTTCCGATTCGCGAGATTCAGAATATCCTGTCGGTGAATGCCGTATGGACCCCGATCTATGGCAAGCAGCTTATCTTTATGAGTTTGATGAGCTATTTTGATCTGTTTTTTGAGATGGGCGCCGGTATGGCGAATTCGAAATTCTATCCAAAGATGAATATCCTGCGCAATGGTAACGAAACTCGGGGTACAACCAAAGTAAAAAGCAATGGGACAACGGATGCGAAATTTGGTGCTAAGCCATCAGAGGAGTATGCCTATGGCAAAGACGGAAGGCCGGATCCCGAAGACCAGCACAATCCATTGATCAATTTAGGTGTGGGATACAAGTTGCACTTTGCCAGAATGTTTCATCTCAATGCGTCGATCCGAAATATGACTCTGCTGGGTACCGAGTCCTCGTTCGAGAATCTCTTCGTCCTTTACGTTGGATTGGGGATGCGGTTTTAAGAAGTAGAAAGTGGAAGGGCGCCTCAGCGCCCTTCGTCACTAGGTTACTTCTCGGTAAATTGAGCGGCCTTCCATGGATTAGCCGTTTGCGGAGTGAAAAAGATCTGAGCGCCTTTCTTGGCAGCGAATGACCCGCGGCCCGAGACAGTAATTGCTTGGCCTACCTTAGCTTGGGCCGCTGGACCTTGCGAGCCAGCTTCAGTTACCACCAATTTGATGGAATCTCCCGAGACCGACACGACTTGGCCTTTAACTTCGGTTGGTGTAGGGCCGCGTTCCGCAGTCTTCGCACGGATGCCGCCATCGGAGACTGAGCTTTCCAAAGCCAAAGAACCTCCGCCGCCAGCGCGGATGCGGGTTTTTCCCAACTCGGATAGAAAGGCGCCCTCATCACCGGTGAAGCTTACCACCACACTGCTAGCACCAGCCGCTTCGACGGCGATTCCAAAACTTTTGAGTTTGGCTTCTGATTCAAGGCTAGATTTGACGAGTGCTGGTGTCAGCGGCTGGCCACCAACCTGTTCGGCGCTAAGCTCAAACTTGTACTGATTCGCGCCAAGTTTTTGGGCCGATGCGGCTAGTCCAGGGCTGATTGATCCACCTTCGTATTTGATCAAAGTTTTGGGACCAGCCCAAGCCGTTGCGGCTAGGCTTAAGCTGCTCAATGCAATCACAAGATTTTTGATGAAACGTTTCATGTTTGACTCCTCAAGATTGTTGCGAAAAAATTTTTCTTATGCCCCTACGGTGCAGGGGCAAAATAGGTAACATTGTAAAGCTTTTTAGCTTTGCCATCTTTACTTAGCGAGGGAGCTAGATCCACGACAACTTCTTTGTTTTCCAAGGCCATAAGGCCCTTAGGTATATCCTCCAGACCGTAGGTGACCCCCTTGGAGGATATCGAATAGCCGGAGTCGGCTTTTTTCAATGAGCCGATGACCGGTTCGTTGCCGCTAGGAGCTTTGACCAAGGAAAAAGATGTTGGGTTGAAGCAGCCTTCTTTTGTTATGGCCTCTTCAACTTCGACTTTTGCCGTCAACCTATGATAGCGATTGATGCTGTCAGTGATCTGGCCTTTGCAAAGCGCATGCGTGGTTTTATCGTCTTTTTCTTTTAGCACGACGTGGTAGTCGAGATGCGACCCGGCACCTCTCACTACCCCTTCAAGTGACTTTGCAGACACCAGGGTAGGAAAAATCAGAGCGCAAGTGACTAGGACGTATTTCATGCGGACTCCTACTTGAAGCGGATGACGGTTACCCCGGCATTATCGTATTTTTGTTGCGTGGTAATTTCAACCGTGTCGTTTGCCGATCCCAGGGTCAGCAGCAGCGGAACGGTTGAATACTCCGGCACCGCTATCGCTGCTCCCGCAGCATCAAGCTTGGTAAAGCCCCCAAGTTTGGCCTTAAGGTCATCGATTGTACCAAAATTGTTGAACCGCATGCCAAAGGTTTTGCCCGTCGTGCCAACCGTATCGGTGATGTCTTTTTCGGGTTTTTGGACCTTAAATTCGTCGGGCTCCTTGACTGTCGAGGCGCCATCGATTGCCAACGCACCGAATAGACCGCCGATCGCATCGACCCAGTTTCCGCCATAAGCAGCGGTAATACCAGCAATATTCGTCTTGGTCCCCGAAGCAAAGGCGCGGATAAAGCCAAGTCCCTCACCTCCAGATACCGTGCCATCGAAGGTGACTCCCTTTTTTTGGCTGACGAGGTAATACATAAAAATTTGCGCTGCGCCGCGTTGGAATGCTTTCGCGGTGCCAGAAGTGATGTCAGGAAGGACCGGATTGATACCCTCCGAAGTGGAAAAGCCTGCAAGGTAGCTTTGCGGATAGGAGGAAAAATTTACTTCGCCGTAGCCCAAGAGATCTTCCATATAGTGGGCTAACCCTTCGTCAAACTGCGGTGCATCTGGGGTTAAATTTGTGGTGTCGGTAAGGTTCTTGGTATAGCGGTAATAGTGCAGGATTGCATGCTGAAGTTCGTGGGCAATCGACGAATGAAATAATTCGACGAGTTTTGATTTGTCTGTCTCCTCGTTGACTTTGCTTTGATCGCTCGCGATGTAGAGGGTAGGACGGCCGTGGGCTACCGAGAGGGAACCTACGAAGGCAGCTGATATTTTGGGACTAACCCATGACGAGTCTTCGCCGTACGGCAGCACGATAAACAGCGGCTGGAATTTGTAGGTGCCTTTAGTGACAGCGAAGCTGTCCTGGTAAATCACATCTTTGTACGAAGCCAGTGCTGACTCGATGCCGGCCTTGATTTTATCGACGCTCGACTCTGTCACGAGCCCCCTGGTGTTATGAACATAGAGGCAATAGCTGGCCGACTCAGCTTTAAGCGACACTAAGGTCGGATCGAGCTTGGGTGCGGTGCTTACTGCACCCCCATTTCCCAAGGCATAGACTTCGCTGACACTCGGGCAAACGCCGGCGAAACCAAACGAAGGTTCGGAGGGGGTATGCTCAAGCGATTCGAAAATCGGTTTCAGGTTGCGCGGTTGATCGACCAGTCCGGTGCCGTTTGCGTAGGGACCGTCCGTGACCTTGGCTTCTTCAAGGCTTGCGACCAACTTCCAATGAGTTGGATTTTGGGGATCAAAGCGGTTTAACAGAGTGCGCAAGGCATGGTCAAAGGTTCGGCCATCCATTTTGAGAGGTTCAGGATTACCCTGAAAACCTTGACCCGAGCCGCCACCTGCCATATGAAGCGTTGAGCTACCCGAGACAGCAACATTGAATTTGAGTTCTGTGACTGATGAATCACCGCCCTGCGTTGCGTCTGAGCCTGTGGTTGAACCCGTTGCAAAAGGCATGATAAAGTACTGAGCGCCTTTTTCCCCATCCGCAAAGGTAAGCGTGATGGAGGTCGAAGTGATTTTTTCCACCTTGCCCTTGGCATCGTATGCGTCGTCGGATTTTGTATCGTCATCGTTTCCTGATGGGCATCCCATAAGGGAAAAAGCCATCAGGGTAAGTAAGCTGCGCTTAATCATTAATTTGGTCCCCCAAACAACTATGAAAACTATTGCAAAGAAATATGTTCATGATGCCATAATCACTGCCATAGGTTCATCCTTTTTATGAGCTATTTACGCGGAGTTGTTAAAGGTTTGGCAAAATAGCTTTGTTGATTTACCGAAATATGAGTTGGATATGAGCAAGCCACAGAATGTTTGGACTAGGATCGCGACAGTTTTTCCCTTTGGGATCATCAAATATGCCCCGGGCACATGGGGTTCGCTTGCCGGCTTGCCGTTTGCCTATGGGCTCGAGCAGGTTTTATTGACGACGCTTCATTCGGTCATGAACGATCAG